>CAYNNV010000138.1:0-5543 GCA_964398625.1 uncultured Sangeribacter sp. | reverse complement strand
GCTCTATTCCTTGCAGATTGAAATATCTGTCGCATTCCTCAGATGTAACCGGTAGCTCCTCGACTGATGTTTCTCCATAGTCGGAGTATACATTTTTTTCGGTTTGAATCATCTTGCCGGTTGCTTCATCGTATTTGCTCATGATGCCATAAGCCGGATAGCCGTCATCACCGAGTGTGACATCGTAGATATCACGGTATTCTATGGTAGTTTCGGAGCCGTCGGACTGTGTGGCTTCGTTAAGAGTCACCATTCCCCACTCATTACATTCCCGGGTAGTGGTAATGTTCTGTTTGTAGGAGATGATAAACATATTCACGCTAATTTCTATATTCGATCGGAAACCTCCATATTCGAGCATGTTGTAATCGAATCGGATATTAGCGGCTACACCTTGAATAGTGGTAGTGCCTTTGGCAGTCATAGATGTATCGGTGTAAGTAGCTGTAAGGGGCACTTCAATCATTTGCTCACCATCCTGATATATCTCTATGGTGGCCTTAGAGATGCGGTTTGAGCCTGACATTAGTGAAAGAAGCCCTTCTTCACTGTCTCCAAACAGGAATTGACCGTCAGTTGATTTCCAAGTGATCTCTTTTATGGCAAATACTTTCTCCCAAGATTCCTGGGTGTCATCGCCGGTATATTCGTAGAGATTGATGGAAGTAGCTTTATTGTCGTTACCGTAGATTATCTCCGATTTGAATACAGGCTCGTATTCTCCGTCGCTGTATTCGCTGCTTAATTGAGATACTACATTCCCATCAGCATTGCGCTCTATGGTATTCTTGTAGCCTTCAATTATACTTTGGTTGCCGTCGGCGTCGAGAGCCGTGGTGCAATCCTCGATTACAAAGGTTGGCGAGACGGCATCATATTTCCAACTCTCCGTTTCTTTTAATTGCCACTTTTCACCGTTAAGACTATATTGCTTTCTTTCAACGGGACATTCAAGCTCATTGTAGGAGTAAACATCCTTGCTTTCTCCACCGGAGGCAACCGCAGTTACAACCTCTTCCGGCTTCTCAGGGGCAAACCATACGTATCTTTCGGTTTGAGTAAGAGCCCAGTCATTGTCTTGAAAGTTGTATTTTTCAATTTGTCGCGGTCTCCATGAATAATTAACATCGCTTCGGGTATCCGGCGTTTTCCCCGGCATTATCTTTTTTATGACGGTCGGAATTTTTTCTATCACTGCATCAGCTGCCGGGCCTTCGGCCATTGCGGAGCAGAAGGCACAGCCAATAGCCGGAATCAATAAAAGATTTCTCATAAGTTAGAATTGAAAGGTTGGAAAATAAGAATCAGCAATAGTAATCAACGCAGGCGCGTGATTCCTTAAGCGGCGCAATGATGGCGGCAGCGGCCACATGAGCCGGATGTGCAGCATAGAGGGCTACATCTTCCATCTTATCAAGTGTGGCTGTAAGAACTACGTCCCAGTCCTCTGCCGGATTTTCGTTTATTCCGACTTCCATCTTTTTGAGTTCGGGAATGATGGCCGGAAGTGCCATGAGTGCATCGCGGAATGCGGAGGCGGCTTTAAGCCGCTTATCTGATGTGCCGCGAAGTTTGAAAGTCACTATATGTTTTACCATGATTCAAAATATTTTATTCTCCATAAAGACGAAGGCGAGCGGCTGCAACTTTTTCATCGGTGATATAATCATCGTAATCCATCATCTTGTCGATTATGCCGTTAGGCGTAAGCTCGATGATTCGGTTGCAGACGGTCTGAATGAACTCGTGGTCGTGGCTTGACATTAGAATCACACCCTTAAAATTCCGGAGAGTATTATTGAATGCCTGAATTGATTCAAGGTCAAGGTGGTTGGTAGGGGAGTCAAGCACCATAGTGTTGGCATTTGAGAGCATCATGCGGGCAATCATGCATCTGATCTTCTCGCCACCGGAAAGTACGGAAGCTTTCTTCAGCACATCTTCGCCGGAGAAAAGCATCTTGCCGAGAAATCCTTTGAGGTAGATTTCAGAAGAATCGTCGCTCCATTGGCAAAGCCAGTCCACGAGGTTGAGATCTGTCTCAAAGAAGCTACTGTTGTCGAGCGGAAGATAAGCAGTAGTGATGGTTTGTCCCCAGTCAAAATCGCCGGCATCAGCCTTGCGGTTTCCCATAATAATCTCAAAAAGAGCGGTCATTGCTCGAGGATCGCGGCTGAGAAATGCTACTTTGTCACCTTTTTCAATTTGGAAATTGACGTCAGAGAAAAGCGTTTCACCCTCTACTGAGGCTGACAATCCTTTTACTTCAAGAATCTTATTTCCGACTTCGCGCTCGGGAGTAAATATAATGCCGGGATAGCGGCGTGAAGAGGGCTGGATTTCCTCGACGTTGAGCTTTTCGAGCATTTTTTTGCGTGAAGTGGTCTGTTTTGATTTTGCTACATTGGCAGAGAAACGACGGATAAATTCAAGAAGTTCCTTACGCTTCTCCTCGGCTTTCTTATTGGCCGCCTGCTGCTGACGAAGAGCGAGCTGTGATGACTCATACCAGAAAGAATAGTTGCCGGCAAAGAGGTTGATTTTATTGAAGTCGATGTCGAGAGTATGGGTGCTGACGGCATCGAGGAAGTGACGGTCGTGAGAAACTACAAGTACCGTATTTTCAAAATTTGCAAGATAGTTTTCCAGCCAAGCTACAGTCTCCAGGTCAAGGTCGTTGGTAGGCTCGTCAAGCAATAAATTGTCAGGATTCCCGAAGAGTGCTTTTGCAAGCAGTACACGCACCTTTTCATTGGCGCTCATATCCTTCATGAGCATATAGTGGCGATCTTCCTTAATACCAAGTCCGGAAAGGAGTGCTGCTGCGTCCGCTTCAGCATTCCAACCTTCAAGTTCGGCAAATTTCTCCTCAAGTTCTGCGGCTCGGATACCGTCTTCATCAGAGAAATCGGGCTTGGCATAGATAGCATCCTTTTCCTGCATCACGTCCCAGAGTACTGTATGCCCCCTGAGTACGGTCTCTATTACAGTGCATTCATCAAATTCAAAGTGATCCTGCGATAGGACGGAAAGTCGCTCACCGGGTCCGAAAGTCACTGTGCCGTGAGTAGGGGAAAGCTGACCGGAAAGTATCTTCATCAGAGTGGACTTGCCGGCTCCGTTTGCGCCGATCACACCATAGCAGTTGCCATGATTGAATGTGAGGTTGACATCCTGGAAAAGTGTCTTTTTGCCAAATTGCATGGCGAGATTGTTGACCTGTATCATTTTGTTTCTTTGGGAATAACCTTGTTAAAATCGGGTGCAAAGATAGTCATTTTAAGCGGGAAAACCAAAATCAGCTGCCTTAGCGATAGTAAAACAATAACTCCCCTGATTAAGGGGAGTCATCGTAATAATTTATTTGTAAAAAATGATAATCTATCAGGGCTTTTCTACCTGTGCTACTATTTCAGCCACTTCCGCATCGCAGTCATCCGCCTTTGAGCCGCGGATTGACACTCCCGGAAATACATCTACATTTTGTAAGTAATTACGCAGTGTGCGAACACTATCGCCGAGTCCGGAGCCTTCATTTGTGCAGAAAGGTACGAGATTCTTGTTGGAGAAATCATACATATCAAGGAAAGTAAAGACGGGCATTGGCATATTGTCCCACCAGTTTGGGAATCCGAGCACGACTGTGCCAATTTCCTTCATTCCGGAGAATTTGCCAATAAGCTCGGGACGCGCTTTGCGTTCCTTCTCTATCTTGGCTACCTCGCAACACATCTTGTAATCTGATGGATATGTCTCTACCGGTTTGATTTCAAAAGTCTCTACATTATATCCTTTAGCCTTAAGAGCATCTACAACTTTATCAGCTACTTTCTTAGTGTTGCCAACTTTGAGGTCTACTATTTTTCCATCAACCCAATTATTCCCTGTATGTGAGAAATAGGCAACAAGTACATTTTTGTTTTTCATAATTGTATGTTAATTAAGTTTTAGAATCGTATTCACTTATATAACACACCGGAGACAAAAATGTTAGTTATCAATAGCAACGTTCTTATTTTCTGTATCCATAAGCTCCTTGGCAGTATGGTAGAAATCGTCCCAATTAGCTCGCTGCGACTGATGCAATTGATTGATATTCTTGCGCGGGATGACACGAAAATTCTGATTGCCGACAGGGGTCTGAGTAATGAAAAGATCATATACGGCATCATCAATCTGTGCTTCGCCATTAGAATCTCGCGAGATATTTACCTTAACGTAAGCACCGCCGCGAGTGTTAGGGCGCGTCATGTTTGATACTAAATTACCGAGTGAATATACCACAAAAGCATTTTTCCCTGTAGCATCATTCTTTACCATGGCCATTGGTTGAATCACGTGCGGGTGCCCCCCTATGACCAGGTCAACGCCCTCTCCAAGCAGAAAGTCGGTCATCTCGCGTTGGAATTTATTCTCATTGAGCACATACTCCGTTCCCCAGTGTATGCAGACGCATACAAGCTCTGCACCTTCCTTGCGCAGATGCTTTATCTCATCGGCCATTTTGTCCCGCTCTATCAATGGTATTACTACGCCTTCGGTAGGGTTAATTCCATTAGTAGAATAGGTATAATTGAGAAATCCCACTTTTATACCGTTTATATCCTTAATGAAAGCTACTCTGTTCTTGCGGTCATCTTTATTTTTGAATGCACCTATATTGTCTACACCCAATCCGGTGAGTGTCTCAATTGTGCGCCGCGCCCCGGCGTCTCCTCGATCCAGCATGTGGTTATTAGCCAGAAGAAACAGGTCGAAGCCGGCATCCTTGAGCGCCTTGGCATAGGCATCCGGAGCTGAGAATCGCGGATATCCTGAGTGTAGGCCGCCGCCAAGTGGGACTTCGAGATTGACAACTGCATAATCGGCCTTGGAGACCTCAGGCTTCAGAAGCTCGAAAACACTGTTAAAATTATAACCCTTTGCACCACCCAATTTCCGAGCTACATCACCTTGCAGCTGATGAAGCATGGCATCGCCTGCAAAGAGTATTGTGGCCTTTGTATCAGTGATATTTTTCTCTACGGTTTGCCCCTCTTCGCTTGATAAGGATTTGCTCGTGTTGGAATTGGCTGTTGAGGTATTGCAACAAGTAAAAGCCACCAAGGTTAAAATGGTGGCTGTGATAAATGTCCAAAATCCGGATTTCATTCTTCTCTGCGGTTATAAGCCAGCAAGGTATTTTTCATCAGTGAGCAGATGGTCATTGGTCCCACACCGCCCGGTACGGGAGTGATATATGAGCACTTTGGCGCCACCTTGTCGAAGTCCACATCACCGCGCAGGCGATAGCCGCTTTTTGTTGACGAATCAGGCACGCGCGTAGTCCCTACATCTATGACCACAGCACCCTCCTTCACCATATCATCGGTGATGAACCCCGGTCTGCCTAAAGCAGCAATCAGGATATCGGCTTTGCGTGTGTATTCGGCAAGATTCTCAGTAGCTGAATGGCAGACTGTCACCGTGCAATCTCCGGGATAGCTTTTCTGCATGAGCATCATTGCCACGGGTTTGCCCACGATGTTACTGCGACCCACCAC
>CAYNNV010000137.1:4374-5554 GCA_964398625.1 uncultured Sangeribacter sp. | reverse complement strand
CAGAATAATCTACAAGACAAACATTTGATGTAGACTGAGCAATGATTGGAGTCGCTATTTCCATCCTTTTACCTGTCGGTTGTGACATAGCATGAACCGGGTCAGTGCATGTTCTGGCATTGATCGTGTCTTTTACCATAAGCATTGAGCCGGTAGTGCAAAAGCTATAATTGATTATCCCGTCCTCATCAAATTGAATACTACAATCCAATCCGCATCGCAGACTCTTAATCTTCGCTCCCAATAAGGAAGCAACTTGTGGGAGCACGTCTTCCTTGAGGTAGGCTAGTTCCAGATTGTTAATCTCTTTGCGTAGGTCTGAAACAACGTCGTCGCCGGCAGAAGCCAGTGAGTCAAGTTGGTGATATAATGATTGTAGTTTTACAATTGCTGCCATTTTACTTCAAAGTTATATCGGGCATAGGTTTATGAAATGAGCCCTCACGATCCATTATAGCACATTGTTTTCGAACTATGTCGCGACGGTGTATTGCCGGTTTCAAACAATATGTGTAGAAATCGTCCAAATCAAGATCCTCTTTCTTAGTGATATGAGGGAACAATAATTTAAGATATGCGGTTGCAGTACGTTGAACGGCTTTGACATGACGCATATCGGAGCCCTTGGGTACTGATATGGACTTTGTCACGATATTTGCGTACTCCGGTGCAGTGCGTAGCTGATGCATTACTTCAGAGAAGAATTCCACATTAAGGGTCCAGTCTCGGAGAGCCATGTCTGTGGTTACACGCGGTAATAGCCAGCCCTCAATGAAGCCTTGGAAACGATCGATGAGCGCAGACTCTTTGAACGCCTCGGGCAATTCGTCAAGATAGTTATCGGATAGAGGAAATCCTTCTTCCGATAAAGGGATGTTGCCGAGTAACATTAGTCCACACTCTGACATAAACTCATAATCATCAACCTTGGTGCGTCCAAATTCAAGATAGTTCTTAAGGAAAGAACGCATCTCCATATTGTCGGTAAACGATATGGATTGAATTTCATCAAGTGCGACAAGGTCATGATTATACATTATGCCCGGAGTCTTGCGGGCTTTGTCGTAGAATAGTTTTGCACGTGATACCTTTCCTCCTCCAATAAGCCACACAAATTTGGAAAGGTTGCCAAATACGTATGATTTACCTGTCCCCTTGGATGCAAGCTCTACAAAGTTAA
>CAYNNV010000137.1:0-4364 GCA_964398625.1 uncultured Sangeribacter sp. | reverse complement strand
CGAGGTTCTATGAAGGGTAACAGTCGAGCCAAAAATTCAAGTTTCTGTGTTTTATTTGCAAATGAACTTGGAGTGTACTCCATTCCGGAAATCAACACATCAATCCACTCATCGGTAGTAAATTGTTTCCGTCCTTCTCGAAAGGCCGCAAGATCAAGTTTTTCCATCGGTCGGAAGGGCTTGAACTTTGACATTTCTACATAGCCACTCGAATGGTCGATTGGAGGTACATATACCAGCTTGATAATACCCCATTTTACCCCATCAACCAAATCATCGGGAAACATCTCTACGATATGTAGTGGAATGAGAGTGTCACGCAACTTGATCCCCATTTCCGGTATCTGAAACTGTGTCTTATTTTGAGCGAGATTTGTACTCACCTCAAATCGAGTTAACAAGGTGAGAACTTCGCCTTGCATGAGCCGAGCTCGTATAGAGTTGTGGTTAACCGGGATATGGGCATCAAGGAATTCGACAAGAGCATTCCTGCGCAGGGAGCCATCAAGTTCCGTATGAATAGCCAATAGATAATCTTTTACAAATGAAGGAAGATTGCGCCCGCTGAATACCTCATTGTTATCGGGATTCTTATAGACTGTCGCATTTCCAAATATGGTTCGTATTTTCTTTCCTATCTCGCTCATAAGTCAAAATCGTCAAGAATGGACTTATTTATGCCAAGTCCGAAAACTTTTACATCAAAGTTCTGAAGTTTACCCTTATCCGGAAGTATGGAAACAACCATACTCCCCTCGACAACATTTGGAATGGTAGCCGACCACGTTGTATTATTGACAGTCATGGCAACTTTCTGCGAGCCGACAATAAGTTGAGCAGACTTGGGTTGTGGAAGTATAACGCATTCAACCACGGGCGAAGATTTTGGAAGGTCGGTATTATTAATCCTGATGTCATACTTGACAGGTTTGGATGCGTCGTTATTAGAAATAACGATAAAGGGTACAAGTACTTCTTCAGGAGTGCATCCTCCATGCACTTCATAACTGGGTTTGTTGCCAAGTGATGCATGGGTTAACGCTACTTTATAGTCCTTCTTGTCATCATTGTTATTTACCGTAATATATTCTCGCATTGACTCTGCGGCAATTTCGGCAGAATATTGGATATAACGGCCCTCATGGTGAGAATTGCCTGTGAGCTTTCGAGGTTCACAAAGTCGCGAAAGAGCACTGAGACCATGATCTGACACAATGGCGATTGTATTACTCCCCACACTGTTGTCTCTTAAAATTTTAGATATAAGGTCTCGGATTATAACAAGTTCACTTATAAGTGTATTACGATTTTTATAATGTGAACCATGAGCAATGGCATCCAATTCTCCGAATTTATAAAGGAACTTATTGTCAACTTCAAATCGATTGAGGGAAGTATTGGAGGGTAAACCTGTTGTTGCCACCTTTGCCTCTATCACCTCGTAATTTGAGTGTGACGTCTCAATCAGATATTGAATGTATGGAATAAACTCAGCTCCTAATCCGTCAATCCAATATACTTTATTGGGACGGCGTGACGGGTCGTTGGTATATTCATGGAACAAATCATGACATGATGTATGCTTGTAATACCAGTCCCAAAACTCTTTCTCGCTTGCATTATGAGTGATGATAAAACCTTTGATGCGATCGGTATAGCGATCTTTGATTTTAGCTTCACGATATGCATCGAAATAATCGGCAAGCCATTGTGCATTCGGTTGATAGAATGATTTGTCGGGAGCATAAAGATAGGCATGAAGATCGGGAAAGAAATCTTTTAGGTGTTTCATGCCGAATTCTTCTTCGGAACGGTTCTGGTACCATCCGAAAAACAGCTCCTTCTCAAAATCGAAAGTACTTGTAGAAAGTTGTTTTACACGGCTTAAGCCTTTGTCTGATTGAGCAATTTCTATAAGGTGCTCCATTATCCACTGCTGATTGCTTTGTGGAACAATGTTGCGGAAGTGTTTGGTCTCCTGACGCATTAGAGCGGCACGTTCTTCATAGAACTTTTCAATCTCGGCAGGAGTACAATAAAATATACGCTCAGCAAGTTTGACAAACAGAGCCGCAGGTACGAGATAATCGGTCGTCTCAACCAGACAAAGCTCAGTATACGGTCGGCTATTGAGTGAGCCCGTATGTATCAAATAATTTTTAAGCAACCAGCGGTCATATTCTGTATTGCGCTCATCCAACCATATTTCCAATATCTTCTTGAAACCGAATCTCGTCGTTGCGAAATGGTCTTCAATATATTTCTTCCATGCGAAGCCTGTGTCGAAACCGTCAGACACTAATTCTTGCAGACGGTCCCAATAATCGTTTTCTGTTTCGTTATACTCGAATGGTATATTCACGCCAAGGAAGTCGGTGATGTATTCATGGGGATTTGTAATTTCCTTAAATGTGAATATCGAGTCCGGACGTGAATTTTTCCAACCGTATCGGATTGGTAAAGCTGAGCATAGAATTTTATCTCGCGGCGCTTGCTTACGCCAAAAGTCCAGCCAGTCTTTCATCTTATCAAGTGCACAAAATTCTGAGTTTTCAGGCATTTTGGGAACCTTGAATTTTGTAACAAAAACTTGGACTTTATCATCCTTAGGAGAGTACAACTGCCAAATAGGGGCGCTTTCTTCTATGCGTCCGAAGTTTTTAAGGAAGTCATTGAAGCGATTGTGCAGACCAATTATGGGAATGTATATTCGTTTGCCGGGACGTTTCATATCCTCCGTCAGAATTATTTCGTTGAAGAAACCTATAAAATCGGTTTCTTTATAGAAACGTACTAGCTCGGAGAACGGTGTGACAAGCGAGCGCTCGGTTATACCTTTTATGGCGTCACTGAGCATATCAATCGTGATTGATTTGTCGTCACCGAGGGCGAGGTGCTGTAGCTCAAACATATTAACTTTCAATTCCTTGGCGAGAAAGACTGTTAATTCTCTGAAGGTTGTGAAGTCGTTAAGCATTATGAAGCGAACACAGTAACGTTGGGCATTGACCTCTTTTGAGGTTAGGTCTTGCCAGATTGCCGTTTTCAACTCTTCGATATTGGCAAACTTGACGATTTTGTCTTGAGGAGTAATCATATGCTGAGGTTAGCGAAGAAGTTTGCCAAATCTGGTCGTTCCTGAAGTAAATCAAGAGCAAGTCTCTGCCACATCATATTGGGCATATTTATGCTCTTTATTTTATTTTTAGCCTCCTTGACAATATCGACAGGAGGTGCGGGAGGTATAGGGGGAGTTGGTTGTGGCTCGGGACCGGGAGATGGTGGTGTGGGCACAACGTACTTATTAAAAACAAAAGCAACAATCCTCTGACGAACATCAGACTCTTTGCGGAATGCTATCTCTGACTGTAGAGTGTCAACCGCTTCCAACATTTCATCCCACCATTCCGGTTTTAACTTGCCCTTGATTTCTTCGATGCCTTTGACAAAGGCATCGAAACCTTTCTGATAGTTAGCTGTATTTGTGAAGATGATATTAAGAGACGTACTATCGAGTTTCAGTTTCTTGTAGGTCGTCTTAATTTTATCCACCGTTGGACTCTCTTGTGAGAAAATGGCAATAAGATCTTCCATCGCTTCTTTCTGGTCAGCCGAAACAACGGATTTATCAAGATGCAGTAGTGTCCACAGTGGCTGCTTTGCAACTTTCTTACAGAATTCTTGTACTGCCCATTTCGCATTTTCAAGGCTCTTGATTTCCTTGACATTTATACCCGACACCTTGTGAAGGTCAAAGAGCTCGATAATAAGGTCTTTTAGTTGTGTTTCTTCCGGCGAGCCGAAACGTAGAAGGAACTTGTTGCCATTATCGGCTTTGCCATCTTTAGTCCAGGCCTTAAAAAGGTCAACAAGCATATCACACAGTTTGTCATCGGAAATTGGCTGCGATACTCCGGGGATAAACAGATCAGCTTTGTGTTTGCGAATTGCAAATGCAAGCGCGGCACAGTTTGCGAAAGAGGTAAAGAAACCATATGGAGCTGATACAAACGGAGAGAGTATGTCACCAAGACTGAAGCGGTCATGATATTTCTTGCGAGCATCTGCCATACATTTATCCATTAGAGCGCATACGGACTTGATCCAGTTGTCTGAATTTAGCGCATACTCTGAAAGGTCTCCGTTGGGCTTTAGGAGTGTTGTACCGTTTTCCTCGAATATGTATTTGATAGGATCGGGATTGCCCCCATATGTGGTTATAGCTGACGCTTTCTGGGCCTCTATAATTTGAAGGATGACTTTAGGACAGTTTTTGTCAACGAAGAAGTTGTCCTTGATGCCTTTCTTGCCAAATTCTCTGACGGACTCAACACCATGGCTATAGGCTTTGATACTCAGCTTGA
>CAYNNV010000136.1:0-5561 GCA_964398625.1 uncultured Sangeribacter sp. | reverse complement strand
GATACCGTGATTCCCAATCCACGAGCTCTCGGAGCTGCATGGTTTGTGAGCGGGGTCAAGACTGCGGATAATCCTGATGCAGAGATGCAGATACTAACAAATCTGCCGACCGACTCGCTCGCTGTAACCGATAAGAAATTCGCCACGATACTGACCACCGGGAAAGCTCCGGAAGCCGGAGATTCAATATTCCTGAAAAGTTACCGTCCTGATCATCTGATATACGAATATACAGCAAATGGCCCGCGCACAGCCGTGTTCTCAGAGATATATTTCCCCTGGGGCTGGACTGCTACCATCGACGGAAAACCGACAGAAATAGCACGCGTGAATTACGTGCTACGCGCGCTCTCAGTACCGGGCGGAAAGCATACAGTAGAATTCGTATTCGATCCTGAATCGGTAAAAATCACTAATGGACTGGCAATAGCATCTGTGAGCATCATATATCTTCTGTGTTTGCTCGGGTTAGGCATTGCTCTTTGGAAAATGCTCCGCCGTAACACGGCTGAAGGAGGCGGCAATGTGGCTGACTGACGCCTGGCAGAAGTTACGCCATAGTCGGGGTTTTGGTATACATTCTCCTCTGGCATTCAATATCGCCACGGAGATAATACGCTGTCCATACGACTACTACGCGTATACTGAGATAGATGACTATCTGCGAGGAGCAATCCGCATAAGCAGACTTCGTCGCCGTTGCCGGATGATATTCCGGCTCATAGCTCGATACTCTCCGAAACAGGCTCTTGTAAGCCCGTCATGGCATCCGGCAATGCGCCGGGCATGCGAGCTTTCAGACTCACGACTGAAGTGGATAGAATGCCCCAAAGAGAGGGCATTCTCAGAGCCTGTCATCGCCGTCATCCAAGGCAACGACCTTGGATATTGCCTCGAATTTATCAAAGTTCTGACAGTCTCGCAGGAGGCCATGATTTTCATAGCCGATGCCGAAGAAGATCATTTGCTCTCGCTGGATTCAAGGGTGAAGTCAGGAGTAATATTCCACGACCGCGGCTCACGCCTATATTTCCTGCGCAAAGGAATAGTACCGGTAAATCATATCATTACCTTATGAGAGCTCCAGTCTCACCGTCTAAAGCCTATCCGGACCATACTGCGGCTCTTGACGGATTTCGCGATTATCTGATTCTGGAGCGATCCCTTAGTGAAAACACGCTTTGGGCCTATATAAGCGATGCTACACGCTTTACTGAATATCTTGAAAGCCGGCAACTTACAATCCCTGAGGTGACTCTTGATACTATCCACGGATTTCTCAGCACACTATTCGACCTCGGCATATCTTTGCGTTCCGTGGCGAGAGTAAAGTCGGGAATGAAAGCCTTCCTGCACTATTGCGCTTTAGAAGCCTGGATAGAGGGCGATCCTGCGAGCCTCGTAGAATCATCGCGTATTACTCCGGCCCTGCCATCGGTATTATCCACATCCGAGATCGACGCGATGATCGAAGCCATAAATCCGCTCAAACAAGAATCAATACGCAATCGGGCAATAATAGAGATGCTCTACGGATCAGGACTCCGTGTAAGTGAAGTGGTAAGCTTGAGAATCAGCAATCTTTACTCAGAGGAGGGATTTGTCAGGGTTGACGGCAAAGGCTCAAAACAACGTCTAATCCCGATTTCTCCTGTTGCACTTGAAGCCATAGCAGAATATATGGAGCAACGAAATGAAGGCCCCATAAAGCATGGAAGTGAAGACATCCTTTTTCTAAACCGCCGTGGGGCTCCACTTACGCGAGTAATGGTCTTCTATATTGTTCGCGATTTAGCTTTAGCAGCCGGAATTTCAAAAAAGGTCAGTCCTCATACCCTTCGCCACAGCTTCGCCACACATCTACTGGAAGGAGGCGCCAATCTGAGGGCAATCCAACAGATGCTTGGACATGAAGACATTGGCACCACGGAGATATATGTACATCTTGACCGCTCAAGGCTGCGAACCGAACTCCTTGAGCATCACCCACTGTATTGCAAATCGAGGAAATAAACATACGCTTCTGACAATGTAACATTGAACAATTGTATTGTCAGCAGCGTTTAAATTACATAACCAACACTATAAACTGTAAATTATGAAGGACCTTAAAGGATCAAAGACTGAAGAATGTCTGAAAATGGCGTTCGCCGGTGAGTCACAGGCAGCCGTGAAGTATTCATACTATGCTAAGAAAGCTCGTAAAGACGGCTATCAGCAGATTGGCGCTATCTTCGACGAGACCTCACACAATGAGCATACTCATGCAAAAATATGGTTTAAGCTGCTTCACGGCGGTGATGTGCCCGGCACAATCGACAATCTCAAAGATGCAGCTGCCGGAGAAGAGTTTGAATGGACCGATATGTATGTAGACTTTGCCCGCACAGCTAAAGAAGAAGGATTTGACGATATTGCCCGCCTCTTTGAGCGTGTAGGCGAGATAGAAAAGACTCACATGGAGCGCTATCGCACATTGCTTAAGAATATTGAGGATGGATTGGTATTCTCCCGCGATGGCGACAGAATGTGGATGTGTCGCGAATGTGGCCATATCCATATCGGAAAATCCGCGCCTAAAGTTTGCCCGGTTTGCAAACATCCGGAAGCTTACTTTGAACTACGCCCCGAAAATTATTGAATCCCACTTAATGCATAAAACCTAAGAGAGACTGCTTGACCCTTCCAAAGTCAGGCAGTCCTTTTTATCCTTTGATACAATTCTCGGATTCAGGTTGTTGAGTCAGCTGCTGATACTAATATTTCTTAAGTATCATCGATATATGCGGACGGCTCTCATAGATAAATTCATCCGATACGGCTTCAAACCCAAGCGACTCATAAAAATCTTTCAGATAAGTCTGAGCCTCAATGTGTATGCTGTCACAAAGTTCAAAAGCCTTCTCAATCCCCTTCTTCATCAACAGCCTTGCAAGCCCTCGACCACGAT
Organism: uncultured Sangeribacter sp.; assembly: GCA_964398625.1. GTDB lineage: Bacteria > Bacteroidota > Bacteroidia > Bacteroidales > Muribaculaceae > Lepagella. Next base: position 2,611 of record CAYNNV010000136.1, on the reverse strand, counting down.
ATTTCTTCATAGTCAGCACTCTCCCTATCACGGCAGAGTCATTTCGTACACCGGGTTCTATAATCCGCATATAAGCAATAATCTCATTCCCCTCTTTTACAAAAAGATGCAAAGAGCGAACGTCGTCGCCGTCAAGTTCGCGATAAGGAATCGCTTGCTCAACCACAAAGACTTCAGTGCGGCAACGCAAAATCTCATAAAGTTCGCGGAGAGAAAGCTCATCAAATTCCTTAACTGCAATTTCCATAACTCAGGTTGAAAAAAACCGCTGCAAAGTTACAAAAAAACACTTATACATGGTGTCTCACTGCCCATATACTGCAATGGCGAAGTCAACTGGCGGATACGAATTTACGAAAAAAAGATTGAATTCAGCAATCGGAGTTGAAAAATACTTCAATTGACATCAAGCCAACAGGAGAGTTGCTTTAATTGTGGCGGTACCGGCTATTATGGAGGTTTTGTATGCCAAAAATGTCATGGTATGAAAGTAGTACATAAAAACTATAATCGATCGGGAAGTCAACCATCATTTGGAGGAAGCGGAGGATGCGTGGATTGCAGTTGTTCCAAATTTACCGGTACTATTAATGATCGGTTTTGCCCGAGATGCGGTCACGTATGGGGGCGACACAAATAATGTCTCAGAATCAGTATAGAATTTGTCTGCACTTACTCAACCAATAGGTATGGGCAGGTGTTATATTGATGAAACTTATAAATTTATTTATTATGAACTACACACAAGAAATTAATTCAGCTCAGTATGTATTGGTAGAATTTTATGCCACTTGGTGTCCTCACTGCAGGAAAATGATGCCTATTGTGGCTGATATCAAGACTCTTCTTGCCGACAATCTGAAAGTACTACAGTTTGATATTGACAAAAATGAAGATCTTGCCAATCAGGAAAATGTGCAGTCACTTCCAACTTTCCTTCTTTACGAGAATGGGAAAGAGGTAATGCGCGAGACCGGTGAAATGCCTGCAGAAGTGCTTCTTCAGAAGATTCAGGCAGCCATAGGATAATTGTAACTGACTATTTAATAGTTCCCGTATGGCAAATAGTACCCGACTGAATACACATTTTAAATCGCCGGATGCTTCACTATTGAGCGATTGGCTTACACTGCTTGGTGTGAGCCATACTCATGACTATACACTCGAGAAGGAGAAGTCCATACCATTTAAGACGTGGTTTGGATTCGCTCGTGCACTGGAAGACTACGGTGTGGAATCAGAAGCCTATCTTCTTACCGACAAAACCGGTATTCATAAGCTTCCTCTCCCCTTTATTGCACATACTGCCGGAGCAGAAGGCGGCAATGTAATTGTCACCGCAATTTGCGGGGATAAAGTGGAATATATCAGTCTGGGGCAGGCTAAGGAGACCACCATTGCCCGCTTCACCGAAGCTTGGGACGGCAACGTTTTCTTCTCGAAAGCTAAATCCGGAGCAGCTGAGCCTGAGTTAGGGCTTCACCGTAGGCTTGATTTCTTCAAGAAATCAAAAAAATGGGTATTACTTGCCTGCCTTTCAGCGCTATTGGTTTATGCCTTCATTTTCAACGGTCTATACAGGTATATATCTGCTTATTTTATAACCGCAATTGATATTGGAGGCTTATATGTAAGTTACTTGCTGGTGCAAAAGTCACTTAAAATACACAACCCAAAGGCAGATCGTTTTTGCGGGGTATTGCAGGCAGGGGGTTGCGATGATATACTCGCCACGTTAGCCTCCAAATTTTTCGGATTGTTCGGTTGGAGTGAAGTTGGTTTTGCATATTTCTCGGTTAGCTTGCTGACATTGCTTATGTTCCCCACAGCAATACCGGCTCTTGCGTTGTGCAACATCTGTTGTCTTCCCTTCACTGTATGGAGTATTTGGTATCAGAGGTTCAGGGCAAAAAGATGGTGTACTCTTTGCGTAACGGTGCAATGCTCATTGTGGCTGCTTTTCTTCTCCTACCTGGCAGGAGGATGGGTGAAAGAATCATTTCCGGTAAGCATCGACTTCTTTGTACTGGGAGTAGCGTATATGGGAATGATGTTACTAATCAATGCACTTATGCCTCTTATTGAAAAGAAAGACGACAATCCAATAAAAGCTGACAGACTATGAACCGGAATGATTTTACAATACCCGAAGGCGCCAAAAAGCTGACGCCTCTTGAGATGAATAAGCTTGCTATACTGAAAGCTCATACGGTCATTACGTTTTCAGAGAAAGACACTACTGACCGAAATAAGTGAATGTGAGAATTATTGTCGTCTCACAAAATATAGAGTCTGCATCGTAAATATCTGAACTGCACCCCAAAAGTTAGACAAAAATAACTTTTTGGGGTCACTTCAATATCAACGGCGCAGCCTTACATTCATGTAATCCTCGTTCACTAATTATATTTTAATCTTTACTGTCTTTCCACTCTGACGAACTATATACACACCCTTGGGTAGCATAGTCAGTTCTTTTCCTGCACGCATCCCGTTAAGATAAAATATCTCCGGTGCTGCAAGTTGTGTCGGATCGACCTTTATATCCGATATTCCGGTAAGAAGGTTTGAATAGTCAATGTCCTTGAGCCACTGCTCTATCATGGCATGA
>CAYNNV010000135.1:0-5621 GCA_964398625.1 uncultured Sangeribacter sp. | reverse complement strand
AGCAAAGGCTGGTCAAATCCGGTCTGAAACTTATCGGCTACAATCAGTATGCGGTATTCCGGAGTGTCGAAAGTCTCGCGGATCTTATCATCCTTGATGCCCCAACCGTTCATCTTATCCTCGGTATATTTTGAACCGTCGGGGAGTTCTACTTCTCCGGAAAATGCCACGAGGGTCTTAAATTCGCTTCCGTACTCTTCAGCGAGAAGATTATCGAAAATCTTCTTGTATCGCACGGCTGAAGCCCTGCTGTCGCTGACAAACATAGCTTTGGCCTTCCCCCCTATCTTATTGCGCGTATGCTGCATGAAGTAGCTGAGGGCGAGGCGCGCTTTGAGAGTCATATTTTCCGGCTCGCTATTGAGCTTCCTGAGTATCAGAGCCACCGATTTCTTCTCTCCATAGAGCTCTGCAGGCTCTCGGGTCAGACCTTCCGTGGTCATGGCCATAGTGGGGTGAGCGGTGTTCTTTTCGATGTATTCAAACATCGTCTTGTAGGTGGTGTAATTGCGCAGAACATCGAGAATGAATTTCTCGTCAATGGCTTGCTTCATGGTATAGTAGTCGTGGGCTTCATACCCTTTCGGCGTCTTCTTCCCGAAGAGTGCATACGTCTTATCTTTGGGAGTGGCGGTGAAGGCAAAGTAGCTGATATGACCCATCTGCTGCCGCTGCGTCTGCATATAAGCCATGAGCGCATCCATCTGGTCTTCATACCCTGCGGCATCAGCTTCCGCCATTGCGGCTTCTATGTCGGCATCGGTGGAAAGAGCTGATACTATGTCTTTTGCGCTTTCATTGCCTATTGCGGTATGAGCTTCGTCGATTATCACGGCATAGTTGCGGTGCTTTTCCCGCTTCAGTTCGCTGAGGGCATAACTGAATTTCTGCACCGTGCTTACTATTATTCGTCCACCCTCGTTGATAGCCTTGGCCAATCTCTTACTTCCGCGACGAATATCTTTGACTACCCCTGCTTCAGTGGCAAAGGCATTGACATCATCGGCCATATTGGCATTGAGCACGATGCGGTCAGTGACCATTATGACAGAATCGAATACCGGAGTCTGATCCGTATTTACAAGATTTACAAGTTGATGCGCAAGCCACGCCATTGACTTTGTCTTGCCGCTTCCGGCCGAGTGCTCGATAAGGTAATTATGACCCGGGCCCTCTTGCTCCACCATGTTTATGAGCTTACGCACCACGCGCAGCTGATGATAGCGGGGGAAGAAGGTGACGCTCTTTCCTCCTGTCTGCACATTCTTGATGAAGTGGTCAATGATATTGAGCAAGGAATCGGCCTGCCAAATATCGCGCCACAGATAGCTTGTGGCATAATCACCCTCTACCTGAGGGTTGACTGAATCCACGTTGAAGGGAAGGAAGGCCGTATCTTCACCGTTGAGGAAGGTGGTCATGAAGGCATAATTATTGTCGATGACAAAATGCACCAATGCCGAGCGGAGCATAGGGTTCTTCGGGTCGCGGTCATGGCGATATTGCCATATTCCGTTTGTGTAGTTCTGACCGGTGCCTTCATTTTTCAACTCGGCGGTGATGATCGGGAAGCCGTTGAGCAGGATGCAGAGATCGAGCTCATTGCTCTTGTCATGTTTGTCAAGAGAATAGCGCATTTGGCGCACCACGGCAAAGCGATTGGCGAGGTAAAGCTCATGGAGCGCCGAGTCCTCACCGGCGAGCGTAGGCTTGGTCTGCATCAGCTTCACCGGGATTCCTTGGATTTTCAAGCCTTTACGGAGAATATCGACAAGGGAAAGACCATTGTCGAGCTTGGAGTTATAATCCTTGATAACGGCATCAAGGGCGGCGTCACCGGTCTTGAAGCGCTTAACGAGGCGATTCCACGTATCAGGCTGAGCATGAAGAAACTGCCACAGCATATCGGGGTCAACCCGACGCTTGATATCGAAATCTTTCGGGCTGCGGCTGATATATAGAGGGGAAGCCAAAAGGGCGGCTTCGATATGCTCTTCAAATTTCTTTTCGTTGTCGATGGTCATATGGCTTGGGCTTGGGATTATCTGGTTGAGGCTTTTGAGGCCCTGGTTGAGTACTAGGAGAGCTATGAGTACTATGAGAGCTATGAGGGGGCTTTAGAGGCCCTGGTTGAGTACTATGAGTACTATGAGAGCTATGAGTACTATGATTCATAGAGCTCATAGAGCTCTTAGTTCTCCGGGCTTCTAAAGCCCTCTTCCTGGCGCGGCTCATCTGCTCGCGGATTCCGCCGGACTGCAGGAAGTCGCGCTTCTGGCGCTCTATCAAGCCGAACAAGAGTCGGTCGGCTTGATGTATTAGTGTAATAGCTATATTAGCAATAGTTTCCGCCGAACGCTCGGGGAGTTTTTTCAATATCTCGGAAGAGTCTTTCTGATGATTGCAGTAATTGCGCGTCTGCTTCACCTTCTCACTTCCGCTCTCCCATTGCTCAAGACCTCTGACGCGAAGATAGTCCTCAAAATCAATCAGCAGCTCTTGCAAACTTGCTTTTGCCACGTTGGTGAGCTTTATCTCAGTCTCCTTTGAGGTGCTTCCGGCGGCGCTCCCTTCGGCAATATTCTGTTTGCCGCTTCGGGCGGCTTGCACCATTTGGTCTACAGTTCGGTCACCCTTTTCAAGAAACCGCTTGGTGAAATGAAAAGTAATGTCATAGACGATCTCAGCAAGTTGATAAGCTCTCAAATTGCGGTAGAATCCTTGTTGCGGTATAAAGATCTCGCTATCCATATATTCAGATTACTTTTCTTTTGCCGGTGACGACTTCAGAGATAATAGATTGGCGAAGTTCCTTAAGGGTCTCGCGCTTCTTCGTAAGCTTCATTTTCAGCGCGTCAATCTCGGCACACTTCTTATCAAGATAATCAGCAATCGCCTCCTGCTCAGCGAGTGGCGGAAGCAACCAATATACTTGACTGAGATATGAGTTATTAATAATTGGAAGGGTAGTATAAGAAGCATTATCCCTGATGCGCTTTGTATCTTGACAAAGATAATAGAAATAATACTTAGAACAAATATTCTTGGGAATGAGAGCGGTAATTTGCTGATTACTATAACCTTCAATTTCTGCATATCCAAGTTTCCCGGCAGTTGCACCTATTCCAACAAATATCAATGATCTTTTGGGAAATAATGAAATACCTTCTTGCTCAATTAATCTTTTAGATAATTTTCTTTCAGCAATAGTAAGGATCGTGCCGTTATTGTCTATATCAGAGGGAGTAAACCAATTAATCTCATCATCATTAATAGGCCTGTCAAATCCTTTGGGTGTAGTGCCGGTTTTGAGATAAAAGCAATCTTTTATCCTGCAGATTTTCCAGTGTTTGGGGATTTGGCCGATCCAGTCGATGCCGGAGTGTCGGAGCGGAGCATCAGGGTTGAGCCCGCGAGTGACTACGCGCGAAATCTCACTCTGCTTCAGCTCCTCTATCAACTCTATCTCACGGTCAACTTTCCCAATCGCCGCATCAATCTCCCCACACTTCCTATCAAGCCACGCCGCGATCCCCTCCTGCTCAGATAAAGGCGGAAGAATAATGGAAGTATTATTCATGTTTTCCATAGTTAAATGCTGCATAGCCGTACCGTGCATATCATTTAACTTTACATTGGTAATATACTTGAGAATATAATATGAATATTTAAGATCCATATTATTAGCCAAGGCTACTTTCCAAATATGATAATGAAAAATAACTTTTTCCTCTGCCCAGATATATGGTCCGATTGATGCGGACCATGCGTATAATAAATCTCCTTTCTCACAATATTTATTATCCTCCAATTCCATATTTGAATAATACCAAGAATCATTTGTAAAAAAATTTCCAACTCTTAGTATTCTATATTTCCCTTCCGGTAATAATTCAGGTTGTAAATATGCTCTTCCATTAATAAGATTCATGGCATATTTAATCTTAGAGATTTTCCAGTGGGTGGGGATTTGGCCGATCCAGTCGATGCCGGAGGGCTTATATGCGTCGTACTTTTTCATTGCGCATCGGTGATTAGTGAGCGGAGGGCGGTGGTTGTGTCGCTCTCCAAGGCCATGAGTTCGGCAAGTATCTCGCTGCTGTCGCGCAGTGGCGTGTAGCGGTAGAAGAGGCGTGTCAAGGGAAATTCGCACCCCACCTTGTCTTTGCTCGGATCGCGCCATGCGTCAGGCACAAAGGGCAATACCTCGCGCTTGATATATTCGTCGATATCCTCTTTCATCGGGATTGTCTCGGTGTCGGTCAGTGAAGTGTCGATCACCATGCCGCTTTCCGGGTCGCCGGGAATAGTATAGGCTATCGGCGCCTCGGGGTCGGTTGTTCCGAGTGTGCGCACGAGCTTTATCGCAGCCTGTGTGGGTTTCTTCTTAAAGAGCGGCTTTAGTTCTGCAAATATCTCCTCATCGGTGAGTCTGCGGTCGGGAAATTTGATTGCCGCAATTTTCTCAAGCAACTCTTTATCTCCTTTCTTCACCTTGGGCGCACCGGCCGCTTCAGAAGCTTTCCGGGCTACGTCGGAATAGTAAAGGCGGAGCGGGCGATAGAGCGTGATGGTGGTATAAAGAAAGTCATCAATATCCATCAAGCGGGCCACGCGTATCGCCTCATCACAGCTCTCACAGCCCTCATAGTCCTCATAGTTCTCCGCTACAAGCCAACGATCCTCAAAGTCGCCGTAAAGCCGTAGAATCTCATCAATGGCCTCTTCGGGTATTTCGTAGCGCTTCTTGCCGAGACTGCGCTGAAGCAGTTTGGCAAAGCGAGGGTGAGTAACATCGATCATCAGCACTTTCCCTTTTCTCTGCGCAGGCTTATTGTTGTCAAGAATCCAGAGATAGGTGGAAATATCGGTGCCGTAGAATAGATTTTTCGGCAGAGCAATTATGGCATCGAGAAGGTCGCGGTCCATCAAGCTCTTGCGAATCTCGCTCCAGCCGCTTCCGGCGGCTCCGTTGAAGAGTGGCGAGCCGTTGAGCACAATACCGATTCTGGAACCCTTCGGATCCATTTTGCTAATCATGTGGAGCAGGAAAAGGAGCGAGCCGTCGGAGGTTGAGGGCAAGCCTACGGAGAATCGTCCGTCGCACTTTGCCGCGTCTTCCCTCACCTTCGTCTCTATCTTCTTCCAGTCCACTCCAAATGGTGGATTTGCAAGCATATAGCCGAAGTGTTCGCCGGGGAAGCGGTCGTTGGCAAGAGTGTCGCCAAGGGCTATATTTCGGTCTTTCTCAAGGTCACCTTTTATCAGAAGGTCGGACTTGCAGATTGCGTAGGTCTTCTCATTGAGTTCCTGACCGAAAAGAAATACTTTCATATCCTTGCGGTCGGTCATTGACTGGAGATAACGCTTCCCCTCGGTGAGCATGCCGCCGGTGCCGCAGCAAGGGTCGTATATCTGGAAGTGCCTGCCTTGAGTGTTTACCTCAGCCTCGCGGCCGTGCATCACGAGCGCAACCAATAGCCTCACCACTTCGCGCGGAGTATAAAACTGGCCGGCCTTGGTATTGGTGGTTTCCTTCGATTTGCGTATGATTATCTCGAAGATAGTGCCCATCATGGCATTATCCACCTTATCAGGATGCAGGTCGGCATTATTGACAA
>CAYNNV010000134.1:0-5631 GCA_964398625.1 uncultured Sangeribacter sp. | reverse complement strand
CTCCACGGATCGGTCATACGCATGTCCAGCTCCGGTTCTCCCGCAGTCTTAAACTTAACCATGCATTCTCCTGAAGTGTTAGGCAACACCTGAGGTTGAGCCATAAAAGTTGCAGTCTCATTTGCACCTTGCACGACATAAACCGTAGCTGACGCCTTGCCTGACTTGACGGTCACTATACCATAACGTTTGATGTAGTTTGGATTGGGCTGCACTTTCACAAAGAGACTCCAATACTTACCTTCACTGATAGGGGAAGCAACGAGCCATTCTTCGTCCGGATAGTTGATCATTTGAAAGGTGACTTCGGGCCACAGGTGTTCAGGTGCTCCACGCATCTCCATAAGGCCACTTGATTCACTTGGCCCGAACATGAAGGTGGCATCCTCAGCCAAACCAAGATCCTGCTTCGGCTCATCCTTGCAACCGACAAGGATGAGCGTACAAAAAAGAATTGCAAATAACTTTTTCATAATATTGAATTTAATATAAGGAAAGGTCATGGTTCACTTGGCGGATATGGAGAGTCCTCCCACTCGGCAGACCATGCGCGTATCTCCCGAATGTCGCCCCAGCCTTGCGCAGCACGATAGTTCTCGATCACTTCCTCATCAGGTACATAGAGAGTATCGACGATAGCTCCGTCGGGCCACCACTTCGGAGCATTAAACTTGTCGAGATACAGCTCCTTCACCCGCAGCCCCTCAAAAGCTTGCGGTGAGACTCGGCTGAGATGCCACGAAAGATAGAGTGATTCGAGGCAACTACCGGTCGAAAAGACAGCAGAGCCAAGTTCCTCAAGATTTGACCACTTCCGGATGTAAAGCTCCGTCAGCTCAACGCAATTATTGAACGCATTGTCACCTATAAAAACTACATTGCCGGGTATCACAATCCTCTTCATGGGCACGGACCGGAAAGCACCCTCCTCTATTCCCCTCGTATCATCCGATAGCAGACACTCTTTCAATCCGTAGGCACAAGCAAACATCTCGGCAGGGATATAGTTGTCAAATCTGACGGTCACGGTGGTTTTCTTGTCAGGTGAGAGATAGCCGTAACCTGCGTAGGGGTTCACAGCTCCGGTTCTGAAAGTGGCTCGTCTTAGATCAAGCGTGACGGGATAGGCCACACTCCCAGTGTAGGCTTTCAGGACGTCCAGATCATTGTCATTGATCCCGCCTTCAATCACAAGCCGTTTTATCCGGCGAATGTTGGCCATTCCGTCGTCAGACGTGCCATCGTTGTAGCCCAACAATAATGAGAGATCACCGCCGAGGTAATCAGTATCCATCACCTCTGTCTCGCCGAACAGTCCGGGACGTTGGACAATGGACACAAGTACTGACTCATTATAGTTGCGCAGTGAGAATGATGCAATTCTTCCATGCCCGGTATTTTCATCTACTGTCATGACGACCTCATAATAGTCATCGCCAAGTGCTTTTACCTCTCCGATGGACACCCAACGCTCCCACCCCGAAGGCTTGCGCAGTTCCGAACTCGACCAGAGCCTGATCGCCACGTCTCCTCCTTCACGGCTGACATCAAACGTAGTCCGGTCAAGTAGGATTCCGGCATATTTCTCTTGCGTGACATCTACAGCCACGCACTTGTCGCCAACGGCAATTATCACTTGACCGCAACGTGGCTCCTTATCACCGTTTGCTTCTACGAAGATCTCAAGCTGACATTCGCCCGACGAAACCGTCTCTGTGCTGACACTCAACCAACCGTCTGCATCGCCTGCTATACCGACTACTGGGGTCATATTAGTGGGATAACTGAATTGCAATCTCACCGATTCAGCATCCGGACCGAACATAATACCCTCCTTGACAAGTTCTGCCGATTCATCGGTGAATCTTATCAGAGAGTCCTTGTCGTCATCCTTACACGAAACAAGAAAAACGAGCACCATGACGTAACTTAGAATCTTTCTCATATCAGATATAATGATTATGTTATTATCATCATAACGTAACATATTCACCTATTATTATAAGCCGATTATTGTGTAGCCTTGTAGGGTTGCCATAGTTATTTTACGACTGGTTTCATCTGGAATAGCATCATACCAATCCCACATTCCATAATCATCCATCGTCTTATCTTCAAGTCCGTTTCCAGAATAATAAGACAGGGCAAATTTACCAGTCCTATTATACAAATATACCATACCGTTATCTTCAATATGGCGCGTTAATTTATCTCCATCAAACCTATTAACTCTAATGCATAATGGATTTCTTACATCCGGATCATATTTGGTCGAATAATTCTTCACAAATCTAAGATCAGGAAAATAAGACCGATATTTTAGTAAGAGTTCCTGAACTTTTGTGTCATAGACGGAATCATCAAGATTCATGCTCAACTCCGTATCTGAAGCGTAAATATAATCACCATCACTTAATACTATCTTATCACCATTTCTCGTATTCAAGACAGCAGCAACTTCATATAGCGGTTGACCTGAAGAATATCTTGCAACCACTCTTACTATTTCAACGTAGGGAGTTACTAATGAATTATATCCATACAGAAAACCCTCTTCCGTATCCCTCATACGCTGCTTAAAATTCGATTCTAGTAATATATTATAAAGAGGAAGAAGTCCGGGAGTGGTTACATCCACCATAGTATGAGTGTCATGATCTGTTAAAGATTGCCACCATGATGTTAAATCTATTGATAAATCATCCAACATAACCGTACTTGCGAGTATTTGATTATGAAGATTCCCACCGTATGTGTTAAGTCGAACTTGTGTTTGTGTTAATTCGCCACTAAATTCCTTCTTCGAACCATTGGTTTTACCAAAGACTAATGAGCCTGCCACTGTATCATTGCCACTTTTATTCGTCCATGCAAATGAAGCATTTATATCAGTGGTCATATCTCTTGTTTTCAATTCCAAGGAAGTCTCATTCTTATGTAGTCCTGCATAGAGAGCCATTACCTTTCCTCCCGTCATATAACCAGTTAATAAAAACTCACCGTAATTATTAATGATATTATTTATAGTGGTACTGTATAGATTACCCAAAAATGGACGTGCAAGACACTCACTTGAATAGGTACCTATCTCATTATCTCCGGTAGAAAGCCTGAAAGAATTATTATATAATATTATATTCAATTCACCCATGATAGCATGATCAGTAGATGTGAGAGAATCTTTAAAAAAGGTTGTTACAGTCTTTTTTCTACCTAATTTGAATTTGCCAATATGGATAGATAATCCTTTTTCAATTTTCTCGGTGTGAGTTACTACGCTTCCATAGCTTTCCATATCATCATAAGTGAATCTCGTATCATCAGCTTTTCCAATTCTAACCGCAGATATTGATGAAGGTGTTAGTTGATTCACTTTTTCAATGTCAACCACCTGAAACCTTATATTTTCAGGGTCTCCCATAATTGAGTTACCCACAGCATAAGAATAACCTAAGTAAGCGCGAGAATTTACAATCTGCTCTCCATTTGGCCCAATTGAACGACTCATTGGGTTCTCTATAGGCCAATCTTTGACCGGAGGTAATGATGGAGACCTCGGTTGCAACTCAATATCATTAGTATTTTTTATTACGTTTTGCTGCTCTTCGGACATATATGTCCCCTCTGACATACAACTTTGTAAGCCAAATAGTAATATGAAAAATATATATATCGTTCTCATTTCGTTTAGACTTTAGAAGTTATTTTCTTATAATTCCGTATCTCCATTACCTCCACCTACAATAGGTCTCTCACTCTTCCCAACTTGCTTTGGTAATATCACGTTAACATCCTGAAATAATTTCCCAGTCCATGTGCCGCCAATCGTAATTTCTCGTTTTACGCTGTTTGCATCTATATAGTGTGCCGTTGCCTCATAATCTACCGAGACATACGCGAAACTAAATTCCAATGTTACTTCACATATACGCCTACCATTAACAAAAACGGGATGACTATATGTTAACCTCTTGTCAATTTTTCTATCCTTCTCGTCATAAATAGCATCTTTGGGAGTGTTTCCTTTGGGCTCAAGCAGATAATCTCCGACCAATCGAGGTCTTTTGAACTTTCCGATCGGGAATGTCATAAAAGGGAATATATTGCCAAAAATTGTCTTAAAACTAGATGTTTCTTCTGTAATGAAATCAAATGGAATAGCCATTTGAAGTCTTTCGGGTGCTGAATTTTCAATCTCTTTACTTTCAGTAATTGAACCGGTGCTTATTATTCTAGCATTCCTAACATCATATCTAACTGAATCGAATGTAAACTTGATGGTTGTATCCATTGGGGCAATACGAATATCCTGCTGCATCTTACCGGAAATAGGCTGAGCAAATCTAATATTATTGTTCTTTGAAGCCTCGATAGTGTATTGGTATATTGAGAATGGATCAGAAGAACTGGCTTGACAGAGGTAACGGGTATTTCTAATTTGAAAATAGCCGGGATTTGTTTCGGAAGGTACAATATCCCAACTAACAAAATCCGTTAATTTATCATCATTCTCCTGCGCCATAAGGACTGCTGTCCCATCTTTAAGCTTACCTACCGTCAATGGTACATCCAAATCATCGGAATAAAGTAAGTACCTTAGTCCCGTAGTAATTGGCATTGGTTTTATTCTAAAGCCCCAATTCTTTTTTGTGGCGTAGTAGTCAAGAGCAACCTCATTTCCTGCGCCACGTGTACGAATCCAGCATCGGTCGCTCTTTGAGTTCGCACCAACAGCTGCGACTGTCATAGACATCGGAATATCCCTGACAGCATAAATATTATGGTCGATATAGGGATCTTCTTCATATTCCGCCATGACACGCATTGGTTGGCGCAGACTGTTCATGACATCATTGAGCGACAGGATTTCATCGGTCATCACCATCGGGACAACAGTATCTGTCGGAAATGTATCAACTTCTTCATACGCACGACTGATTCTATCTGACAGTTGTTCGTCAACCGTCTCAAACAGTTCGGTTTCATCGCTTGTACAGCTCACCATCAATGCCGAAATAGCAAACAATGCAAATAGGTTTGTTTTCATGATTGGTATTAATTTAATAAATGGTTAGTATAGTTCAATCCTCATTAAAAAATAAAGTACCGTAATACTTACGTCCAAGATTATCTTCACAAGTTATCGCAATCTCCCCCCTTAAGTTGGGAATCTCGGTAGTAGGATTAGCCTTGTTAACATAACCCTCCCATACAGGAAACATTTCATCACCTAAGGTGATCTGCAAGTCCTCAATTCCATCTTGAAGGATGAAATCAAGATGTCCTAAAGAGTATGTACATATAATATACCAACGACTGGGCATATTGGGACGATTCTCATTTTTATGAGTTCTTTGTACATTAAGTTTAGCAATCTGTTCCGTATCAGCTTCTTCGGCATCAGGAAAAGCCAAACAGTACGTGCTATTCATTAGCAATCCAATAACAATAATAAAGATTTTTTTCATAAGCTTTTCACTATTTTAATTTTCGGTAAAAATAGAGATAATAGCTGTAGGTATTACAATTCTCGCCTCATTATAATCTGTTTTTGCACATTATTAAACCGCAATATATCAAACAGTTATCTGCACACCAAATTTTAAAATTTGGTGTGCAGATAACTGTTTG
>CAYNNV010000133.1:0-5631 GCA_964398625.1 uncultured Sangeribacter sp. | reverse complement strand
GTCTGATGTCCTGTAAAAGAGATATCGCGTATATAGGGCACACCAAAGTCGTCTTCAGAATAGAATCCGGCTTTACCCCCCTTGTCAGAGTGACCGGGTGCAGCTACGCGGTTGAAACCGTTGACAATAAGCACAGGAGCCTCTTTGCCTGTTGACTCGCGCATGGCAAGAGTCTCCGACGGGAAACTCACACCACCTTCGTTAGCGGCAATTATTCTGAATGAATGCACATCGTTGTCTTTTACCACTACATCGAAATGGCGGCTTTTCGTCTCTCCAATCTTGTGAAAACCGAGATCACCGCCGCTGCGCTCGAATATATAATACTTATCGGGCATGGCGCTTTTCTCAAGCTTATCCTCGGTGGGCTCCCAACTAAGACGATATTTACCTTTGGCAGTACGGATTATTGCAAAATCCTTCACAGGGAGTGGCTGAATCACCACCTCGCGCCCTTTTCGCTCAGCCATATAGCGCGCAAGAGCCTTATATATGGATCGACCTACAAGGAAGCGGAAATTAGGATCCAGCCCATACTGCATATCGCCGTAATTCTGGTGTGACATAAACTCTATAAGAGCAGCCGGCACTTCCGGAGAGTTAGCCTCAGCGTAAGATTTATCAAACATAGGTCGGCGGTTCCAGTTGGGCTCGTACGTTTCGCGAATATCGCTCACGATAGAGCGCATAAGCATATCGACGAGATATCGAGAGGCATTACGAGGAGTGCCGTCAGGATAAGAAGCGCCGCCACGGGTATGATATATACCGAGAGTGCCGATAGAGGTATTTTCACTCTGGGTAATGCCGGCGTCGGAGTGAAGAGCCATAGAGAGATCAACCGGTATATTGAGCCCCTTGGCCTTGGGATTGACACGCGAACCGCCGGCAAGATAGTTCACCCAATATCCGCGACAAGAATAATCGTCCTTATAGTCATTGGAGCCGTGGTTAGGTGAATATACCGACTCCGGGATTCCTGCCCAGTGAAGCCAATATCGTGCGCCTTCAAGATAGCGGGGCAATCCTGAGGTAGTGAATTTGGGCGCCGGCCCTTTCTTAGCCGGTGTCGTAGTCTTTTGGGGCTTGGGAGCTTCAGCCATAGATTCGTCGTCGCTCTCTCCTTCGCCGTCATCTAAATCACCCTCATCGTCTGATTCGGCTACGGCCGGAGCATCATCAATGGGAGTTGAGGGGTCATAATATATGTCGCGACGCGACTTGGAGCGTGAAATATTTCCCATACCACCACCTATTTTCACGGCATCGGCAGTGACGATTTTGCCACCTTCTGACGAAAGGTTGGATAAGGTCACCACGGGCTCTGTGTCGGAATAACCTACCTCAAATGGAAAAGTACCGAGGTAAATCCATGTGCTACCACCCATTGTCTGATTCACACGGAATTCGCGAGATCCGCCTGAATAATTTACAGTGTAGCGTGCATCAGTTGTAGAGTTGGGAAGGGTCTTATAGCTCACGTAAACTGCATATTCGCCATCCTCGGGAATGTCGGCATACCATGCTGCGATCGAGGGCTTTCCGGAAGTCTGGGTCTGCACCTGACGGTAAGAACCGTTTTCAAAGGGATTTTCAGTATCGCGAAATTCCTTGAGGTCATATATAAAGCCGTCACCTTCGCCGGTTACCCACTGCTTGGAACCGTTTGATTCTTTGTAATAGGGCTGTGAGAAAATTTCTCCGCCGTCGTTGGTGTCGTTATCCACAATTACCTCGTTGCGATTGATGTCGCGCTCACGCGGAAGCATCACGTAGGCGCCTGCATTCTCAAGCATCGGCACGATATAGGGAAGCACATAGCCCATGGTGTAGACGTCTTCAGCCGTCTCAAAGAGGAATGGACGCTGCCATGCCCATGAGCCATCTTTGTAATATCGGCCGTGAGAATGCCACATCGCTACGATGTCATTCTCCATACCCTTCTTTGGGGCAGAATAGAGATCAACGCTCTTTACGAAATCAGGATTTTTAAGTTGCTTCGCCTTGAGTTTCGGCACTTCATTAGCGTAAGAGAGGAGCGATTTGGATCCAACGTTTAGGCTCACGGAGTAATTGCGCAGACTGTCGGGAAGCGCATCTCTGACGGCGTCTTTAAGGTCTTCATCTAAATCGCGGTCGAGTGGAAGATATGTAAACCGCTCGTTGAGAGAGAGTTTTACGCTTCTGCTTTTATTGTCAATATTTACTGAATTCACTCTAAGCGCTCCGGGATTTTCGTCATCGTGAAGTATGCTGATGAGCTTGCGGGTCATGGCATTGGAAAGAGAATCGCCCGAAGGACGCTCATTAGGGTCAGCTGCAATCACGCCTCCGGATGGGCGTGAAGATGATGACGAACTGCTTTTGGAGCTTGATGAAGCTCGCGCAGCCACCGATGAAGCGGATGTGATTCTGCCGCTGCTGCGGCCTGACGAACGCTTGGAATAAGCCGCCGATGCATCAGAAGGGAGAGCTTCGGTTGCGGCTAAACCTACTATGGATGTGATAGTTATGAATAGGGTTGCAAATATATTTCTTAAATACATTGAGTTCTAATTTGAGGGTTATATCAAGATAGAATGATGCTGAGCATCAGAAATATTAGGCTACAAAATTACTAAAATTATGCAACAGGAATTTCCCGAATGAGGTTAAAAAAGTCTAAAATTAAGAAATTAATCGAATTAGTCTAATTGGGATAATTGGACAAATTGGAGTAATTAGTGCCGGCAACTGTTACGGCAAAAAAGCCCGGGAAGAATACGAAGTGAAGCTCCGGTAGCACCCATATTGCCGCCACACAGGAGCGACACGCAATCAAGCCTGTAATAATAGACAACTCTCCCATCTCAACGTTTAATCCTTATCCCGCGCAGGCTTCTGCCAAATCTGCGGATAAAGTTGCAAAAAAATGGAGTCGAGATGTGGATGGCGTTTCGGAATAATTTGCTAATTTTGCGGAAAAGACCTAAGTATGACTCCGGAAGAAATCTTACAGCGTGCAGGCATACGCCCCTCTCCTGTCCGAGAATTGGTGGTAAAGAAGCTTATCGAGGCACGGCAGCCTCTATCGGCCGCGGAAATTGAGGAAAGACTCGACACTGTTGACCGCTCCTCAATCTCTCGCACCCTTACCATGCTCTGCGATAATGATGCCGTGCACACTATAGAGGATGGCTCCGGCTCAGTCAGATATGAGCTTTGCCATGCTTCAGGCGCGAATGAAGATGACCAGCACGTGCATTTTCATTGTCTGAGCTGCGGTAAAACTATATGCCTTGATGACCATCCTATTCCCGAAATTGCACTTCCCGAGGGTTTCTCGGCTCATTCGGCTAATTTCGTGATTAAGGGGCATTGCGCAGAGTGCAACAAGTGATTTGCTGACTTTCTACACATCAGCTATGGCAAGGCTCTCGCCGTGGGTCTGCAGTGAGACGTAGATTCCCCGCTCCGGATTGGCATATTCCTTAAAGGCCTCAGCATCAGCGTGGCGCTCAAGGAGTTTGTCAAGAGTATCAGCAAGCTCGAAGTGCATGGGCACAAAGATTCCTACGTCAACAAGCCTCACAAATTCCTTTGCTCCTTCCCACCAGTCAGTGCCGATGCGGGAATCCACGGGAAACATCGCCACATCGAGCTTTGGAAATTCTGCGGCTATCGGCTCTACCTTTCTCCTGAAATCCGAGAGTGCGGCAGCAATCTCTTCATCCGTTGACTCATCTTTCCATATCCACGCATTGAGGTCGCCGGCATGAAAATATCTCTTTCCTGCACTGATGACCACAACGGAATTTCCTATATCAGTTGACCCGAAGATGTGAAATTCCGCTCCGGGAAGCTCTATCACATCCCCTTCGGCAGCCACTGTCACTCTGTCGGGAGCGACACGGCGCGGACCGATATATCGGGAGTCAGCCGAGAAATAGCGCTTATATAGTTTCTGCACATCTTTGCTTACAATATAGTGCAACGATTTAATCTCAGCGGCCCACTCAAATATTTCAGGGGTGAAATGATCCTTATGATGATGACTCACAACGACGTAAACCGGCTTCTTCTCGGAAATCGCCTTAAGCCGTCTCAGCAAATCGCCGTGTTCCGGCTCTTTCCAAAAGTCGAATACTATTCCGCAAGCCGGAGTCTCAAGTAAAAAGCAATCGTGGTGAATATATGTCAGGGTTGCCATCAGATGGGTGACGTATTGGTTTCTCAAATATAAACCATGCAGAGCGGCGATTTGTTTTAATATTGAAATGGATAATGATGCCGGGAGAAAAAAATAAGGTTTTGGACTCTCAGCAATTTCTAATGTCTACTTATTTTACTAACTTTGCAACGCTTTTTGCGCACAACTGAATTATGTTTACAGCTTCTGAAAAAAAGAAAGAAAATATCGCGGAATATCTGCTCTATATGTGGCAGATTGAAGACCTCATCCGAGCCTACGGACTTGACATAGACCGCATTGATGAAAACATCATCTCAAAGTATTCTTCACTCCCCGAGGAGAAGCGCAAGGAGCTGAGGGAATGGTATGAATCGCTTATCGACATGATGCGCCGCGAGGGAGTGGCGGAAAAAGGTCATATTCAACTCAACAAGAATGTGATTATTGCACTGCGCGACCTTCATGCCCGACTGATGGCCGACCCTAAGTTTACCACCTATCAAGCTGAATTTTATAAGACTCTTCCATATATTGTTGACCTTCGCGCAAAAGCCGGAGACCTCAAGGCCGACGAAATAGAGAGCTGCTTCATTGCCCTTTACGGTCTGCTGTTGCTACGACTGCAAGGGAAAGAGATAAATCGCGAGACAATGGAAGCCACCAAACAGATCTCACGATTCCTCGCCCTCCTCTCCAAATACTATAAGGAAGATTCCGCCGGTGAACTCTTTAAGGAGGACTGACGCCCGCTTCCAACCGCTATTAACCTGATATGAACGAAACGCTAAATAAAGAAATACAACGCCGACGCACCTTTGCCATTGTGTCGCACCCTGACGCCGGTAAGACCACACTCACCGAAAAACTACTGCTCTTCGGTGGCGCAATTCACGTGGCCGGTGCCGTAAAAAACAATAAAATCAAGCGAACCGCCACCTCCGACTGGATGGAGATAGAGAAGCAGCGCGGCATCTCGGTGGCCACCTCGGTGATGGGATTCAACTATGGAGATTATAAGATTAATATTCTTGATACTCCCGGTCACAAAGACTTTGCCGAAGATACTTACAGAACTCTCACAGCAGTTGACTCCGTAATTATCGTAATTGATGCTGCCAAGGGTGTGGAGGAACAGACGCGCCGCCTGATGGAAGTGTGCCGTATGAGAAAAACTCCCGTGATGGTATTCGTCAATAAGATGGACCGCGAAGGTCGCGATCCCTTCGATATTCTTGATGAGATTGAGCAGGAACTCAGCATATCGGTGCGTCCTCTGTCATGGCCTATAAATATGGGCGAGCGCTTCAAGGGCGTATATAATATCTACGAACATGGCCTTGACCTTTTCACTCCATCCAAGCAGACTATCAGCGAGCGAGTGGAAATAGATGATGTAAACTCTCCACTCGTTGACGAGCTGATAGGTGAAGCTGATGCCAACAAGCTGCGCGAAGATCTCG
>CAYNNV010000132.1:0-5639 GCA_964398625.1 uncultured Sangeribacter sp. | reverse complement strand
GTGTGGTATATTCGCCTGTCTGCAAATCATAAATTGTCACTTTTCCGCCACCGATAGATGCCATATAGCGTCCGTTGGGCGACAGTGTCGACGGACTGACTCCATTAATGGAATTTTCTCCGCGTCCGAAAGTCTGGAATGTTTCTGTATTGACATCATAGAGGAAGCTCGTACCGCCTCCTTCAATTGTCATCCCTGCGCGACCGTATATTTTACCATCGGGGGTGATTTTTTCAAGGCGCGACACTTTGTTAATTCCTTTAAACTCTATGAGCTCTGCCTTATCGCCATCAATTTTCCATGCGTAGCCTTCCTGATTCCAATCTGTGGTTACAACTCTGGCCACTGCATAACGGCCGTCGGGAGTAATCGAAGTCAGACTTATCCAGTCCCAATCACCCTCCAACGGCAGAATCTGCCACCGTTTTTCAGCACGGCGGTAGATTGCGGGGCGGTTGTTATAGCTACCGGCCACATCACCGTCGTCAGTCACATCGCGTGCAGTCATCTCCATTCCGGGATCGTTGTCGTTGTACAATTTTATGACCTCGCCTGTCTCGGCATTGACCAATGTTGCGTAGCCATTATGGGATGCGTCATTTATGTTGACGGCATCTCCCACCACCCATTTACCGTTGTCCGACATGGCATAGACAGTGCCGCCTCCCTCAAATTCCACGGTATGCACTATAGGCTTCTGCATATCCGCATTCGCGAAAGCTGAGGTGCCGCTGCCATATCCACACATCACGGCGGTTGCCACACATGTGTAAATAAAATGTTTCATTCTATACTATATTGTTGGTTATTATTGGATTTAAAAAAAGTACAGGCGCGCGGCAGGAAATTATTCCCACGCCACACGCCTGTCCTGAAATCATTTCATATCTACTGCTAATGCAGCAGAAAAATTACTTCACGAATACTTTCTTAACTACAGATTCACCGTCAGCCACTACACGCACGATTGCGATTCCTCTGTGTGAGCTGAGATCTACTGCAATTTCGCCATAACCTGCTGTGCGGCCGATAACTTTACCATCGATAGAGTAGATTTCCACTTCTGCATCGGCGGGTGAGTAAACCACAACTTCAGAGCCGCGGGCCACTACATTGATTGCTGAAGCATCAGATTCGATGCCGTCTACACTATTGCTTTCTACGCGAGATGCCTTGCGGGCAGCATTGATGATTTTGCCTGAGTTGGCATCGATCATCATCACAACAGCTTTGGTCTTATTCATGTCGAAGACATTAGAGGGAAGGGGCATGGCAATTTTTGCCACATATTCCTTACCTGCTTCCACATTGGCGGGGATATATCCTCCGGTACCATTATAAGTGGTGCCTTGATAGCCACGTACCACGTGGGGGAACTCATAGATCGGAGCGGAGCTACCATAGCGACCGCCTTTACCCCATTCGCCAAGTGCGTCTGATTCGTAAGAATAGATACCGTTAGTCTGGATACCATAGAGGCCGTCCTCGAGGAGCACTGTGAAGAGATTTACATTGAGGTTAGTAGCCTCATACGCATATTTCACTTTAGCTGTAATGGCGATAGAATTATTGGCATCGTCAATCACTACATCCTCGATATCGATATCGGCATCGGCAGGAGTGTTGAATTCCTTAGCCACAACATCATACCAAAGATCACTGGGACGACCGGTGAAATACCAATTGTTGCCATCGCGATCCATCGGAGCAGCCATCACCGTACGGTTGATAACGCCTGAAGGAGCAGCCGACATATTGAGGAACTGAGAATAATCTACACTGAACGAAGTTGCAAACTGGCTACCGCCTGTGTATCCATGGATAGCTACAGGAATGAAGAGGTCGCCATACATTTCATCAAGACGCTCAATCACTGCATGACCCTGCGGACAGAAAGTACAGTTTGTACCGGTGTTTTCTTCAAGCACCACTCTGCGGGTTGTGTTGAACAGAAGGTCAGTCACACTGCCGTTGTACACGAGTTCGTCTTCACCAAGCTTAATCGATACAGAGAATTTATTCACTTTACCGGGCTTGAGGGGAAGCTGTTTTGCAAATTCATATTTATATACGTCGCCATTCTTCAGTGAAAGTCCTGTAGGATTGATTTCGTCAACGAGGTTGCCTTCTGCATCAAGAAGCTTCAGATTGATTTCAGAATAAACTTCCTCAGAAGCCACCTCTACATTAACGCTACCGCTCACGGCCACGCTTTCCTTGTTCACCACTGAAGCGGGAACATCTACAGTTGCAGAGAAACTGATGTCGTGGATCACATATACATCGTCAACAAAGATTGCCGACTGATTAGTATTGTCATTGAGGAATGCTACATATACATATTTGCCTGCAAAATCCTTCAGGTCAATGATGTTTTCGCGCCATTCTCCGGCCAAAGTTTCTTCATTGGCACCGGGTGATTGAACTTCATCATACACTTTTACACCACCATTGAAAATATCGTTCACAACGGTATTTGTAAGTGCAGTCACCATACGGTCGGTAGCCCACACATAGACTTTCAGACGGTCTTCCTTATGCTTGAGATAGCTCTGCGACTTAAATTTAAGCACACATTTCTCATCCGGGATAAGGATACGCTTTGTCACCATCCAGTCGAAAGACTGACCCATGGGTGAGTACATAGAGTGAGAACATGCAGCCCAATCGGTAGAGCCTACGTCATCACGCACAAACCACCAGGGAGTAGTGTCAGGAGTAAAGTCCCAAGAATACATGGTTTCGTTAGGTGTGTTTCCGTCACCCTCAAAGAACATCCAGTTCTCTGTAGTCAGACCATTTGAAAAATCATCCACAAAGAGATTCTTATCGATCGGGGTCACATTCTCATATGAGCCATCGTAATATATGATAATCTCCTCGTTAGGATTTGAACCGGAAAGATCGGCAAACTTATTGGCCGGGATAACGATTCTATAAGAAGAACCCTTGGCAAGTTCCTGTTCATTCACGGGGAAGATGCGAAGCACATTGCCTTCAATCTGGCCACTGAGTGCACACACCTCTGCCCATTCACCATCTTCATCAATCTGAAGCAGGATCTTCTCTTCATTTTCAACCAATGAAAGATCTGAATCGAATGTGATTACCACAGGATTCGATGTTACATTAATACGGTCGATTGCATTACCCGATTCCGGTGAGATAGTGACAGGAGAAACCGGAGTAGCGGGGCGACCTACATAAGTCACTGATATTTCTTTGTTGCAACGTTCGGGATCACCGGCAATGCAGATAGAGCCGGCCGGGATTACTACTTTATATGTCTTTCCTGTCTCCATAGTGAAGTTGCGGAAAGTAGCCACCACCTGACGGGGAGAACTTGTAGACACTGAGAAGCCGATTGAACTGCGCACAACATTGCCGTCAGCGTCATACACCTTCACATCAGCACGATCACCGAGCACATCCACATCGCGGTCAAACACAGCGGTCACCTCTCTAAGTGTAGAGAATGAAGCCCCATCCACAGGCAACACATAGTGACGTGCCAAAAGGTCGATTGATGGAGCCACTTCTTTAATAGTGGCAGGAAGAGTCATTACATATGCGGCTATCGGTTTAGAAGAATATTCATCGGCAAGGATCACTTTACCCGATGCATCAACCGACGCCACGGTACCGGTGAGGCCGTCTTCGTCTTGAGTAATCTGCGAAGCCCAGTCGAATCCCCACACCTGCTGTGCAATGGTCTTCCAATCATACCAGTATTTACCCACATAAGCTTTCCAGTTGCGGATAGGTGTATCTGAGGGTTCTGAAGCATAGACTACGCCGTCATCGCCAATTGCGCCATAGAGCATTCCGTCAGATTCCGGCACAATCGAGAACTCATCTGTTTCACGGTCCCACACATATACGGCAGAAGAAGTGCCGCCGCCTACGATACCGGTGTAATAACGACCATTGGGCGAGAACTGACCTTCTGAGGTATATTCCACAGAAGCCATGGGTGTAAATTTGCCATTGTCATAAGTGAAGCCCATAGGCTGCCAGGTCTCCTTTTCTACATCGTAGATGAAGTTATAGCCGAGAGACGGCTGAGTAAAGGAAACTTCACCGGCAATAAGCTTGCCGTCGGCAGAGATGTCATAGAAACGCACTTCCGTGTTGGGTGAACCATTGCTTCCCACTGCGGGAACATTCTTTAGCTCAACCAACTCTACATTACGCCCGTCAATCTTCCACATTGCCGGCACCTCAGTATAGCTTGAACCGGGCACCAAGCTGAATACGGTAGCAAGATAGCCCACTGCATATTTTCCATCAGGAGTGACGGAACGCGCAGCACCCCATTCAAATTTGTAGTTGGAGGGGATAGGTAGCTGCTGCCATTTCTTGACGTCAGGATGCCAAATTGCAGGGAGTCCTCTGTAAGCACCCACTACCAGGCCGTCATCCGATACATCGAGAGCCGACATGGCGATATAAGTCTCCGGGTCACCCTCATTCCACAGATTGATCAGTTCATTATTCTCCACGTCAAAAAGTCGCGGATACGAATCAAGCACCTGCGAAACCGGATGAAGACCTTTACCCACAGCCCATTTACCATTGTTGGAGAGTTTCTGCAGTCCTCCATCTTCTTTCGCTGCTACCACCTTAACATCGAGCTTATCCGACTGCTGCGCATAAACCGCGCCGCCTGTCACGCCTAAGCCGAGCATAAGAGATAATGCAAAAATAGATTTTTTCATACGTTTTATAGCGTTAGTTTTGTTATAGATTTCTTTTCATACCGGCTATGCCGGGCTTATTTTGTACTCCGGTACGGGTTCAATCGCACCGGAGTTGAATAAGGTCTTAAGTAAATAACTGAAAATTCAGCATTTTATTTTACCACTACCTTCTTGCCATTGACGATATAGATACCTTTTTCAAGATTCTTAACATCTGAGGCAGTTGCATTGCGGAGCACGAGGACACCCTGAACAGAATATACGTCGCCCATCTGAGCTTCGCCAAAGATACCGTTCACGCCAAGTTTACCGCTTACTGTGTAGTTATATACGAGTTCTGCGTTGATACCGCCGGTCAAACCGTTGGAAGTAGCATAAGATTCATTCACGATGATACCTGCGGGCACTACGAGCACATACTCACCTTTGGCAATCACTTCATCAACAAGCTCAAATACGATCTGCTTGCTGTCTTCGCTTGCAACGCAAGGCACCTCTGCGATAACTTCAGTGCGATCAGCATTCATAAGAGATGCAGGAGTATTTTCTACATTTTCTACATCATCGGCGAATGTAAGAGTAAATGTCTTGAGCTGATCCACTTCTTCAGCATCGGCAGCGGGCTCAACTGTCAGAGGTTTCATCTCGGTGTTGACATTCTTGATAGTATATTTCACGATAGTTTCAGCATTGGGAGCTGCACCTTCTTCAGTAGTGATTGTGAAATATCCCTTCGGGATGAAGATCTGATAATTGTTTGCTTCCTTAATAGGCGATGCAGAAAGGTCAAACAACATAGCTTTCACTTCAGTGCTTGTGCCTGTACCGTTGTTGCCGGGGAAGTTACCTGTGCCTGCGGCAATAGGTTCGGGAAGAGTCAAGAAAGGCATTTCGTTGCCGTTCATGGCCACAACGCGGATTTCAGCAGGTGCGGTGTTA
>CAYNNV010000131.1:0-5664 GCA_964398625.1 uncultured Sangeribacter sp. | reverse complement strand
TAACGTTATTTTGCCATCGCTGTCAGCGTCTATAACCACAAAAGGACGATAGTCCAGTTCGTTTGTATAGCTTGCGCGATCTCCTTCCTTCCACTTTCGACGTGTATTATCAAGCCAATCTTGGCTATAATAATTTGGCTCTCGATAAGTTCCTACAACGATTATCGGACCCTTCGCGTTATCTAAACGAGTTGTATATCCTTGGGGAAGATTGCCTTCAAATTCATCGAGAGCATCTTCAAAAGCATCATCATCTAAATTATATATGCGTTCGAGCTCCTCTTTATAGGTTGCAGTAAGCTCATTAGCTTTTGCATCCATTTCGGGAGTAACATCTTCGGGCATAACCAACTCCCAAGGTGCTAAACCCATTTCTGCGTTTGTAGGAACTCTTGCGTCCGTTTCAGACACTTTTTCACCCTCCACTTCAGCACCTTCTCCACTTTTTGTCTCAAGCGTCGCAGCTTCAGCTGCAGACTGGTCCTCGCTCCCCTCCGCATTTTCACCATTGTTTACGGACTGACCTTTATAACTGTCAATCATACTCTCAAGCTCCTCCGGGGTATATTTGTTCACTTTATAACCGTTAATCGGCTCTTCGGTCTGAATTTCAATCTTGCCATCCTCGTCAAGTTCGGCTGTGATTGAGCCGCGGATAGGATTACCCGCATCATCAATGATGGTAAATTCATCGTTGAGCGCAAACTGCGGGTGCTTGGACTCCGTCTCCGTCCCCTTTCGTTTGGCTCGATTGGATGCTCTTTCCTGTTCAAAACTATTCAGACGCTCAAGATTGGCCGAGTCGGCCCATTGTTGTAGCTCCTCTTTAGTAAATACACTCTGATTCCCGTCAGCCAATTTCACCACTACTTGCCCCTCAATAGGCTTACCGCTTTCCTCATCTATGGCCGGACCAACAATAGTAATATCCGTCAGCTCTTCACCATCCTTTATTGTGACAGTATCCCCGGGATTAAACTTCAGAGTCCCGTTCATGCTATCTGCTGCTAACTGTGCGGCCCGTTGTCGTATCGCATCAGCAGCAATAGTTTTCTCCTGTTCGGGGTCAATAGCCTCGTCTACAGACTTTATTGACTTGGGAGTGGCAAAGTCAAGATCTCCGGTCTGCGCGTCACGCACAACAATACTTTCATCCGAAGCCTCTTTGTCAATCGTTCCGTCAGGATTGACTGCAAGATTTCCACCGACTATGTATACCTGACGGTCGTCAAGTCCCATGATAGCTGGCTGAATTATACCTGTATTATTGTTGACACGACCATCAACCATGGCATCACTCTGTGCTATCTGCAAGTCGATATCGTCATTAACGCGCTGTATGATACCGTCTCTAACAGTTTTGGCGTTCACATAGTCACGTGCTGCTTCCAGCTCCTCTTGCGAATACAGTCCGCTCTGCGACATTGCGGAAAGCTCATTGACAGGGTTAGTGTCAAGCTGCGAAAGTAAATCCGGCTCAAACATTTTCTCTACACGCTGACGATGCAATTCATACATATTCTGTGCATCGTTCATTTCGCGCGGAGTAGTGGCCTCATAGCCGTTGATAAACGACTCACTCAATTCATGATCGGTTGGGTCGCCTTCTGTTCCTCTACTCTACACCAGCGCACCGAGATTGAAGCCTCGCAGATTAAGACTCCGCTCCATATATGTCATGGCGGCATCACGCTCCTTCTTCGTCAACGACTTATCACCGACAATACCCTCAGCGACATGACCCATATCCTCATTAGTAGCATTGTCAATAAACTCACGTATTGACTCCCATTTTTCAGGTGTGAATATTTCTAAAGCAATGCGGTCGGCCTTATTAACCTGATGCTTCATATAGGTATATCCCATACCTGATATGCCATACTTAGCTCCTCCCATAAAGCCCATGGAAAGAGCCATGCCACCCAATATATCTCCATTGAACTCTCCTGTAAACAACAGGTTTTTGCGTTCATACACTGGATTACCGGCTTCGTCCATTACCTGATTTCCCTGTTCATCAAGGACAGGAACATTGGTATATGCGTCATCAAGATTCAACATCGTACGCCATAACTGGCCGTAATATTCTTCGCCAACCTCTCCGAAGTAGTCAGAAACACCGAGTCGTTGAAAGTGCTTGCGCGTGGTATCAAGAATTCTACCAAAGCTCGATGCGTTCGCACGGGCAAGCATTCCGCTGATGCGCTTGCCCCCGAAAACCTTTGCCAAATGCTTTTTTAAAGCCGGCCCTACTCCCTCGAGGTACTTACCCGCCATCTCCGAATAAGCCTCTATCGCAGCATTCGCTTCAGCCTGCCAATTACAACACCATGGTAAGCCGTCTTGAAGAAAAAGGCTTTCCCAAAGGCATGGCAATATTGCTTTATGGTGCGCCCGGTACCGGAAAGACTGAATCGGTGATGCAGTGGGCGCGTGCAACCGGTCGCGATATTATCCACATGGATATTTCCGCATCCAAGAGCATGTGGTACGGCGAATCCGAAAAGATTATCAAAGAGATATTTACAAAGTATAAGCGTCAGTGCAAACGATCTAAACTTAAACCGATACTCTTATTTAACGAGGCAGATACCATATTTGCATCTCGCAAGACCGGCAACAACAGCAGCATCGACCAGACGGAAAATGCCATCCAAAATATCATCCTTGAAGAGATGGAGCGTCTTGAAGGCATACTGATTGCCACAACCAATCTTGCCGACAATCTCGACAAGGCTTTTGAGCGTCGTTTCCTTTTCAAGATCCGTTTCGACAAGCCCTCAGTTGAGGCAAAGACTAAAATCTGGCGAGACAAATTGCCCATACTCAGTGCTGAGCAAGCTCATTCCCTTGCTTCGCGATTTGATTTCAGTGGAGGAGAGATTGATAACATTGTCCGGAAAGCACTTATGAGTGAAGTACTCGATAGCGATACCCCTTCTATTTCAGAGATAGAAAAACTCTGTTCAGAAGAAAAAATTAGCAAATCATCAAGCTGTCATGTCGGATTTTCTCTGTAAAACGCATCTTGTATCACAAAATGTGACAAGTTTTTATTAACTTTATGAATAAAATAAAATCACAAGAGATAATGACCAACGATAAAATACTATTAGAGAAACTGCAAAGTCTATTAGACTTACAAAAGGAAAAGGAGAAGCAAAAAACTAAGCGCGGTGAGAATTTTAATATTTTTACTGTAATGAACATGACTTCTAATGAGACTAAACTACATTCTGCTTTTATTGCAGAATTATTAAATCCCTGCGGATCTCATGGACTTGGTATTAAACCACTCAAATCATTTCTATTATTGATAGATGAAAAATGTTTTTCTGACGATGAGTTACAAAAGGCAACGATAGTTACAGAATATAATATTGGGTCGATTCCTGAGGATTATACTTCAGGAGGGAATATTGATATTTTGATTAAAGTAGGTGGTAAATATATTGTCATTGAGAATAAAATATATGCTGTTGACCAACCTAAACAGATGTGGCGTTATCATAATTTTTGCAAATCGTATAGTCACAAGCTTCTTTATCTAACATTGGATCGGCATCTGCCATGTGATGATTCGGTAAATGGACTTCAAGTAGATACGGACTTTCAATGCATTAGTTATAGCTTAGAGATAAAGTGTTGGCTAATAGATTGCTTACGCTACGCTTCTACTTTCCCCCTTGTTAGGGAAACGCTTCAACAATA
Source organism: uncultured Sangeribacter sp. (assembly GCA_964398625.1). Classification (GTDB taxonomy): domain Bacteria; phylum Bacteroidota; class Bacteroidia; order Bacteroidales; family Muribaculaceae; genus Lepagella. The sequence continues at coordinate 1,953 of CAYNNV010000131.1, read as the reverse complement.
TTTGCAAACAGTATTAAATCTAACAAATCAAGAAATGGATAAAGAGGACAAAGAAAACTTTTTAAAACTGATGGCTGATTATCCCGAAGTTGTGGCAAAAATTTCTAATAACTTATGGTATTATAGGCAATATATTGTATCAGAATATTTTGTAAAACCGTTCAAACAATGGTGCAACGTCAATGAATTTCGTTGGTATGAGGATGCAAATTTCATAAATCAAGCAAAAGGGCAAGGTTTCGGTATATATCATCCGCAATGGAAGAAAATGATAGCAGTGGAGTTTGATTCATCGGATTTTAGGAATCCTTCTTACGGAGTTTGGAATTGGGAAAGCCAAGACAAGACTAAAGGGTTGTTGTTAGGAAACAAGAATAACGAGTCATGGCCGTATGGGTGGGAGTATTTTGACACCTATAAGTATTGGGATGAATCAATAGCAGAAGATATGAAAGAAGGACGTGTGTTCCAATACGTATTAGATAAATTTAAAGTTTTAATTGATAAGATAATTTCTAATCCCAACGAGTTTCCAATGAATTGATAAGCCCATGACTCAACTACAAAAATACACTTAGCTGATAGAAACTATCAGACGTGCCGGGAAAATCTCCCATAAAGATTTGTCGGAGAAATGGGAGCGACATAAAGACCTGAGCGACTGTAAGCCGCTTCACCGCGCTACATTCAACCGCTGGCGCGATGCGATTTTTTCTCAGTTCGGAATAATTATCGACTGTCAGCGAGTCGGAGGCTATCTCTATTTTATCGCAAATCCTGAAGACATAGATGAGGACGAGTTGAAAAAATGGATGCTCGATTCATTCGCCGTCGGCAACCTCATCGGTGAAAATCTTTCATTGAAAGGTCGTATTCTTGTTGACAATATTCCATCGGGACGAGATCATTTGACTACCATATTGGAAGCGATGAAAGAGAATCGTGTAGTGAAAATCAGCCATAAAGCTTTCAATTACACTCAACCCTTTGAAATCTTAATGGAACCATATTGCGTAAAACTCTTTGAAAATAGCTGGTATACGCTCGGTCATAATCTCAATAAAAACACGATGCGTCATTATGGACTTGACCGAATAGAATCGGTGGAGATAACTTACCAAGGATATAAACTGCCGAAAGGATTCTCCGCTTCCGGCTATTTCTCAAATTACTTCGGAATAGTCACCGATGACTCAATCAAGCCCGAAAGAATAGTTAGTCGCGCCAATAAAGACCATACACCTTATCTCAAATCATTGCCACTGCACCATAGTCAGGAGTTGATTGAAGATAATGGCGAGTATGCCGATTTCAGCCTATATCTTGCTCCTACCTATGACTTTATAATGAAGCTGCTTCTCTCCGGAGGAATGTTAGAGGTTATTTCACCGTCATCATTGCGCACAGCTATAAAAGGCTGGATTTCAGATATGCACGAGCTTTATAAAAACGACTGACTATGCAGGACTTTGTGGCAATAGACTTTGAAACAGCCAATGACCGACGCTCCAGCGTCTGCGCAGTTGGAATTGTAGTGGTTCGTGGAGGAGCAATTGTGGACAAGTATTATAGCCTTATAAAACCCGCCCCGAACTATTATACATACTGGACAACAGAAGTGCATGGGCTTACGTGTGAAGATATAGATGACCAGCCGCAGTTTCCTGAAGCATGGGCACAAATAAAAGACCGTATCTCAGGACTGCCTTTGGTGGCACATAACCGACCATTTGACGAAAGTTGTTTGAAAGCCGTGTCCCAGGAATATGGAATGGAATATCCCGGCTATGAATTCCATTGCGCCCTTGCAGCATCACGACGTAATCTGGATTTACCTTGTCATCAGCCTCATGTAGTAGCCACTGCATGTGGTTACAACCTCCGCAACTGACCACTTGCTGATCTCCTTGCGGTTCAGCCGATCGTTGAACGCCATGATGCGCTCAGTGAAGT
>CAYNNV010000130.1:0-5675 GCA_964398625.1 uncultured Sangeribacter sp. | reverse complement strand
AACAATGGTAACACTTTGAAGATTCTTATCATTGTTGTGGGAGTAGTAATCATTGTGCTTCTCGCCCTGATTGTAGGAATGATGATTGCAGGCAAAGGAGATAATTCAGGTCAACAAGATAAAAATGGAGTAATCGAAACAATTAAAATTCAAAATGAGGTTGAATCTGTTCCAACAGTTCCAACTGCCGGACGAGGAGTATGGGTGAACGGGAATAATATATTAAACGGCACTTTCTTTTATAATGGAGGTAAATATCCATTTAAAGTCCGAATAAACTTTGATGCCCAATCCGGTAAAGTGATAAATGCCAGTTATGCTGCTGCGGGACAAAATTTTGTAAAGTTAAATGGTTCTGTTTCAATTAGCGGTGATGGTGCGCATGTTAGTATTAGTGGCACAACAGGTGGATATGATACTGATATTCAATTAAATTCCACGCCCGGTAGTAAGTATTTTGACGGTTATATGTATCGTGGCACACATGATGGACCGGTAAAAATGACACTTCAGTAGTCATTAGATATTAGCATACATAAACTTTAGTCATTTAAGGTCGCATCAAAATATACAAATTTTGAGCGGCCTTAATCATTATAATGTGGTCATACCCAGTATTCAGCAATAATCATATTAAAGAAAGATTTGCATAAACACTTGCATAGATGCAACAAATTGAGTAATTTTGTAGAGTCAATCATTTACAGGCATTTTTATTGCTGTGGCTAAATGCCAATTTTAGAACATTTATCTATCACTTAATTTAAACACTTCACTATCAGATGATGACCCAAATATATAATGGGAAAATTCTATTACCTTCAGGCAATTGGCTCAACGACGGGTCTCTGCTTATTCATGACGGAAAAATAATTGAAATTTTCCGACATAGCCGGATTGCAGAAGGAGTTGAAAAGACTATTGACGCTAAGGGGAATTTTGTACTTCCAGGCGGCATTGATATGCACGTTCACGGTGCCGGTGGTCGTGATTTTCTCGAAGCATCGGAAGAGGCATTTATGACGGCTGTATCGGTACACAGAAAGTACGGCACAACAAGCATTTTCCCGACTCTTGTCTCCGCTTCAGAGGACAATATCAGAAAGTCAGCTGAGATTTGCAATAAACTGATGGACGATCCTAAAAGCGGTGTAATGGGACTTCATGTAGAGGGACCATATTTCAATACGCATATGGCCGGCTCACAAAGTCCTGAGCAGATTCGACTTCCTGACAGTAGGGAATATATGGGCCTTATCGAAGACTATCCTTGCATTAAGCGATGGGATGCTGCGCCGGAATTACCGGGTGCTGATCAATTTGCACGATATATTACCTCAAAAGGTGTAATCGCCGGTATTGCTCACACAAGAGCAAATTATAAAGATATCCGCAATGCCTTCGACAGTGGTTACACTATGGCAACTCACTTTTATAATGCCATGACCACTTCTCATAAGGATGGTATTTACAAGCATGAAGGCACCGTTGAGGCGATCTATCTTATGGATGGAATTCATGTAGAAGTAATAGCCGACGGCATACACGTTCCTCCAATCATCCTAAAACTTGTACATAAATTTAAAGGTGTGGATAGAATGAGTCTTGTGACTGATGCGCTTGCAATTACCAAGTCGCCTGATGGTAAGTCTTTCGACCCGCGTATCGAGATTGAAAACGGTGTATGTAAACTGCGCGACGGTTCTGCTATTGCGGGAAGTTGCTGTACTATGGATAGATTAATACGTACAGCCGTGATTTCGGCAGGTATTCCTTTAGAAGATGTATCAAGAATGGTTTCAGAAAATCCTGCGCGATTTATGGGAATCTACGACCGAAAAGGATCGCTTTCCAAGCATAAGGATGCCGACATCATAATACTTGACAAAGATCTTAACCTCACCAATGTAGTAGCAATGGGCGAGGAAGTGGAATGCGGAGTAGCGGAAGCCGTTGCTGTCTGAAGTATTATAAATCACTATATATTAAAAACATTATTACTCTCTATACTTAAATCTTTCTGCCATGCGCCTCATCATTCAGCCCGACTATGATAGTATGTCAAAATGGGCAGCCTACTACGTTGCATCTTGTATCAAACACGCCAATCCCACTCCTGAAAAGCCTTTTGTGCTGGGTTGTCCTACCGGAAGTTCTCCCATCGGACTTTATAAGGAGCTCGTTAAGCTCAACAAGGATGGAGTTATCTCTTTCAAAAATGTTGTAACTTTCAATATGGATGAATACTGCGGTATTCCAAGGGATCACGAACAGAGTTACCATACATTTATGTGGAAAAACTTCTTCAGCCACATAGATATTCTTCCTGAAAATGTAAATATTTTGGATGGTAATGCCGAAAATCTTCAGAAAGAGTGCGATGAGTTTGAGAAGAAAATGGAATCTTACGGAGGAGTAGATCTATTTATAGGCGGAGTCGGTCCTGATGGACATATTGCTTTCAATGAGCCGGGCTCTGCTCTTGCTTCGCGTACTCGTATCAAGACTCTGACGCGAGATACCATTATTGCAAATTCAAGATTTTTTGGTAATGACATAAGCCTTGTGCCAAAAACGGCTCTTACCGTCGGAGTAGGCACCGTAATGGCTGCAAAAAAAATACTCTTGTTGGTAAGCGGTCACAATAAGGCACTCGCACTCCATTATGGTATTGAGGAAGGAGTAAACCACATGTGGACTATTTCAGCATTGCAGAACCACCCAAAGGCTGTAGTCGTATGTGATGATGATGCCTGTGAAGAATTGAAAGTGAAAACGTACAGATATTTCAAAGAGATAGAAGAGCAAAACCTTGAGCCGGAAATCAGAATAGAATAATCTGTAGAAAACGAAATATTGAGGCTGTGTCTTTGAAAACGTATTAATTGAATTGACACAGCCTCTTTACTATTCTTCACTATTTCCGTAAAACAGCAGGATTATCAAAATCCCATTCTCCGTCAAGTACAGCGGAGATATTATACATAGCTATTCCGAGGTCTACAAGATTTTTCGTCGATTCCACTCGTGCCTGCAATGTATAGGCGCTTCCGTCGCTATCCGCCATAGCGGATGCGGCAAAAGGATTGTCATCATCAGGCATGGCCGGAACTACGCTTAGTCTTACCGGTTGAGAGTTTTTAGCCGATGGTGCACAAGCGCATGCCTCAAGGGCAAGAGTCAAGTCAGGGAAAAATTCTATTGCTTTATTATAGGGGATTAGAGCTTCGCGATCGTAGAATTCTGTAAGACTCAATTCTTTACCAGCTATAATTTTTTTCGCAATTTTGGTTATCGAACCCGGTTGTTCATCGCTTGGATATCCAACGGCAATGACAAATGGAAGTTTCCATCCGGCTCTAAGCTGTGCATTAATGTGAGAAGGTGAGAAAGTACCCGATACAAAGCAAGTACCTAAGCCTCGCCCTACCATCATCATTACAATTTGCTCACCGGCAAATCCGGCTATTTCCTCCCACATGTCATATGATGAGTCAGCAACACATGCGATATAATTACGTACACCTTTAAAGAAGCCATACGAGCGCATGAATCCTTTAAATGGTTCTTCATCGTCAGTAAAAAGCTGAAAATGCATTCCTTGAAGGTGAGTATTTATATATGATATTTCTGCTTTAATTGCAATAATATCCTCATCCTTTAGCGGTTCGGAAGAGAATGAACGTACAGAATGGCGTTCTCTTAGCTGAGATATTGTCATATTTTTTTATATGTAAGAGGCTGTGTCAAATCATAGAGATTTCAGACACAGCCTTTACGGTATATTACGATTGGCAGAATGTCATAAACAAAGGATAAGGAGCTTATTTTGAATATTTTATTAATACTAATTCCGATAGCTCCTAAAATACAGTAAACTATGACATACTACCTGTCATGAATCAATTAATCTTCAAGTTTTTCAATTACTACATTGAATCCGTCAAGGAAGTTCATAGTCTTCTTGATATAGTCTTCCATTACTACATCCTCTTCTACAAACGGTACTTCCTTGCGATAGGCTTCCATTACCTGCTCAATATAGGGAGAGCTCTTGAGAGGACGACGGAAATCAAGACCCTGAGCCGCATTCATAAGCTCGATTGCAGCTATATACTTCAGATTAGAGATAATCTTATGAAGCTTGGTTGCCGCGTTTGCACCCATTGACACGAGGTCTTCCTGTCCGTTAGAGCTTACGATTGAATCGCAAGAAGCAGGCCATGAGTACATCTTATTCTGGCTTACCATAGATGCGGCTGCATACTGGGGAATCATAAAGCCTGAATTAAGACCGGGATGAGCTACAAGGAACTCAGGCAGGCCGCGTAGGCCAAGAATAAGTTGTGCCACACGACGCTCCGATATATTGCCAAGCTCATGGAGAGCAACTCCCATGTAGTCAAATACGAGTGCAATAGGCTCACCATGGAAGTTACCACCTGATACTACCATATCAAGATCCGGGAAAACAGTAGGATTGTCAGTCACTGAATTAATCTCGGTATGAAGCACGTCAGTCACATGGCGCATAGCGTCTTTCACTGCACCGTGCACCTGAGGTATACAACGGAATGAATAGGGATCCTGAACATGAGCCTTTTCTCTTTCTATAATTTCTGAACCCTTTAGTAGTGAGCGGAAAACTTTGGCTGTCTCAATCTGACCTTTGTGAGGACGCACTTCCTGAATGCAGGCAAAGAAAGGTTCAATTCTACCGTCAAATGCCTCAAGTGACATAGCTCCAAAAAGGTCAAAGCAATTTACAAGATGCCAACCGTCAATGAGAGCCTTGATGCCATTAGCACTCATAAACTGCGTGCCGTTAAGAAGTGCAAGACCTTCTTTAGATTTGAGTTTGATAGGATTCCATCCGAAAATATTGAGAGCTTCCTGACCGGCAATGCGTTTACCCTGGAATACTACTTCGCCCTCTCCGATTAGAGGAAGGAAAAGGTTTGCAAGCGGAGCAAGGTCGCCTGATGCACCAAGAGAACCGCGATCATATACTACGGGAAGAATGTCATTGTTGTAGAAGTCAAGAATTCGCTGAACTGTTTCTACCTGTACCCCGGAGAATCCCATAGAAAGTGCATGAGCTTTTAATAGCAACATAAGTTTTACTACGACCGGATCTACAGGAGTGCCTACAGAGCAGCTGTGACTCTTCACAAGATTCTCCTGAAGCGTGGTAAGCTCATCAAGGGGAATGTTTTTATTGCATAGTGACCCGAAACCGGTAGTAACACCATAAATCGGTTTGTCTGCATGTTCTGTCTTTTCATCCAGCCATTTACGGCAACGGGTTATCTTTTCTATAGCCTCATCTGAAAGGATAAGACGGGTATTATCATTAAGGATTTTTTCAATCAGGTCGTATGTGAGTTCTGAGGAACCGATTGCGTAAGTTTCAAGTTTTGACATATATATTTGAGTGAATGTTAATATTTTATAAATCAGGGATTTTCGCTTACTATATTACCTCCGAGAATTGTTGTCTTAACACAATTCATGCCTACATAATAGGGGAGAACATGATAATTATCGCTTCCGAGTATTATGCAGTCACCGCGCTTGCCTACCTCAAGAGATCCGATTTCCTCAGCCATTCCTACTGCAGCTGCCCCATTGATTGTGAGCGCTGTTATCGTTTCTTCAATCGACATCTGCATATA
>CAYNNV010000129.1:0-5705 GCA_964398625.1 uncultured Sangeribacter sp. | reverse complement strand
CCAGCGCCCTGTCGATGAAAGAGCGCTTTGTTGGAATTATGAGATTCTAGCTTTGGAGAAGACGGTAGTTTATATACTGCAATTATCTTTGGAGCCGTTGATAATGAAGATATTTTCTCCATTTCTTTAAGTGAAACTTCAAAGAGCTTATCTTCCGGGAAAACACCGGTATGACTATCAATCCAATCCGCCACAGCAGCAAATGCAACCGGAGTGAAATAAGAAGCCGTATCAAGCACCGACTTCTCCCCTTCCACTATGAAGAGATGCTCCTCATTGCGTTTCTTTTTCTGACGCAAACTTCTAAAAAGCGCGATTTTTTGTTTCGACAGGTGTTGAGCCATAACTCTTGTAAGCTATATTTAATGGCATAAAGGTAAGCATTATTTTTCAAATAGAAGAAAAAAACGTAAATTTGCAGGTTAGAAATCTTACACAAATATGAAAGATTCAAAAAAATATATAGGCGCTCACGTCAGCATAGCCGGCGGGGTGGAGAATGCACCGGAGCGCGCCGCCGAAATAGGCGCAAGAGCGTTTGCGATGTTCACCGGGTCTTCAAATCGTTGGAAATCACCCCTTCCTGGTGCAAAGACCATTGAGAAATTTAAGCAAAATTGCGAACGACTCGGCTACTCACCGGAGCTGATACTTCCTCACGATAATTTTCTGATAAATCTTGGAAGTCCCGACCCGCAAAAACTTCATCTTTCACGCGATTCTTTTCAGGGAGAATTAGACCGCTGTATGGCTTTAGGATTGAAAATGCTCAATTTTCATCCGGGCAGTCATCTCGGAAAAATTGATGAAGATGCTTGTCTTGACCGCATAGCAGAATCAATCAATTTTGCTCTTGATAGAAGCGAAGGAGTGACAGCCGTAATAGAGAATACTGCCGGTCAAGGTTCTAATCTCGGGTATTCATTTGCTCAGATAGCTCGCATTATATCAGGCGTGGAAGATAAATCACGTGTGGGAGTATGTATTGATACGTGCCATGCCTATTCAGCCGGTTATGATTTAGCCACCGAGGAAGGTTACATAAAGACCTGGGAGGAATTTGATAGAATAATCGGAGCGAAATATCTTAAAGCTATTCATCTGAATGATGACAAGAGAGATCTTGGCTCTCGCATAGACCGCCATGAATCCATTGGCTCTGGCACTCTCGGCAAGGACTTTTTCAAGCGATTGGTGAATGATTCTCGCTTTGATAATATGCCAATAATCCTTGAAACTCCGGATGATACTATCTGGCGACAAGAGATAGAATGGCTTTATAACTGCATTGAATAATATAAAATCTACTATAATATGAAGAAAAAACCGGATATGGGCTTCTGGCAATTATGGAATCTGAGTTTCGGATTCTTCGGTGTCCAGATAGCTTACGCGCTCCAAAGTGCCAACGTTTCCCGAATTTTTGCCACCATCGGTGCTGACCCTCACGACCTCAGCTACTTTTGGATTCTGCCTCCGCTAATGGGGCTTATTGTACAGCCGGTAGTCGGCACTCTCTCTGACAGAACATGGAATCGGTTTGGTCGCCGTCTTCCCTATCTCATCATAGGTGCTGTAGTGGCTGTAATAGTAATGTGTCTGCTTCCTAATGCAGGAAGTTTCGGACTTACAGTATCAAGCGCCATTATATTCGGCCTTATTGCATTGATGATGCTTGATACATCAATTAATATGGCCATGCAGCCATTCAAGATGCTTGTAGGCGATATGGTCAACAACGAGCAGAAAGGTAAAGCATATTCTATTCAGAGTTTCCTATGCAATGCCGGATCTGTAATGGGATATGTTTTCCCCTTTGTTTTTGCATGGCTCGGATTAAAAGCCACCGCACCTCAGGGAGTAGTTCCTCAGACAGTAATTTGGTCATTTTATGTCGGTGCAATTATACTGCTGGTTTGTGTGGTATATTCAATTATGACGATAAAGGAATGGCCTCCAAAACTATATGATGAATATAACGGGCCTGACGAGGATGAGAGCAATACAGACAAGAAGAAAGAAAGTACGAATCTCTTCAAACTCTTAGTAAAAGCTCCATCCACATTCTGGACAGTGGGTGTAGTCCAATTCTTTTGCTGGGTTGCGTTCCTCTTTATGTGGACTTACACTACCGGAACAATCGCAGAAAAAGCATTTCATACTCCGGTGATTGAGAAGGTTGTTGGTCTGAAAGAAGGAAATCAGGTTTATTCCGGAAAATATCTGATAGTCAATGACTCAACACTGATAGCTGAGAACGGTGAAGCTCTTCTTTCCGGACTTGAGATAGGAGGAAAGTATGTGCCTTGTTCCACTCTTGTACTTAACGGGAAAGACACAATCGTAAAAGACCATCATATTCTCTTTAATGCTGAAGGTAAGCCTAAGGCTCAGTTTGGCAAGGTGCTCGCGCATCAATCAGATATTCTAAATGTTGATGGCGAAGAGATCAAGCCTGACGGACAGGTTTACCCTAAGGATTACCTCTCGCAACTCCACGGCGGCTTCCGCCTTACTACTGCTGCTATTATGGCAAAGGATAAAGAAACCGGAAAGATTCAGCTTGAGGATTCGGAGACTCATCTTATTTCCGATAGAAACGCCGCAAGCTTTGAAACAAAGCAAGATCTTAACACTGCTTCCATACAATACAACAAGGCCGGTGACTGGGTAGGTATTCTTTTCGCAGTTCAGGCACTTGGCTCGGTAGTATGGGCGATGGTATTGCCACGTCTTCGCAGCCGCAAATTCTCTTATAGCCTCTCGCTCGCTCTCGGAGCCGCAGGCTTTATAATGATGGGATTCCTTACCAACCAATATCTCATGTTTGTAGCATTCGTACTAATTGGTTGCGCATGGGCTGCAATGCTTGCATGGCCGTTCACTCTTCTTACCAATTCACTTAAAGGTGGAAATATCGGTGCCTACCTTGGCCTATTCAATTGCACTATCTGCATACCGCAGATTATCGGCGCCTTAGCCGGTGGTTGGATTCTGTCTATCTTCAGCTCACCTGAGCATGTGGCTCCGCAGTGGGTAATGATGATAGTAGCCGGTATCTCTCTTGCAATCGGTTCGTGCTGCGTATCATTGATAAAAGATAAGCAATAAAAACATTAGAGGTATAAACAAATTATCCGGTGCCGAATTATTTAAGATTGGCACCGGATTTTTTTGTCCGCAAATATTAATAATGGGTTACCGTAGAACTGAAATTACGTAATAAGAAAAGAGCGAGATTAATTCCCGCTCTTACTTTTTATGTTTTCGTTTATGATTATTCTGCTACTCCAGATTTTTTATTTACCAGTCCTTTCCAGACGATTGCTGCGATTAGCGCTCCTAACATCGGACCCACTACCATAATCCAGAAATCTTTCCAAGCTCCCGGTGCAAATAATGCAGGTCCAAATGAGCGGGCAGGATTTACTGAGCAATTGTCAACAGGGATTCCAACAATATTGACAAGTCCGAGTGCAAGACCAATTGCGATACCGGCTGCGGTAGCGTTTCCAAGTTTTGAAGTGGCTCCAAGTACGATGAATACGAAGAAGAAGGTAAGCAAGACTTCACTGAGCAGAGCCATCTGCCATGTTGCTCCCGTCTGAAGTACGTTGGTTGCAAGATATGAATAATTAGCCGGATCCGCAGTTTCCGTTATTCCTCCAAAGGCAAATGCTTCTCCACCGAATGCCATGAACCAGAAAAGAAATGCTGCTCCAACACCTGCGCCAAGTAATTGAGCTACTACATAACCGCAAAAGTCTTTACCTGAAAAATTTTTATCAGTGAGATAAACGCCGAATGAAACCGCCGGGTTGACATGACATCCTGAAATCGGGCCAATAGCATAGCAAAGACAAAGAAGCACCAGTCCAAAGCAAAGGCCTATCCCTAATACTCCAATATGACCGCCTACACCTGTATCACTATTGAAACCTCCTGCAAGCACAGCACTGCCACAAGCAAGAAGAACGAGGAACATAGTTCCGAAAAACTCTGCTAAATATTTTCTCATATCTTAAAGATTATTAAATGTTTTTATACTCTTTAAACACTTAATGAAGTGTAAAAGTTTAAAATATTAACAATTAACCGTTGCGACGGGCATTTTCTTTGTGTCATTCCGCAAAAAATATTAATTTTGTGTGAGAAATTTCATCTTATCGAAATAAATTAAAGAAAATGAAGCATTTCTTTTTCAGTGTATATCAATGGTTAATCGCAGTACCAATTTTGTTTGTAGTAACAATACTAACAGCGATTACAACTATAATTGGTTCTTCCCTCGGAAGTGAAAAATTAAGATACTATCCTGCTCATTATTGGTCAAAAATAGTCTGTACTATGCTCGGGATAAAAGTCGTGGTAAAAGGGAGAGAACATATTTCCACGACTACTTCTTACGTCTTTGTAGCAAATCATCAGGGTGCTTTTGATATTTGGGCTATCTACGGCTATCTTAATCACAATTTTAAATGGCTTATGAAGAAAAGCCTTGAAAAAATATTTCTTGTTGGTTACGCCTGCAAAAAAGCAGGCCATGTATTCGTTGACGATTCCTCAATAAGCGGCATACGAACTACTGTGGAAGATGCAGAAAAGCGCTTGAAAGGAGGAATGTCACTTGTAATATTTCCTGAAGGTTCACGCACTTATGACGGCAATATGATTCCCTTTAAGCGTGGAGCTTTTATGCTTGCTAAGGAATTTAACCTACCGGTAGTGCCGCTTACAATTGACGGATCTTTCAAGGCCATGCCACGCACAACCTATACAGCAACACCTACAACTATTACCCTGACTATACATAAGCCTATATTACCGCCCGATAACGGATTTAATACCAAGCAACTTCTTGCAGATTGCCGCGAGGCTATAGCTTCCGATTTGCCCGTGGCATCCAATTAATATACAAATATACAAATATTTGCAAAAACTTTTGCAAGTTCGTTTATTAGTGGTTAAATTTTAATTTGGCTTTTTTTAAAGAAATTACTATCTTTGCATCGCAGCAGGGGTGCTAAGACTTCATTTGTGGAAAGTCAATGCTGAGAATATACCCTAATCACCTGATTCGGATAATGCCGCCGCAGGGAGCTATGAATAATTGCTTTTATGATGTCGGCGCATTGGCTTCAGGTCAGTGTGTTGATTTTTTTGTCCCTGTTGCTAAGAGATTATGGAAAAATATCCGGTAATTCTTACAATATCAGGAACCGATCCTTGTGGAGGTGCAGGAATAGCTGTTGACATCAAGACGGCCACTGCGCTGCGTGTTATGGCCATGCCGGTTGTCAGCGCTGTAGTTGCTCAAAATTCTGACGGAATAAAGGCTATTCAGCCTGTTAATCCGGAAATATTGAAACTACAGATAAAAGCGGCTTTAGAGGAAGAAAGGCCGGCAGCTGTGAAAATCGGAATGGTGGCCAATGCTGAACAGGCCGAAGTGATTGCTGAATGCATAAGAAAATACGAATTAAAAAATGTTATCATTGACCCGGTAATGTGTGCAACTTCAGGAGGATTGCTTTCAGAAGACTCACTTACTATTGCTAAGATTCTTTTTCCTTTTGGATATTTCATCACACCCAATATTCCTGAAGCTGAGATGCTTCTCGGGCATCAGATTTTATCACCTGAAGAGGTTGCCGGTGAATTAAGAGCGATTTACGGTTGCCACTCAGTACTCCTTAAAGGAGGTC
>CAYNNV010000128.1:0-5765 GCA_964398625.1 uncultured Sangeribacter sp. | reverse complement strand
AGTTCTCCAAAGCTTCCTTGTCCTTCGATATTCGATAAAAAATCTCCGGGTTCTTTGCTATTCTCATAGAATTTTTTTGCTATTTCGCGCGGGATAATCACCGCTTTTGTAACAATTACACCAGGCCCTCTCTTTGATGTAAGCCAAACGCCACCCTTTCCAATCTCGTATTTAATCTCAACTGATTTGTTCGCCTTGATTGCAAAATCAATATAGTCCTGTATGTTAACCAGCGTTGTTAAATATCCTGGCCGAGAACTATCAACGAGGATATATCGAATTGTTCCTTTATTTTTAAACAGTATTGCATCCTCATTTACAGCGTTTGCGTCCAAAATAGTGTACTTTGGGTTCCCTATGTTGATATTAAAACTATAAGAACCTGAGCTAACCTTATATATTTTTGAAGCGCCTTCGAGCAGAATATCCGGATACGGCGCCGCCATCACTGATTCGGAGCGGAATATCTCCATTGCTTCGTCAGTACGCCCCAAATCACTTAGAATCCAAGCTTTAAGCGCAAGGATAGACGGGTTCAAAGCATATTTCTCTTCGGCTTCGGATATTACTCTAAGAGCTTGCTCATCTTCACCCAAAGCGTGAAGGCTTTCAATTGCCGAATCAAGAAATCCGAATCGTATTTCGCTGTACTTTTTAAAACCGTCTTCAGCAAGCGACGCAATAAGCCGGCGCGTAGCTTCTTCGTTCTCTTCCGAACCGATACCTGCCTCAAGGCAGGCTATGCGGTAGGCGAGTGTATTGTCGTCGTCACGCCCTAATTCTGCAGCTCGCGTAAATGCTTCATAAGCCTGGCGGTAGCGACTGTTACCGTATGCGGAAGCACCTGCATAAAAGGCGCACTTAGCCCTAATGCTGTCGGCCAGCGGAGCCATGCCATAGCGTGCTGACTGAGAGTCAGGAAGGAATACGCAAAAGAGGAAGCTCTCGTAAGCTTCGGGATATAACTTCCCGTCGGCATAAAATCGCAGTGCAGAGGTATAGATGTTGGGGAGCATATCTGCCATGCGTGTATATATCTTCTTTGTGAATCGGAGCTTTACCTTTCCCTTAGTATTGGGTAGAGTGTCAAGAGCAATGGCAAAAGAGAGTGCCTTATAGCCATTGTATACTTTCTCGGCCATCTTTGAGGGATTGACTGAAGCATCACCTGGATTGATGCTCAGTTTGCGCATGTCAGTCTCGAATGCATCCCAGTCAAGGGTTCCGGCAATATACCATGTCTCGGCATTGTGAGCTACGGCAGAATCGGCAAGTGCTGCGGTTATGAGCTTCAAGGCATCGTCATATTTATCTGGTTTCCCTATAAGGCGCCGAGCTGCTTCGACATTTTTAGCGGCCGGAGAAGCTGCTCCTGTAGGCAACGCCGCCAAGCATAGTGCTATAAGGAGTAAGATTGGTGTCGGTTTTAGTTTCATGGAGATAATCTGTGGGTGCGAAATGCTTTGCGCGCACCGCTATGGCGTGCAAAGTTAATAAATTCTCTCTCTGTGGCAATAGTTAATCTCTCAGGAGGTAAAAAAATAAAGCCGCACCTGAGTGAAGCGGTGCAGCTTAATTTAACTGTAACAGTCTTTATTATAGCTTATTGGCGTTGTTGATGTTGTAGTCAATATCTTCAAGCTGATAGTTCACATCGTCAGCGTTAGCACCCTCAAGTGTCTTTGCACGCTCTGCTATTGCTTTAGCAGAGTTGAAGAGTGAGAGGATAGTGGCTTTGTTGACAGCTGCATCAGCCTGTCCGAGAATAAACTTTCCTATGGCATTGAGATTCTTCACTGCATCCATGGCATAGTTGAATGTTGGGGTTATTTCTCCACACTTCACGAAGTCCTGGGCTGCCTCTGTATATTTGTGCATTGCGTTGTGCACGATGCCGCGGAGACGATATAGATTGGAGTTATCGGGGTCATTCTTGAGGTCTGAGTCAATACGGGCGATAGCCTTATCGTAATCTTCGCTGTCAAGAAATCCCTGAAGGAATGAGCCGTAGATGTAGTCATTGTTGGCACCGAAGCGGTTGACGGCTTCTTCAGCGATAGCGTGGATCTGAGCCTTGGCATTAGCATCGTCGCCGGCAAGACGAGTGCGTGAATCAATCTCGTAGACGTAGCAGTTAGCGTCTTTAATATTAGAGAGTCGAGCCTGTTCAAAAGCCTTTGCAGCAGCGGCAAAGTCGGTGCCGTAGGCAGAGTTGCCGGCATTCATGAAGTCAACAGCGTATACAGAGTCGGGACGTGCATTAGTTTGGCGGGCATATTCTCCTGACAACATGAAGGCATTATAGGCCTCAGGGTATTTCATACCGCCGTTAAAGAGAGCTATTGCCGCACGATTGAAGTCATCGTTCATAAGATGATTTCCCATTGCCTCCTGAATCTTCTTGGTATATTTCGGTTTTACTTTACCCTTGGCATCAGGCTGATTGTCAAGCACCATGACTTGCTCATAGATAGCTATTGCGTCAAGAAGGCCTTTAGCAGTTTCGGGAGTAATATTGTCGCCGGCAACGGCCTTTACGAAGGCATCGTCAAGAGCCTTAGCCTGCTCATACTGAGTTTTTGCATCTTGAGCTGAAGCGCTGAAAACTGCTGCTGCAGCAAGAGCGAGAGAAAATAATTTTTTCATCATTTTTTTATTGTTAGTATTTCGATTTTCTTGTTGGATAATAAAAGTAGCGGTTAGTTTAATCCTCCCGGTTTCCGGCGGGATAAAATAGCTCAGCTTTCAGTCTCGGTTTCATCATTATTATCAATGTATTCCTCGACTTCTGCATCAACGATGTCGGCCTCGCGATCTTCCTCCTCCTTTATGAACTTATTGATGAGTCTTTCTTCATGAGCCATATTGTGAGAACTTTCAGAATCGTTTTTCTCGGCTTCAGCTTCCTCTATAACTTCTTCTTCAGGGTTGGAATCCACAATACATACTGATGCGATATTATCTCCGCGTTTGGTAAGGTCAATGAGTTTGACGCCTTGCGTAGCTCTCCCCATGACTCTGATGCCGTCAACAGGCAGACGAAGTGTAATGCCTGATTGATTGATGATTACAAGGTCATTTTTGTCATCTACACTGCATATTGCCACCAGCTTTCCGGTCTTGTCAGTCACGTTGAGAGTCTTAACACCCTTACCGCCGCGGTTGGTGATACGGTAATCATCTATATCAGAACGCTTGCCGTAACCTTTTTCCGATACTACCATCACCGTCTTTCCCTCCTCCGGCTTCATAGCGATCATACCTATCAGGCGATCATCTGCATCTTCATCAAGCCGCATGCCTCTGACGCCGGTACTTACGCGACCCATTTCTCGAATCTGCGATTCGTGGAAGCGGATAGCTCGTCCGTTTCGATTGGCCATAAGTATTTCAGAATCACCGTCAGTAAGACGTACCTGTATGAGTCGGTCATCCTCGCGAATCACTATAGCTTTCTTACCTACTGCTCTGAGGCGGGCGTATTCGCTTAGTTTTGTCTTCTTTATTACTCCGTTTTTGGTAGCGAACATCAGATAGTGAGAATCAGTATATTCCTCATCATTAAGATGCTTTACGCGAATAAATGCGTTTACGCTGTCGCCGGGTTCGATATTGAGGAGGTTCTGAATGGCACGCCCTTTTGAATTCTTTGAAAACTCCGGTATTTCATATACTTTGAGTCCATAGCACAATCCCTTCTGGGTAAAGAAGAGCATAGTGGCGTGATTTGAGGCAGGATAAATATATTCAATAAAATCGGAGTCGCGGGTGTCTGAGCCTTTCGCACCTACACCCCCACGATTTTGGGCTCGGAATTCAGATAGGGGAGTGCGCTTGATGTATCCAAGATGCGATATAGTGATAATCATCTCATCATCTGGATAGAAATCTTCTGTGTTGAGGTCACCCGAGAAGGGGTTGATACGTGTGCGACGTTCATCTCCGTATTTGTCGCGCACTTCTATCAGTTCCTCTTTCATCACGTTGCGGCACACAGCCGGATCATTGAGTATTGAGTTGAGGAATTCGATGCGCTTCATGAGCTCGTCGAATTCTGCTCGCAACTTAGTCATTTCCAGTCCGGTGAGCTGGCGCAGACGCATTTCAACGATAGCTCTGGTCTGGATATCGTCAAGATTGAATCTTTCTGCCAGTCTTGCGCGAGCCGATTCGGTGGTATCGGAATTGCGTATGATTGCGATAACTTCGTCAATATTGTCAACGGCTATCATCAGTCCGCGGAGAATGTGGGCGCGTTCTTCTGCTTTGCGTAGTTCGAAGCGAGTGCGTCGAATCACTATCTCATGGCGATGTTCTACAAACGCCTCAAGAAGCTCTTTGAGGTTGAGAGTGCGGGGACGACCGTTAACAAGCGCTACATTGTTGATGCTGAATGACGTCTGCAACTGTGTCATCTTGTAGAGCTTGTTGAGTATCACCTTGGCATTGGCATCACGCTTTACGTCGATTGTGATGTTGATAATGCCACGGGCGGAAGTATCTGATATGTCAGCGATACCAATAAGCTTCTTTTCCTCTACGAGGTCAGCGATGCTCTTTACAAGATCTTTCTTGACCACGCCGTAAGGTATCTCTGAAATGACGATTTTGTCGTGGGTATTATCTGACTCAATCTCTGCCCGAGCTCTGATTACTACGCGTCCGCGCCCGGTATGATATGCTTCCTTTACACCCTGAAGGCCGAAAATTTCGCCGCCGGTTGGGAAATCTGGTGCTTTGACATGATCCATTAGCTCGTCAATTGTGATATCAGGATTGTCAATCAGTGCTAAAGAAGCGTTGATGCTTTCAGTGAGATTGTGAGGAGGCATATTGGTGGCCATACCCACGGCAATGCCTGACGCGCCGTTTACCAGAAGGTTAGGAAAGCGCGTGGGAAGTACGGAAGGCTCGGTAAGGGTATTGTCGAAGTTTGGGACGAAATCCACCGTATCGGCATCAAGATCCTGAAGCATCTCTTCACCCATCTTATCAAGCTTAACTTCAGTATAACGCTGTGCAGCCGGTGAGTCACCATCGATAGAACCGAAGTTGCCCTGTCCGAAGACAAGAGGATACCTGAGCGACCAGTCCTGAGCAAGACGCACGAGAGTGAGATAAATGGAAGAGTCGCCATGTGGATGGTATTTACCCATCACTTCACCGACGATACGGGCTGATTTCTTAGTGTCTCCGGAGAAGAAATTCCTCAGTTCGTTCATTCCGTAGAGCACCCTGCGGTGTACAGGCTTAAAGCCGTCTCTTACGTCGGGAAGAGCTCGAGATACAATTACCGACATTGAATAGTCAATGTAAGCACGCTTCATCTCTTGCTCAATATTGATGGGGATAATCTTATCGTCCTGTTGCATTCTAAAGATGTTTGATAAATTGTTTTTAAGCCGTCAATGGCATATTTTCTAAGCTACAAAGTTAATGATTTTTTGTGAAACTTGAAATATTAAAAAAGGTAAAAATGCGTCAGAACGCCTTAAAATGGTCTAAAACGGCATTTCAGGTAAAAATAAGGGTGGTGTACCGCTCTGATTATTGCGGCACACCACCATGTTAATTAGATGTGATAATTTAGGGAATTAATCCTCCGACTGTGTTTCAGCGTAAGCCTTGAGGAGCTTCTCCTGTACATCGCCGGGTACGAGTTCGTATGATGCGAAATGCATGGAGAATGAGCTGCGGCCACCGGTGATGCCCCAATCCTAAAATTCCCGAAACAACGCACCACACAGAAAGTGCCAATATGCATA
>CAYNNV010000127.1:0-5773 GCA_964398625.1 uncultured Sangeribacter sp. | reverse complement strand
CAACTTTCTTCCCTTTGGCACGAAGATAATCTATTATCTCTTCAGCAGCCTGAGTTACAGAGCCCATAGCAACTATGATATTCTCAGCCTCGGGGTCTCCATAATAATCGAAAAGTGAATATTTTCTACCTGTAATGGCCGAAATTTCAGTCATATAGCCTTCTACAATTTCAGGAAGAGCGGCATAATATCTGTTTGCTGACTCCACATGCTGGAAATAAACGTCAGGATTCTCGGCCATTCCTCGTGAAACAGGACTATCGGGATTCAATGCCCGCTTACGGAATTCTGCAAGAGCCTTGTAATCAATTAGCGGAGCCAGGTCTTCTTCTCCGATAGCTTCAATCTTCTGAATCTCATGAGATGTACGGAATCCATCGAAAAAGTTAACAAACGGCACTCTTCCGCGAATTGCGGAAAGATGGGCTACGGCAGCCAAATCCATCACTTCTTGAACGCTTCCTTCTGCCAGCATTGCGAATCCGGTTTGCCGAGCGGCCATCACGTCCTGATGATCACCGAAAATACTTAAAGCCTGAGATGCAAGCGCACGTGCCGACACATGAAATACGCATGGAAGCAATTCACCGGCTATCTTGTACATATTAGGAATCATCAGCAGCAGGCCTTGCGATGCCGTATAGGTTGTAGTAAGAGCTCCGGCCTGTAGAGAACCGTGTACGGCACCGGCCGCACCCGCTTCGGACTGCATTTCCTGAACAGTAACTACTTCACCAAAAATATTTTTTCTTCCTGCAGCTGCCCAGGCATCCACATATTCAGCCATCGTTGAGGAGGGAGTAATGGGATAAATCGCAGCAACCTCGCTAAACATATAGCTCACATGAGCAGCCGCCTGATTGCCATCACAGGTCATAAATTTCTTTTCACTCATTGATTACAAATTAATAGTTATTATCTTGTATTCTATCTATCTTATCTCCTAAACTTAAAATAAGCATCTCTGCCAATATATCGCAAATTTACTATTTTAAGTCATATTTTCCAAATTAAAGCATACCTGATTATTGGCATGATTTAAAATCAGTCTTTGTATGCCGGGTATGCTCGGCGTTTGACCCCTTTAAGTTTTGTTGATGATATTTTTGAAATGATGAAATTGATTTTTTCATTAGGAATAGTAACCAGTGCATAATGGTCGTAGACAAATATTTTCCCAATTTCATTACCGGCAATACCCGCTTCTTTAGTTAGAAATCCAAGAATATCTCCTTTAGATAACTTCTCCTTCTTTCCGGCATTTATATATATCATCGTTTTGTTGCTTTTCACGGGTGCGTCTTTTCCTTCGGGTATTTTAAAGGAGTCGTCAATACTTATAAAATCCGGTAATTCCTCACCCGGTGTATTAAGCAAGTAGATATCGCCCTCCCTGTCAACTCGCGCTGTACGGCCGTTGCGGTGAGTATAAATATCTTCTGAAAGAGGCAAATGATAGTGGATCACGTTTTTTACTCCGTCTATATCAAGCCCGCGACTGGCAAGGTCCGTAGCCACCATCACCGGTTTTGCTCCTGACATAAAGAGGGCTACTGCTTTCTCTCGATCTTTTTGATCAAGCGCACCGTGATATAGAATCACATCGAATCCTTTCTTAGCAAGATATGAAGCAACGCGCTCTGCACTCTCTCGATGATTGACAAAGACTATGCTACGCTCTTTATCCGGCTCTGTAACAACGGTTGATAGAAGTGCTTTGAGACTATCAAGTTTATCTTTATCCAAAGCTTCCGCCTTCAATACTTTCATTCTTGAACGCACAGACTCTGTATTGTCAAGGTAATCCAGCTTAACAAGTCCTGAAAACGGCAAGAAATCCGGCAGATGCTCCAGATTGGTGGCTGAGGTAAGAATAATTCTGGAAACATTCTTTAGTTTCTTCACAATCTTCTTCATATCATCCTCAAAACCCAGCTCAAGAGATTTGTCATATTCATCAAGAATGAGAATTCTTGCTGTCTCCGGATTAATATTGCGCCTCTGAAGATGATCAACCATTCTGCCTGGGGTAGCTACTATAATATCTGGAACAGAAGCGAGAGAATTTGTTTCATCAATAGCTGAATGTCCACCATATAGAGCGGTTACTTTAAATCCTGCGGCCACAGCTTTTGCTACTGATGAAATCTGTATCACCAGTTCGCGAGAAGGAGCAATGATCACACATTGCACCTTTCCGGACGGCGGATTCAGATACTTCATCATAGCCATAAGGAAAGCAAGAGTCTTCCCTGAACCGGTTGGTGACAGGAGAAGAATATTATTTTGCACAGATGCCGTCTCAAGCATCTTTTCTTGCATATTATTTAGTCCGGCAATACCAATTCTTTCAAGAGCACCGGGTAGGAAAGTCTTTTCTCTCATTTAAAAATCCATGTTACATTCCTAATATGTAACAATTCACCGCCGAAAATGTTAGCGCTTATGAGATTTTTGCCCAGTTATATTCATGTGGAAATCTGAAGCTAAGTTGCTTTAATAGCATTTGAACCGTTGCAGAAATTTGAACCGAAGAATCCGGATCAGTCAATTCCGGGAATCTATCTAAAGTTGCAAGAGCTGCCTCACGAGCAAGAGTAAGAATCTGTCCGTCAGTAGCAAGCGAAGCCATCTTGAGATTAAATGCTATTCCGCTTTGCTGAGTACCCTCGAGGTCTCCGGGCCCACGAAGTCTTAGATCAGCTTCTGAAAGAATAAAACCGTCTGTGGTTTCTGTCATCACGTTCAGCCTCTTGGCCGTTTCGCTGTTGAGATTAGGGTGCGTCATAAGTATACAGTAACTCTGCTCTGCTCCACGTCCAACCCTTCCGCGCAACTGATGAAGCTGTGACAGTCCGAATCGCTCAGCATCTTCTATAAGCATGACAGAGGCATTAGGCACATTCACTCCAACTTCAATCACCGTAGTGGCCACAAGTATAGAAGCCTCTCCATTTACAAAGAGATCCATCTGATATTTTTTCTCGTCGGGACGCATTTTGCCGTGCACGCAGCAGACTTTATAATCTTTAAACGCCTCTTTTATACCCTCAATGCATTCTTCAATGCTATGAAGATTTGAAGATTCACGCTCGTAAATTGCCGGAAAAACGAAGTAAGCCTGATGTCCTTTTTTAAGTTCTGCACTAATTAGAGAATATGCAGAAAGCCTGTTGTCACTATATTTTAGATATGTTGCTATTGGCTTGCGGCCGGGAGGCAATTCGTCTATCACGCTTACTTCAAGGTCTCCATATACAGTCATAGCCAAAGTACGCGGTATCGGGGTAGCAGTCATAATCAGCACATGAGGCGAAATATTACTCTTATGCCAAAGTTTACCTCGTTGTGCTACACCGAAGCGGTGTTGCTCGTCAATAACAGCAAGACCAAGGTTATTAAATTGTACATTATCTTCAATCAGAGCGTGTGTGCCTATAAGAAGATGTAATGTGCCGTCAAGAAGTCTCGCATGTATATGTCGGCGCACTGACGCCGGAGTACTTCCGGTCAGCAAGGCGATATTAAGTCCGATTTTTTCAGCCATTGGGAGAAGAGATTCATAGTGTTGAGTAGCTAAAATCTCAGTAGGAGCCATAAGGGCGGTTTGTGCCCCGTTGTCTACAGCAATTAGTATTGACATAAAAGCTACCATTGTCTTTCCGCTTCCCACATCTCCCTGTACAAGACGATTCATCTGCCGCCCCGTATTCATATCAGCCTGAATCTCCTTAATTACACGCTTCTGAGCACCTGTAAGAGCAAAAGGAAGCACCTCACTGTAAAATTTGTGAAAGTAATTGCCGACCCTGGGCATTCTTCTTCCCACACTCTTGGTATGCCGGTCTTTTGAATAGCGTAATATCTGAAGCTCAACGTAATATAATTCCTCAAACTTAAATCTTTCCTTGGCTTTGCGTAATTTCTCGTGCGACTCAGGGAAGTGAATATTCCGCAATGCTTCTTTGAGAGGCATGAGCCTATAACTCTTGACTACCTCAAGCGGGAGGCATTCTTCAATATCCTCAAATTTTAGATTGGTTATAGCATTGTTTATAAGTTCCTGAATTTTACGCGATGTTATCCCCTTTTTTCGTAATGTCTCTGTCAATGAATACACACCACGCAATCCTTGTGGCGGAGCAGAGGGATTATAAAGGTCTACTTCCGGGTGCACAAAAGAAGGGATATTCCGAAAGAAAGATGGCTTCCCGAAAATTACGTATTCCCTTCCCGGAGTATACTCCGGCACCTTCTTCCCACGCAAAAACCATACAACTTCTATACGAGAAAATCCGTCGAAAAACAACCCCACACGTCTTCGTTTAGCGCCTTCACCTTCATGAATGAATTTAAGAAATTTACCACGAATCTGCACTGCTGGCCCATCCGGCTGCAAATCAGAAATTCTAAAAAAACGTGAACGGTCAATATGTCGGAACGGATAGTAATTAAGCAAATCACCAACCTTATGGATATCAAGCTCTTTGGCAAGCAACTTTGCTCTCTGCTCACCTACACCTTTTACAAATTTTATGTCCTGCTCAAGATAAGATACCATCCTGTATCAAATTTTCTGCTTTCCTGAAGTCCTCCGGTGTAGTGATTTTAAAATTACGTGTTTCGCCGGCGAACGTGGCTACTTTATAACCGGCTGCTTCAACTACTGAGGCATCATCCGTAAATTCTTCCTTGTAATCAGATTCATAAGCGGTCTTCAAGACTTTAGCATCAAAGACTTGTGGTGTCTGAACTGCAAGGAATTTTGATCTATCAACAGCTGCAGTTCCTCCGTCATTGAGTAAACAGCGAATACTGTCAACAAGTGGCACAACCGGTATGGCACATTTGTGTCTCCGCGCAGCACTCCATCCGCGTGACAACAGACTCCTTGTAACCAAAGGTCGAGCTGCATCATGCACAGCTATAAGATCACCGGCTTGAGTATTTATGGCAGCAAGTGCATTTTTTACCGAATGAAATCTGGTATCGCCTCCGACAACAACACGGATACGGTGTTTGTATTCCGCCAACCATCTGTCTATCAAATCATAACAATACTCCTTATAATCCTCAGCAATCACTACTACCACTCTGTTATTCTTATTCTCTTTAAGAAAAGCCTCAGCTGAAATGCAAACTACAGGCACATAAGGCAATGGATGAAATTGCTTTGGTATATCACCGCCGGCGCGAGAGCCCTTACCGGCTGCAAGGATAATTGCTATCTGTTGACTCATCGACTATATTTTATATATATCATAGAGGCTGTGTCAAAATCAGAGATTTTTTTACACAGCCCCTTTTATATTGGTAATGTCAATTTCCGGTATTACATATTCATTCCGCCGTCAACCTGAATCACCTGACCTGTCACATAGCTTGACATATCTGATGCAAGGAATGTAGCAACGTTGGCAATATCCTCAGTCTGACCGCCACGGCGAAGTGGAATCTTAGAGACCCAGTCTGCTCTTACATCATCAGGCAGTGCAGCAGTCATAGCTGTCTCAATGAAACCCGGAGCTATGGAGTTGGCACGTATACCGCGGCTTCCAACCTCTTGTGCGATACTCTTGGCAAGCGCGATGAGACCGGCTTTTGAAGCTGAATAGTTAGCTTGGCCAGCATTGCCGTGAACACCTACAACCGATGCCATATTGATGATAGAGCCTGAGCGCTGACGCATCATGATGGGCAGAACAGCATGAATAAAGTTAAATGCTGACTTTAGATTAACTGCAATTACAGCATCCCACTGAGCCTCTGTCAT
>CAYNNV010000126.1:0-5838 GCA_964398625.1 uncultured Sangeribacter sp. | reverse complement strand
TCGGGAACGTGAGTTGACGCACTGATTGGAAGAGAATCCTTAAACTGAGTCTCAATAGCATGAGCGACTTCTTGAATGGTCGCATCACATCTTTTTGCTAAATCCAATAGTTTCATTTTATTATACGTTTTACAATGCAAAGTTAGCAAGAGTAAACCGCAAAATTATTGCGATTTGAGTAAATTCTGAGCTTCCTCCAGTTTAGATAAAAGGCGGTTACGAACTACCGGAGGTTCAATCCAACGAATATCATCCAAAATGCGAAGTAGCTCCTGATAGAGATGAATGTTATCAAGACATGTTATATGAAAGGTCAGTGGATCCTCATCAGATCTTCGTTGTGAGTCATGAATAGGGTTCTTTTCAAGGTAGAAAGCACCACTCTCATTCTTCATTCTGACGGTGATTTGTTTGATGTCCAGTTCTTTCTCGCTCCTTGGAAAACTTCCATCAGGATTAGGAGGTACAAAAAAGCCTATAACATTTTCATAGAACCGTTCTATGATCTCAGTATCTAATTCATAAGGTTCGTGCTTATCGCAGATTTTAACATCTGACATTCGGTCGAGGGCAAAGACTGTCCAACGATTGGGCGATTTCCTTACATGGGCAATTAGATACCATTTATTTGTATACGATTTAAGATAGTAAGGTGTAGCCACAATGTCATCTGATGGCGAGGGACTTTGCGGTTTAGTTCGCGCTTTGTATTTAAAGGATATAACCTTATGATTTTCAACTGCACTGAATACGTCTGCAAAAACTCTACTATCAAAAGGTTGCGTCTTTACCTCAATCTTATCTCCGAAAAGTTTTTTCCCATCTTTGTTTAGATCATCCCCCTTCTTTAAAAATGCTTCCATAGGTAGCGAAAAGTATTCACCAACCTTTAGGATGAGGTTCATCTTCTCCCTATCTGTCTTATTATAGAATATATTTTCAGGAAAAAGAAGATGATTCCTCGCTTTGTCACACATTACATACTTAGTAATGCCGCCCGCCCTTGAAACTCGGATTGATTCATTTGTCGGAATATCATACTCATTTTTGTAGGCTTCTCTTAAATTTTTTATTATGTACTGGACCGTACGTAAACTGAGTTCATACTTAGTAGGTAAACCTAGTTCATCCTTATAAGCATAAGAATAATCCCAGCATTTTGTTAGTTCATTTTTTAGTTCATCTGCAGTCATACTGCCATTGAGATACAGCGCCTGCTCTATGGCTGCCATATACAACTGAGTCATTCTCCCCGGTTTATTATTATCCATGTTCAATTCCAATCGAAAATATTTAAGCACAAAATTAATGAATATAATCAAGCTGACCTGATTAATAAGGTAAAATTTCGGTTTAGGTGTTAAAAAATGTTTGAAATTTGTTAGGGCACTCTTTGAATTAAAGCAAATACTACTTTTTTTCGGTTTACTATGCGTAATTTTGCAGCGTCTTAAAAAAAAAATATTATGAAGACTAAAGAAAAAATTACAAGCGGTGTTGGAGCCGCAGCCGGTACGGCAACAGCAATCGGCGGTCAAGCTGCCGCCATGGGTATTGCAACTACATTTGGAACAGCTTCAACCGGTACAGCCATTAGTACTCTCTCGGGAGCTGCGGCAACCAATGCAGCCACAGCATGGCTTGGAGGAGGTGCCTTGTCAGCGGGCGGATTCGGTATTGCCGGTGGAACCGTTGTTCTTACAGCCATACCTATTATTGGTGGGATAGCTGCTGTGGGAGCAGTTGGATATGGAATTCGTAAGTATTATAAATCTAAAAAACAAAGGTGATGACAGTAGAATGTCCTTTCTGCGGCTGGGATAATGCCTATTGCGACGGCGTAGAGTACGTTTGTCCTGACTGTGATAGCACTTGGCCTTGCGATGAAATTCCCGATGATGACGACTGGGAAGATGATTAAATGCTGGAGGAGGCGGGAAACTGCCTCGTATCCTCCAATTTTCAATGACTAAATAACACTTAAATTTAAATACAAGAAAATATGAAACCAACAAAAAATCGGTACTACTGTGTGGGTTGCCACCATCACAAGATGCTTTTTAAGACTAAAGATGAAGCCATTAGGTTTATTCAATATAATGCTGACTGTATTGAAAATGAGACAGGCAAAAGGCCGGTTCGTGCTTATTATTGCTATGATTGTGGCGGATGGCATGTGACCTCAAGTAGATTCTCTCAAAATCGCATGTCTATATTACAGAGGTTTGGAGAAGAAAGAGGATTGGAGATTTTCTCAAAGATTATGACAATCCGGGGTAAATGTAGAAATATTGAAGAGGGGCTTCTCCATCATATTAAAGAATTACGTCACCTATTGAAGTTCAACCAAATAGATGTTGAGAGATGCTATAATAAAATTCAGAGGCTAATTGATGACTTTGAAGTTGTAATGAGCTATCAATTTGGAGAACAAGCAAATGTAGAGAGACTTTTTGAAAAATTTAATGACCTATGTGATATCTATCTTAGAAAATCACAAGTGTGTCCGCAAATAGCATAATAATAAAACATCATGAATAAGGATTTAATCAGCGTTCTTGAACACGCAGACAATGAAGATCTTAAGACCCTGTGCGACATAATTACACTTGGCAAGAATGGCTCACCGCGTATAAGCGACAGCTTGACAAAAACATCAGTATATAAACGTAACTATCCATACCAAATGTCTGAGTTGATTCCAGGCATGGTAAAGGAATTGAGCCTATACGGAGGGAACTCTGTTGTTAACTTCTTCAAAGGATACGGTGCAGACTATTCAAGTATTCTTCGCAAGGTTGCAAAGAGATTGAAAGTCAGCTTCCGCGACTCACAAGCTGATGAAGTTATCGAGGGATACATGCTCCAAAAATTGTTTGATGATATGTCAGACAAGCTCTCTGACGAAGAACTACGCACGATGGCTCGTGAGTTTTGTGTCAAACCTCTGCACTATTCACGACAGGCCATTATCGCAGCACTGCAGATGTCAATACGCCGTGGTGGGATATACGGCTTAAAATGGTCAATGACCGTGGCTAACGTTGTAGCTCGTCAAGTTATAGGACGTGGTTTGGCAGCTTTTGCATCCGGATCCTTTCTTTCCCGTAGCTTGACAATCCTTGCCGGCCCTATCGGATGGGCACTGACTGCAGCGTGGACTGCATATGACATTGCAGGTCCGGCGTATCGGGTGATAGTTCCTGCTGTCATACAGATTGCCTATCTACGCCAAAAGTGCCAACTTCTCGCCTTACCTATGTACAACGGAGAAGTTGACATACTCTGTGAGCAAAATTAATGAATTAAAAAGATAAACGGCAAAACTGTTAATATGCATATTCCTTATTTCCATCTGTCGCGAAATGGCAGAACGGGTATTTACCTTTGCGGTTGATTTTAAATAACTGTTTAAAGCTTATGAAACTACCTATATCATTGGGAAAGCAGAAAAATGGCGAGGCTCTTGTTGCCGATCTAACTCGACTGCCTCACTTATTAATTGGTGGAGTTACGGGCTCCGGCAAATCCAACCTTATAATAAGTATGATAGATGGACTGGCATCGGCAAAGTCTCCTGAAGAAGTGAAATTTCTACTTATTGATACCAAAATATTAGAATTTAATGGATTGGCACATCGTGTTAAAGACTATCTTTATCAACCGGTTGATGCTGACCCAGGAGAGGCATACTGGGATTGCATGGAGTCGTTTGAGGCTATTTCTGAATTACGAAAGGAATTAGAACGCCGTGAAAATCTTTTAATAGGGAAATATCGTAATATAGAGGATTATAATGCGAAAAATGAAGACAAATTACCATACATTGTCCTCGTAATTGATGAATATGCCGATCTAATGATAATGTCAAGTCAGTATAATGACTTTCAATATGATCTTGATGACGATGATTGGAAAGAGGATGATGACACCGAGTATGAAGATCCGGATACATTCGTAACAGACCTGCTGAGTATCTGCCTGAAGGGCCGTGCGTTAGGTATCCATGTGATAATTTCAACCCAACGTCCCTCTCGAACAATTGTAATTGGAGCATTAAAGGGCCTAATTCCGGCCAGAATTGCTTTTAATGTCAGGAATGAAAAAGACAGCTATACAATTTTGGATAGAATGGGTGCGGAACAACTGGAATCACCGGGTGACTTTATTTGGTCACATCAAGGTGAATATATACAGGCTCATGGACCCCTATGCATAGATTATCAGGATTGACTGATAAGGGTCGTAAGATCTATTATGTGTCGAAGAGTATTGTGAGCAACAAATAGGTTCAAAGGGTACAAGAACACGGTTTAGGTATAAGTAAGATTAAACAGAAGTCAAACAGGAGTTAAGTAGGGAGCCTAAGTTGTACCCTTGGTTATGAGTTTGGGTCGTTTACTTTTAATCTCTTTCATTTCAAATCAAGAGATTTTAGGAAGGTTTCGTAACTTTCCATATTGACAGTGGTAAGATTCTCTTCATTCTCCGCCTCTCTTATTGCGGCAACTGTGGTCGCATTGGGTGTATTATAAACCACATCCATCAAAATTGTCTCTACATAGTTATTTAGACTACGGTTATCACGAGCTGCTAATTGCTTCAAACGCTCCAAAAGTTCTTCTCGCAGTCGGAACATTGCGGATTTTCTATTTATTACTGCTTCCATAATGCTATAATTATTATTGCAAAGATATATCATTATTATTTCAAAACCAAATAATTCAGCTAAAAGTTTATGGTCTATAGTTGTGTACTTTATGAGAATTAACTTAAGCCAAAATAACATGAAGTAGAAAACCAGTGTCATGGACAGTCTCATGACACTGGTTGCAAAATTT
The DNA here is from genome assembly GCA_964398625.1 of uncultured Sangeribacter sp. Classification (GTDB taxonomy): domain Bacteria; phylum Bacteroidota; class Bacteroidia; order Bacteroidales; family Muribaculaceae; genus Lepagella. The sequence continues at coordinate 997 of CAYNNV010000126.1, read as the reverse complement.
TCTATTGGAGTTACCTATAATGGGGTTTATTATGCTTTTATCTTTGTGAGCATCACTTTTGAATCGGCTTTGGCAACAACACTATGGGGCACACCTTCGCCTACGAGCATGAACTCACCTGCATTGATAGTATGAGGTTTGTCTATCATGGTAAACTCAATCGAGCCTTCAAGAACTGTCACCATTAATTCTGCAGGAGCAAGATGCTCATCAAGTTTCTGACCGGCTTTAAGAGCCAGGAGGACAACACCACCGTTGGCATTTTCAAAAATTCGATGAAACTGAGGATGATCTTCTGCAACCTGAATCTGATTGGCGAGTACGTGGACTTCGCCAAACTTGTATTCTGTGTTAATCATAAAAAATTAAAAATTTTATAAGGTTTCATTCGAGAGATAATCTTACCTTCTCATATATAAAAACATCCTTGTTTCATCCAATGTTCAATACCCAATATGTCATATTGTTATACTATACTCTCCATTATACGTCTGGTTTAATTTTGATTCTATATCCTTTATTGTAATTATCCCTGATGAAAGTTGTTTCCTGTTAATCATTAAATATGCGAAGTGAGCTATCCTTACTTCGCATTATAAATGATGGTGAATAAAATTCCTTTGACTTATTCACGGAAGTATATACTTATAAGAGGGAATACGCAAACGCTGCCGTTCTTCCATCGTTACGGCATTAAGCTTTATCGTGTTGGACACTTTAGAAGCAGCATCGCATATCTCTGATGATGCAGAGCCTAAAAATACCGGTTTTTTCTTAGATGTCTTCATACCAAATACTAAAGCTTGAGTTCGTTTCGCAAAGTTATGACTTTTTACTCATAATCACAAACTTTTGTGAAAGATATATTCTCTATATATAACATATGAATTACATATTACGTTCGTGGATATCAAAAGGAGGTCTTAAATCAAGATATTTAAGGAAAGTTATTCCTTCTACTTACTATTTGACCACTTTTTAATACGCTTCTCTATCT
>CAYNNV010000125.1:0-5847 GCA_964398625.1 uncultured Sangeribacter sp. | reverse complement strand
GATATGGCCTTTGGAGGCGTTCGCCGCGCCCTCGAAGGCTGAGCGCACGAGTTGCCAATACTTTATAGTGAGTTACAGCGTGCTTTCCCTTATCGGGGTCAGGAGAGACCCACATCTGAAGCTTATTTCGCGGATTGCGCATGATGTTGCCGGTGATGGTACCTTCATTCTCATCAAAGTCGCCCCACACCATGGCTACATATCTTCTTCGCGTGGTCTTATTGAAGAATTGGGCGCTGAGGTCTGTCTTTGCTTCCGGAGTTTTAGCCACTACGAGAAGTCCTGAAGTATCTTTATCAATGCGGTGCACAAGTCCGAGCCGAGGGTCAGATACATCATAGTCAGGATTATCTCTGAAATGCCAGGCCAGAGCATTGACGAGAGTACCGTGATAATTGCCGTGACCCGGATGCACTACGAGTCCTGCCGGCTTATTCACTACAAGCAGGGCGTCATCCTCATATACTATATCTAATGGAATATTTTCGGCAATTATCTCAAATTCATAGCGCGGTCGATCCATCACTATGCTCACAACGTCTCCCGGCTTTACCTTATAGCTGGCCTTCACAGCTTTCCCTCCAACGAGGATGCATCCAGCCTCGGCAGCCTGCTGAATGCGGTTGCGTGAAGTTTTCTCCATGCGTTGTACAAGAAATTTGTCAACGCGAAGGAGCGTCTGTCCCTTGTCGGCAATAAATCGGAAATGCTCGAAAAGTTCGCGACCTTCAGAGGTAGTAAAGTCCGGTTGGCGCTCTATCTCCTCGTCATCTGTCACTTCTGCCGAAATTATATCATCCTCTTCATGAGAAGGGGAGAGCAATTCTGAATCCTTATCACTCGTCATATAGATATTCCTCTTCAGGAGCTTCCGCAGGGGATGATTCCACCGGTTCGGAAGGAGTATATTCGGGAGCTGATGGTGCCGGATTGGAATAAGATGGTGACTGCGGCACGTATGGATGAAGCTCACCGTTGTCATCAACTACGTAAGTACGGTTCTGATATAGAGACTTCAGCTCAATGTTCTGAAGTGAGTCGCGCAGTTCTGAGAGTCTTCCGTCAAACACCTCTATAATAATAGAAGCACTTACCGGCACTTTCTGAGTCTTTCGTACTGAGCGTCCGTTTGCAATAACTTTTACGATGCAGTCGTTGTCGCCGAGCACTTTTACAACCTTGATGTTTTTAAAGCCAAGTTCTTCGAGTCGGGCGATACCCTGACGCATGGACAGACCGCGCAGGGCGTATTCTCGAGGATTATTGTCATCATCAATAATTACCTCTTTAGGGTGAACGGCATTAATATAAAGAAAAATTTTTCTTCCGGGCTTGACTTCAGAACCCGGCTTGGGGAATTGCTCAATGACGTTGCCGGGCCGAACGTCATCGCGATAAAGTGAGTCACGAATTTCCACCCTGAATCCGGCATCATGTAGTTTGACCACAGCATCAGCATACGACATATTCTCAACCTTGGGAACTTTTTCTTGCTCACCATGCTTTGTGAAAAGAGCCATTGAGATATTTGCAATCCATATACCGAGAGCTGCTACGATGCATATAAGTATAAGATTGCTTATTATAGGGAACCGGCGCATGAATCCTCCTTTGCCGGACTCGTGTGGAAGTTGTTTCTTACTCATTATCAGTAGTTTTTACTACAACTTTAGTCGTAATCAATATTTTGAGGCGTAAAGTTAACTAAAAAAATGCTAATGAGCATACTTGAATCGAAAAAAATTAGTATCTTTGCAAGCTGAATGAAGTATTCAATCTCGAGAAAGATGCGTAAATACCTCCTATTTTCCTTAGTATGTCTCCTGCTTTGTGGTTGTGGAGAATACTCCAAGGTTCTTAAAAGTCGTGATGTAGACTACAAATTTGACTACGCACGGCGTGCTTTTGAGCAGAAAAAATATCTCCAGGCAGCTACGGTGCTCAATGATATTATCACTCCGCTCCGTGGTGGTCCGAAAGGGGAAGACGCTCTGTATATGCTCGCCATGAGCTATTATGAAAATAAGGATTACATGAACTCAGGCGTCTATTTCAAGACTTATTACACCCGCTATCCAAAGGGGCGTTATACCGATTTGGCGCGCTTCTACTCAGGATACGGATACTATCTTGATTCTCCGGATCCTCAATTGGATCAGACTATCACGCTCAAAGCGATAGAGGAACTAAAGGGCTTCTTGGATTATTTCCCTTATTCCGATAAGGTCACCACGGCGCAAAATGCGATATTCGAGCTTCAGGATAAGCTCACACTAAAGGAGCTCCAGAATGCTCAGCTTTACTATAATCTCGGCAATTATCTTGGCAATAATTACGAAAGCGCCATAATAGTATCGCAGAATGCTCTGAAGAATTATCCTTATTCAAAATACCGCGAGGATTTTGATCTGCTCATCCTGAAGTCTAAATTTCAGGAGGCGAAGCAATCTGTTGAAAGCCGTCGTGCCGAACGATACAGAGATGTGGTAGACGAGTATTACTCATTTATTAATACATATCCTGACTCTAAAAACCGTTCTGAAGCCGATAATATCTTCAAAGCTTCGAGAAAATACGTAAAAGAATAATCCCGGTATAGTCCGGACTCTAAATAATTGAACATCTGATATAATTAATAATATTGTATGGATTACAAGAAAACTAACGCTCCCGTTAACACAGTCACCCGCGATATGATGGCTCTTTCAGCCCAGACCGGTAATGTCTATGAGACCGTGTGCATTATTGGCAAGCGAGCCAACCAGATTGCTGTGGAAATGAAGAAAGATCTTGAGAAGAAACTTCAGGAATTTGCCTCGACAACCAATGATAACCTTGAAGAGGTATCGGAAAATCGTGAGCAGATTGAGATTTCTCGTTATTACGAGAAGCTTCCCAAGCCCACACTTATAGCAACTCAGGAATATCTGGAACACAAGCTCTACTTCGTGAATCCGGCCAAAGGAAAAGATCGTCTGGCAGACTGAGTAGAGAGCTGTGAGCTTCAACGTATAAGTTTATAGCTATAATCATGGCGGCGGATTGGCAAAATCTCCGATTTTGGCTCCGCCGTTCTTATTACACCTCAAAATTTATAAGTTAACTCGCCATATATATCTTATAATAGGTGTAATCATCAAAAGATTCCATTCCTTCGATAAATTACGATAACCGAGATGAGAGATATAATACTTGGTATAGAATCTTCTTGCGATGATACTTCCGCCGCTGTGGTGGTTGATGGTATTTTAAGGAGCAACGTGATAGCATCTCAGAAAGTACACGAACAATATGGAGGTGTGGTTCCTGAGCTGGCCTCGCGTGCTCATCAGCAGAACATAGTGCCTGTAGTATCTCAGGCACTTAAGGAGGCAATGGTTAACCCCTCTGATCTTTCTGCTATAGCCTTTACCCGCGGGCCGGGATTGCTCGGTTCGCTGATGGTGGGCACGAGTTTTGCCAAAGGCCTGGCTATCGCGCAAGGGATTCCTACAATTGATGTCAATCATCTTCATGCTCATGCACTTAGCCCCTTCATAAGGCTTAATCAAGATGATAAAGTTCCGGAATTTCCATATATCTGTCTGCTTGTAAGCGGAGGAAACTCTCAGATTCTCTACGTTGAGGATTATGACAGGATGAAAGTGCTGGGCCGAACAATAGACGACGCGGCAGGTGAAGCCTTTGATAAATGTGCCAAAGTTATGAATCTCCCTTATCCCGGCGGCCCTCATATTGACAGGCTTGCTGCCGAAGGGAATAGTACATCTTTTTCATTCAGTAAGCCTCGTATTCCCGGTTTGGATTACTCTTTTTCCGGACTCAAAACCTCATTTTTATATACACTGCGCGACAGAAAGAAGGAAGACCCGGACTTTATAGAAAATAATAAAGCCGACCTTGCCGCATCCCTTCAGGCCACAATAGTAGATATTCTACTCAATAAATTAGCCGTGGCCGTAGAGCGCTATCCGGTGAAGCATCTTTCTATCGGTGGTGGTGTATCGGCCAACTCCGGTGTGCGCAACGCCGTGGAGACTTTCTGCCTTAAGAGAGGAATTGAGCCGTGGATACCAACGCTTAAATTCACTACCGACAATGCGGCTATGGTAGCTATAGCCGGCTATTTCAAATATAAAGTGAAAGACTTCTGTAGTCTTTCGCTTCCTCCATACGCGCGGCTGGAGGTATAGACACTCACATTCCACTGCTATCCAATATTAAAATGACAAATCCGACTGACTCTATTCCCGCACTCCATGAAGAACGCCGCCATGTTGTAATATATGGCTATGAGAAGCGCGACTTGACAAAAGTGATGCGCCACTTCGAACAGCTGCTTCCGAACTATATCAAGCTCACCCTCCAATATAGCAATCTTGTAAGCAAACTTACTCTCACCGGTCATCACTCGGGAGTAGAATTGCTTCGCTTTATGATAAATAAATATCATAGAAATCTGATTGACCTTTTTCCGGAAGAGGTAATTGCAACATCCAATGTCACTGTTGCTGAGATGCTTGGCCAGTTGCTCCACGAGAGAGAACTTACCGTGGCTACGGCTGAGAGTTGCACCGGAGGTAGTGTGGCACAGAGCATTGTTAGAGTACCCGGAAGTAGTTCATATTTCCTGGGAAGCGTGGTGAGTTATTCCAACGATGTCAAAGCTGACGTGCTCGGAGTCTCCCGCCGTTCTCTCGAAAATCACGGAGCAGTGAGTAGGCAGGTGGTTGAGCAGATGGCAAAAGGCGTGTCAAAACTAATGCGCACGAATTGCGCCATTGCCACCTCAGGGATTGCCGGCCCTGATGGAGGCACTCGTTTCAAACCTGTAGGAACAGTATGGATTGCAGTGAAATGCCTTGATACTCTTGTAAGTGAATGTGTGCATTTCAACGGCGATAGGATAGAAGTAATGGAGTCAGCTACAAATCATGCTATAGTGATGTTAATAAACGTGCTTCGCAATTCTTATATCATGCAGGAAGACTTCAACGATGAGTAAAAACAATGCAAATAGGGGAGTTAACAGGCAGTAAACATAAAAAAATCTAAATTTTGCAGAATTCATAAGAAAAAACGCATGAATTTATTGCGTAATAAATAAAATATCCGTAACTTTGCCGCGGTTTTTGGCACATCCTGTAAAGCCTTGGAAAAGATGCAGTCCGAAGGTGATATGAGAACTGAGATGGCGGCCAAAGCCCTTAGAGATTAGTAATAAAAGTTTACACATAACAGCCATGTCAAAAAATTGTCAGATCACAGGCATGCGCACTCAGGTGGGTAACAATGTATCCCATTCCAAGCGCCGCACAAAGCGCAGATTCAACGTCAATCTGCATAAGAAAAAATTCTATTGGGTAGAAGAAGACCTTTGGATTGAACTCAAAGTTTCTGCCCGTGCTCTCCGCACAATCAATAAGATCGGCCTCAACGCAGCTATCAAGAAAGCAGTGGCCGAAGGCCACCTTGATTACAAAGACATCGTAGTATTACCCCTCTAAAACTATCATTGAATCATGGCAAAGAAAGCTAAAGGAAATAGAGTGCAGGTGATCCTCGAGTGCACCGAGCACAAAAACAGCGGAATGCCCGGTACTTCACGCTATATCACTACCAAGAACCGCAAGAATACTACCGAGCGTCTGGAGTTGAAAAAATACAACCCCATCCTCAAAAAATATACAATCCACAAGGAAATCAAATAAGGTCGTTACCCCGACATCTTGTTTAAACCATTAACTAAGTAAAGATTTACAACTATGGCTAAAAAAACAGTAGCATCTCTGCAAAAGGGTGAAGGCCGTACTTACAGCAAAATCATCAAAATGGAGAAATCTCCCA
>CAYNNV010000124.1:0-5894 GCA_964398625.1 uncultured Sangeribacter sp. | reverse complement strand
AATCGGCTGTAAAGCTCCCCACTCTACCGGCTTGGTACCGGTAGAGAGAAAAAGATGCGGTAAAGCGGGTAGAAGCCATGATATGCAGATAATAATCAGTAGCAACATGCGGTTGAATCGATGGAATGATGCTGATGCCAACCCCACTTTATAGCAAGGGTATAGCAACGCCATTACTGCTGATGCCTGCAATATATATGCAAAACACGCACCCATGGTCAATCCTCCTGCTGATTTTCGATTTTCTCAATCAACTCACGCAGCTCCTCGGTTGAGATCTTTTCTTGCTTCACCAGAGTTGTGACGAACGAAAGATAGGAATTATTGAAAAGTCGCCCGACAATTCCTTTAATCGAGCGGTCGCGATATTGCTCCATATCTACGGCGGGTGCATACCTGAATGCATTGCCAAACTGTTCGTGCCTAAGCCATCCTTTAGCCTCAAGTGAGCGCACAAAGGTAGCCACGGTATTGAAATGCGGCTTAGGTTGCGGCATCAGCTCCACGATCTCCCTGACAAACAGCGGACCGTGCTGCCAGATGCAATACATTATTGCCTCTTCTTTTTTTGACAATGATTTAAGAGTAATATCTTCTTTCTTTGATATTGACAGATGGGGATTTTCTGCTTTCATGCCCCAAAATTATAACTAACTTTTTAGTTAGACAACTAATCTTTTAGTTTTTAACATATTTTAATAGTTTGTTTCTCTAAGGGATTCTCTTATTTATGTGCGGTTTCTCCCTTAAATGTGCCGAGGAGATCGAATTTCAATATCCTTCCGTCATCAATACCTACTTCATACCCTGTACTCTTCTTGACGAGCGATACTATCTTTGACGACGACAGGTTTTTCTTCATATATCGCTTCACACCTGCCGGCACAAGATCCTCAGGCACTTCTTTCTTTCCGCAATCTATGGAAGTCCACTTCCCCTTGTTGCTGAATTCCAGCGTTACGCCATTGGTGAGCTTCACATCATAGTCAGTTTTCTTAAGAAGATGACGGTCAATCTTAATTGACGATACCGCAGCCTTGGGGAAGTGCGTCTCAATCATATCCACAGCTTCTTGTGGAAGTGCGGAACGATTTATGGTATATTTGTCAAAAATGGATGAATAGGCAGGAATTACGGCCACAACAGCCATAACCATTGTCATTATAGTCTTTCTCATAGTATCAATAATCTTTGTTTCACACCAATAACAAGCGGGGATGCAAAAAAGATTGCATCCCCGGTAATTCAAAATAAGCGCATGTGCCTTAACTCAAAAAACAGAGCACCACAACTTGCGCCACGATCACGCGCATAAACATGGTGAGCGGATAGACGGTGGAATAAGCCACGGCGGGCTGATCATTATTGGCTACCTTGTTGGCATACGCAAGAGCGGGAGGATCAGTATAACCACCACTCATAATACCCATGATAGAAAGGAAATTGATTTTGTATTTTCCACGGGCTATAGCTCCGACTATGAGCAGCGGGATGACAGTGATAAGGAATCCATAGCCCACCCACAGTGCACCACGCGGAGAGAATACCGTAGCGGCAAAGTCTTTACCGGCAGCTATTCCAACCGAGGCAAGGAATAGGCATATACCAATCTCCCTCAGCATAAGATTGGCCGATGAAGACGTATACGTCACAAGGTGTATCTTATATCCGTATGCACTTATAAGGATTGCCACTACAAGCGGGCCGCCTGCAAGACCAAGCTTCATTGGCACCGACATTCCCGGAAACTGCAATGGTATAGAGCCTACAAGAATACCAAGGAAAATACCTATAAACATAGTTATTAGGTTTGGCTGATTCAAGCGTTTTAGTGAGTTGCCGAGTCGGGCTGCAAGTCGGTTGATATCGTCAAGTTTTCCCACTACAGTGATTCTATCACCCATCTGAAGGCGAAGATTGGGCGAAGCAAGGAGATCAACACCGGCACGGTTTACACGCGTAGCATTGAGCTTATATCCTACACGCAGACGTAGAGAGCCGAGCTTAGTACCGTTATATTCCGGCTTGGTGAGCACAATTCGTCTCGACACCACGGGCCCTTGCACCATTTCCCATTCCTTGTCGACCTTCGGCCCAATAAACCGGCAAAATGTCTCCTCATCCTGAACGGAACAGACTATCAGAACGAGGTCGTCAATTCCGAGTTCATCCTGAGCAGTAGGGATAATTACTTCTCCCCCGGGCCGCTGAATGCGTGAAATCACGAAATTAGCCGAAATCACAGTGTGGAGCTTCTGAATGCTCAATCCGGCAATAAGCTCATTAGTCACACGACAAGTGATAATATGCGGGGCTAGCTGAGAGGCTTTGCTATCTTCCTCCACTGCTTTTATTTCCTTGTCAGTATCCACTCCAAATACCTTTTTTATCACGAGCATGGTGATTATAATACCCACGACGCCAAGAGGATAGGCTGCGGCATAACCCATAGACATCTGTTGACTGGCACTATACGCCTCGGAATTCACCTGAAGCACTGTCTGCTGCGCCGCGCCGAGTCCGGGAGTATTAGTCACAGCTCCTGACATGATGCCGACCATCTGCTCGATTGATGTGTCGCCGCCGAGATTTGCCTGTAAAAAATAAATACCCAGCATAATCGCCACATTAAGTAGAATACCGATCATGGCAAGCATATTAAGCCTCACTCCCCCCTCCTTGAATGACGAGAAGAAGCCGGGACCGACCTGCATACCGATTGAGAAGATAAAGAGGATCAAACCAAATTCACGGAGAAAGTGGAGAGTGTCTTCCTGAACGGTATAATGAAGATGGCCCATCAGTATACCGACAAACAGAACAAAAGTCACACCCAAAGAAACGCCGAAAATCTTGATCTTACCGAGGTAAATACCTGCAAAAATCACGAACGAATAAAGCAGAATCGTGCTTGCAAGCGAAGTTGCACCCGGTCTGAGCAAATCAATCAACCATTCCATAATATCAGATTCAAAAAAATTTGTGCAAAGTTAGCAATTAAATTCCAATTGAGGAGCACACGAGGGGAAGATAAAAGCTAACGCAAGAAAAATCTTTTCGCATGTTTTTAAAATAAGAATTTATTATTATCTTTGCACACACAGAACGGCTCGAATAAGCCGTGTGATTTTTTTAAGCGTTTATCTGCGCCAATCTTGACTGTCTCGGAATGTAGCAGTTCTAAAATCAAGGTCAGGAGGAAGCAACGGTAGATGCCTTAGTGTATTGTGATATTTTCCTTTACTCCGTCATCGTTATGGTTGAGCGGAGATAGTGGAATATATACATACAGCGTGAGGCTCGGCGTTGCTCATTCTACCTTGATTTGGGCAATGCTACAGCCTCGGGACAGTGGGATGAGCAATGATTTGGCTCTCGCGCTTTCTTTTTTTATTAACAAGATTCTTTTTGTGAGCCGAAGAATCCGTGACGGATTTGTCGGAACCGCACGTTCTCTCGAATTTCCGACCACTTTTTTATGCGACTCACTCATCGCAGTTATTTAATATTGTTTACAGCGGTCGCTTTTGCAGCACCGCCACAGGCTGATGCTAAACCAAAACGTCAAAATCCGGATTGGGCTCAGACTTTCGTACCGGAAGAAGGAGGTTCATCGTTTGAACGAATCACTACTGACAATGATTGCGTAAATTGGCTTCTGACCGGTAAACGCAAGGAAAAATACTATGGCGACAAGTCAAAAGCTGACCTTACCCGTATGGACTGGTGGATAAATCCTCAACTTGCTATTTCTCCTGACGGCTCCAAGATAGCTTATCTCAATTATAAAAACAACACCTCAAATATCATGGTGAAAGATGCTACTCAAGGAGGCGCAAGTGTGCAACGCACTTTCCGCACCGGAGTGACTGACTTCACATGGTCGCCCGACGGAAAAGAACTATGTTTCACAGAAAACCGTGGCGGCCACATGGGAATCTACCTTGTAGATGCTTCCGTTGGTAATGTTGTGCATCAGATCAGCACCGGCACTGATGATGACTATGGCGGTGTGATGTCGCGTGACTGCCGAACTATCTATTTCCATCGCGGAGAGGGGATGAGCTCATACAGCATCTGGAGCTATGACCGCGATAAAAACCTGTTTTCAAATTATTCTCGCGGTATGACTCCGGTACCTGACCCCACAGACCCTGACATACTCTATTGCTCCAGATTCACCGACAAAAAGGAGTGTGAAATATGGCGAATCAACACCCGCACCGGCACTGAAGAGATAATCCTTGCCCAGCCGGGGCGCTGCTTCAGCACTCCGCAGATTTCTCCCGACGGCAGGTGGATTCTCGTCACCGGCTCCGGAATTTCAGAAAAAGAGGGCTTGGTGAATACCGACCTCTATGTGGTGCGCACCGACGGAACTAAATTCACTCAGCTCACTTATCATCCCGGCAACGACCTCTCCGGAGTATGGTCGCCCGACGGAACTTCAATCTATTTCCTTTCGCAGCGCGGCTCTGCAAATAAAGTCTATAACATCTGGAAAATGTCGTTCCCCTTCTATTCCTACACTCCTCCTACCAGCCGATATTCATCAGAAACAGGAACGACCGTCACAAATAATACTCAACAAACCACATCATCATATTCTTCCACTAAGACAACTAACTCAAATTCTAACACTAAAAGAAAAACAAGACGATGAAAAAGCTATTAATTATCATTATCGCCATAATTGGATTTACAGCACCCTCTTACTCACAATTTGCCTCTGACCGGTATAGCGACGTACGCGATGAAGGATGGCTAAAGAAGGGTTATCGCGGTTTCGTAGAGCTTGGTGGCGGTGGTTGTGCAGAGTTTGCCGACGGTTCATTTTTTATTAATACCACTCATGGCTATCAATTTTCAGAGTGGATTTTTGCCGGTGCCGGTTTAGGATATCTCGGGGGATGTTATGATGATTTATTTGAATTTTACGGAGATATGCGTGTGACGGTTCCTACTAACAGTCGCTTCTATCCGTTTGCTGATTTCAAATTGGGCGGTGCTACACATGGTGATACAAGATCAGTATACATCAACGGAGAATTGGGTGTACGCTTTGCCCTGAATGAGACTTTTGGTCTGTCGTTAGGAGTATATTGTAATTATGTGGATGATAGTTTTGCTCATGCTCCCATTTTAGGAGGGGCAGTAGGCTTTGATTTCTGATAGCTGCAATTTAGTTTTCATAACAACATACTATCTCACAGACTCGACGCTGATATAATCGCGTTGAGTCTTTTTTGGGGAGTTTTTTTAATGAAGTGAAGATTAACAGCTTATTTTATGCAAGTTTTTAAGGAAAATTTGCTAAATTTGCATGTTGTGAGAAAAAAGGTTTTTCTCGGTTATTAATAATAATTTCCCAAAGTATTAGCTATGAAAAAAATTCGTGCAGCAGTAGTAGGCTTCGGAAATATCGGCCGCTACGCACTTGATGCGCTAAAGAGCGCACCGGATTTTGAAATCGCCGGCGTTGTACGTCGCAATCCCGCTGATAATGACGATCCCGCTCTTAAGGGAATTGAGGTGGTTGGCTCTATTAAGGAACTTGAAAATGTAGATGTGGCTATCCTCGCAACCCCAACTCGCGAGGTAGAGAAACACGCTCTTGAGATTCTTGCTCTCGGCATTAATACCGTTGACAGCTTCGACATCCATACCCAAATACCTCAGCTTCGCCGCACTCTTGATGCCTGTGCAAAGGAGAATGGTAAGGTTTCAATTATTGCTGCCGGCTGGGATCCGGGGTCTGACTCCGTGGTTCGCGCTCTAATGCAAGCTATCGCTCCTAAGGGTGTGACCTACACGAATTTCGGGCCCGGCCGCTCTATGGGTCACACCGTGGCTGTGAAGAGCAAAGAGGGCGTGAAAGATGCGCTTTCCATGAC
>CAYNNV010000123.1:0-5914 GCA_964398625.1 uncultured Sangeribacter sp. | reverse complement strand
ATCCGCGAGATCACTCAGAAGGGTCGCTATTGGGAAGACGGCAAATGGGTGGAGACCGGAAATCTCGAAATTCATCGTCCGCTCAACTATCCCAATATCGGTGAGCGTGAATCGTATCTTCTTTACCACGAGGAGCTTGAGTCGCTCGTTATCAACTTCCCTACAATACGCCGTGCCCGCTTCTGGATGACATTCGGTCAGGAATATCTTACTCACCTTCGTGTGATTCAGGATATTGGAATGGCGCGCATTGACCCGGTGATGTATGAAGGCCGTGAGATTGTACCTATCCAATTCCTCAAGGCCGTGCTTCCTGATCCCGGAAGCCTTGGAGAAAACTATACGGGTGAGACTTCGATAGGCTGCCGCATCAGAGGCCTTGACAAAGAGGGTAATGAATCAACATATTATATCTACAACAACTGCTCTCACGAGGCCGCTTACAAGGAAACCGGAGCACAGGCCGTGAGCTATACAACCGGCGTTCCTGCCATGGTGGGTGCTTATATGTTCCTTACCGGTAAATGGGTTAAGCCCGGCGTGCATAATGTAGAGGAATTTGATCCGGATCCGTTCCTGGAGAAGCTTGCAGAGTCAGGATTGCCATGGTCAGTAATAGAAAATGAAGATATAGAACTTTGACCCGCTTGTCAATAATATCATGAATGTGAAAAAGCATTTTGCAGCAATGGGAATGGTGGCCTTAGGAGCTGCCATTTTCCTTATTCCCGCCCGTTCTCATAATGTAGAACCCGGAGAGATGCGCCGTGTGGAAGGCTCTTTTGAATTTGGTCTCCCTGATCAGGTGCTTTCCATCTCGCCGCTTGATAACGGTATATTTCACGTCACACGCTACGGTCGGAGCACTGCCGAGCGATATGCCAAGTCGCAGAGCGCAACTATGGAGCCTCTTGCTACCGACGTGAGGATGGTGGTGACACCATCTTATTATCTACTGCATACTCCCGATGTGGTAATTCGAGTCAATAAGCAGAGCGGACTCGTAACTTTCCTTGACCATGCCGCCGATGTGTTATTGGCCGAAGCGGAAGGCATTGAAAATGATGCTTCACCCCGCACTGCAAAGTTCCTTGTTTCCGACGGAGAATCCTTCTACGGTGCAGGAGAGAGGGGGCAGTCACTAAGACTCAACGGCGATTCTCTTCCCATGTACAATCGTCCTACTTACGGCTATGGAGCAGGGGATAAGCGCATTAATCAGATGAATATAACTGTGCCTTGGCTTGTAAGCGACAAAGGTTACGGAGTGTTATTCGATGATTTCAGCAAGGCGATGCTTACAGTAGGTGATACCATCACTTATTCTACCGATGCTTCACGTCCTCTGAGCTATTACTTTATAACTGACGATAAGCGCGATATGGCATCGATACTCTCCGGTTATGCGAAACTAACCGGAAATCAGCCGCTTCCACCCTTTTGGTCACTCGGATATATTACTTCAAAGTATGGCTATCACAACGAGAAAGAGGCTCTCGGTGCTATTGATTCGCTTAAAAACGACGGTTATCCTGTCGACGGAATTGTACTTGATCTCTATTGGTATGGTAAGGAGCAGGATATGGGACGACTTGAATGGAACAAAGAAGCTTTCCCGAATCCTGAAGATATGCTGCGTCGGCTCAAGGATAAAGGAGTTAAGACAGTGCTTATCTCACAGCCTTATATTAACAAAGGTGGAGCGATTGATAATTACAACCTTCTTGCCTCCCGCGGACTTCTTGCTAAAGATGCTTCCGGGAAGACTCACGACGTCACTACCTGGGTTGGCGATGCAGGTATGTTTGATGTATCCAATGCGGCTACGCGTCGTTGGCTTTGGGAGCGATATAAAAGCCTCACTGATGACGGAGTGGAAGGCTGGTGGGGCGATCTCGGCGAGCCCGAAGTGCACCCCGAGACTATAATTCATGCTAATGGTATGCCTGCTGAGGAATACCATAATGTATATGGCAACGAGTGGAGCCGTATATTAGCCGAAGGATTTGCAGAAGATTATCCTGATCGTCGCTTAATGCTGCTTATGCGTGGCGGCACAGCCGGACTTCAACGATACGGCGTGATGCCATGGTCGGGCGATGTATCGCGTTCCTGGGAAGGACTGCAAGCACAGATCCCCATTATGCTTAATTCTTCACTCTCCGGATTGGGCTATATGAGCAGTGACATAGGCGGTTTCGCAGTGGATCCCAAGCATCCGGTTGATCCGGAGCTCTATGTGCGTTGGATGCAGATGGGGGTATTCACGCCCACACTTCGCACTCATGCACAGTTCAAGCCGGAGCCTTATCATTATCCCAAGCAGAATGACATTCTCCTTGAGCTTGTTAAGATGCGCTATCGCTGGTTGCCTTATAACTATACTTTGGCATACGAAAATGCGGCACTTGGGCTGCCTCTTGCGCGTCCTCTCAACTTCCGCACATCATCAGGCAAATATGCCGATGTGGAGGATGAATATATGTGGGGCGATGAGGTGCTTGTTGCGCCTGTGATGAAGAAAGGAGCCGTGCAGCGGAGTGTTCTTTTTCCCCCGGGAGGTGAGTGGATAGATTGGACTAATCCGGCGCTCCGTTACAAGGGAGGAAGCACTGCTACTGTCAAGGCTCCACTTGATAAACTTCCGCTTTTTGTGCGTGCCGGCAGCTTTATCCCTCAGTATGAGGAAGCAATTGAATCAACAGAAGATTATGATCCGGGTCTGCTGACAATCATGTATTTCCCTGCAGATAAAGAAAGTAAGTACACTCTCTTTGACGATGACCGCCGCTCAACTCGCTCCCTTCAGGACAATCAATATCAGCTCACTACTTTCACCGGAAAGATGAATGCCACTGAGCTTGAGATAAACATTTCCTCAGAAGGAAGATATGAGAATATGCCGGCCGGACGCCTGTTTACTTTCGAAATACCGCAGGTGAGGAAGGCTCCGACGGCAGCCGAATGGAATGGTGAAGCGCTCCCGGAGGCTGTCAGTATAAAGGCAATACGCCAGTATGGTTATGTATACAATGCTTCAACAAAGACGCTTACGATTCGAATACCTTATAATTATGAGCCTGCTTCAATCAAGGTGAAATTTTAAGCTGCAAATAACGAAATCATAATTTAGGCCGCGCTGATCTTATAGAGGCGCGGCCTAATAAATTTATTAATTTATACTCCCAGGCGGTTAGGTGCGGAGCCGTGGCCGGTGGCGTTTCGGCGCTGACGCTCGCGTTTCTGATTTGGATCAAAAGGATTGGCTGTGGGGTCGAATATTTCGTCTTCCTCATCTTCAGTCTCCTCTACACGCTTGGTTCGTGCTCGTTTATCGGCCTCAGGCTTATTCTTTTTAATGGCGTCAGGCTTTTGAGTATCAATTGCAAGAAGCGTGACGTCCCATACATAGTCAATTTCCCAATTCTTCTTCAGAGTAATTTTCTTGGGGTAGTAAAATACACTTTCCGGTTGGCGCAGTTCATCATAAGAGCCTGTATCCCACTTCCCGTTTTCATTAATATCTTCTATAAGCCGAGCATAATAAGTGGTGGGTGAGAGATAAGGGAATACTGCTTTGCCATCGACCACTTTCTCCTGCATCACCACTCCGTCGCCGGAATTTAATATTTGTACGAATGCCGGAGCATCGCCAAGACCTGATATTTCAAATGTGAGTGAAGCATAATCTTCCTTATTCTTTATGTTGAACTCCACCTCTTTGGGTGCTGAAACGCCCCCATATATATCCGTGGCGGCAAGAGTATCGGCAACGAGACGATAATTGGCCCCGAATTCCCAGTCGCGGTCAATCTTGAATTTCCTTCTGTTGAGGGTGCTGTCAATGAATTCAATATTTACATCATTTACCGGCAGCCACACACTGTCGGGCTTTATTTCCAGGCGTATTGCGCCGGGCTTGAGAGTGGCAACGGGATTGTCAAATTCAAAGAATAGTGGCTGATAATATTCGTGTTGGCCTCCCGATACAGTGAGCTGAAGATTTCTTGTAGCTTCTGTAGTTTCCTCATTTTTCTTCTTCTTGCTGCTCTTCTTTGGAGCGGGGGCATGGCGGGTGATAAACTTGAGTGTATCATTTTTCATCTCAAGCACCCGCTCCTTGTTGGTGTTCAAGAATGAAGCAGCTACGATAAGAGTGTCAGCAGTCAAAAGGTTAGGATTTGTAATCCAGTAGGTGAGGGTATCATTGCCGGCAGTTCGCTCAAGCGAATACCAGTCCTTTAGGTCGGGATAATCCACAAGAGATATCTGCGGAAGCTCTTTTGAAGGAGCGTTAAACTGAAATAAAAGTCGGGTGCTGTCCTGTCTTGAGGTTGACTTAAGGTATTGCTGGGCATAGTCTATTTTGAAGCTTGACAGCAGGATGTCATTAGGAAGATATCGTGTAGCGCGACGTGAGAAAGTTGAGTCTACAGCGCCGGTGAGGAGATTATAAATAGTATCGGTCACCATTACCTGCTCTGTAGAGGGGACTACGTCGAAGTCATAGAATGCAATTGATTCATCGGGATTGTCCCAGCGGTAGTCGGAGTTGAGGTCGCCGAGGGCGAATACTCTGTAAGAACCTTCCTTGAGCCCCCTGATAGTAAATCGTCCGCGGTCGTCGGTTTTGGCTACTCGTTCAAGGCGAAGCTTGGTGAAGGCCGTATCGGACTTTAATGAGTGTACACCAACCAGCATACCCTGCTGAGGCTCAAGATTCTCGGCATTGAGTACCATTCCGGAGATTCTTAGAGTGTCAATTTCCGGTCCGGTAGAAAAGCTATAGGTAAATGAAGGTATCTTATTGCCTTCCGTAATATCTTCTATGGAGTTGGCGAAGTCAACGGTATACGTAGTATTGGCCTGAAGAGAATCAACAAAGCGGATAGTTACCTTTCTCCCCTGTGAGCTAACTCTCGGTTGCTGTGCCGACGTTGGAGAAATCACTACTTTTTGCGACGCATCCTTGACATTGATGAGCTCGTTGAATTCTATGTCAATTTTCTGCAGATCCACATCTGTGCTCCCTTGCGGAGGATTGGCACGCACAAATCTGGGAGCATCTTCATCGCGAGGACCGCCGGAGGGATTGCCTATATTTGCACACGAGATGAAGACCGCTGCTGCAATGGTGCCGACCAGCCATTTGAATGCCGTGATACTCTGCTTCATGCTGCTATGATTATTCATTGCGATTTAGCTATGATTTAAACATCAAAAGTAGGAAAAATATTTGAATTATACTCAAAGAAGGTGGAAAAATAGGGTAAAAATGAGGAAAATTGTATTTTTAAGCCCGGAAATAGGTTAAACCTCAAAAAAATGAGTTATATTTGCGGGCTGAAAAGCCATCTAAAGAGAAAAAAATAAAAATAACACATATTAATTAACTAACAACAATGCAGAACAAAGGGTTTATAAGCACCATCGCGGTTCTCCTGATTCTCATCTGCGGATTCTATATCTCTTTCTCGTTCGTGACTTCACACTACGAGAAAAAAGCTGAAGAATTTGCAGCAGCCAGGGCGAAAACGACGGATGTGACCAATGATGTCTACAAACAGAATCTGAAGCAGTACAATGACTCTATCGACAAAGAGAAAGTCTATCTCGGCTACACCTACAATCAGGTGCGCAAGATGGAGATCGGTATGGGCCTTGACCTCAAGGGCGGTATGAACGTGGTACTGGAGATCTCCGTGCCCGATATTCTCCGCCAGTACGCTTCCGGCGAACAGCAGCTGAAGCAGATCGATGCAGCAATCGCTAAGGCACAGGCTGCCGGAGCGAAGAATTCCGACAAGGATTTCGTGCAGAAAGTGGCCTCCTATTTCCAGCCCGGAACCATGAGCGGCCTCTTCGCCCGCGAAGGCGAATACCTCGGCAAGCTCAAGTCGGGAGCCTCGAATGC
>CAYNNV010000122.1:0-6107 GCA_964398625.1 uncultured Sangeribacter sp. | reverse complement strand
GTTCATCAATAAGCCTATTGATCACAATAGTATCTTCAGGCTGAGAAAAGTAGCAGTCTTGAGCAATCGGCATGATAGCGTCAGCCCCGGGTTGTGCGACTGCAGTGCCAAAAATCAATGATGTGAATAGAATTGTTATCAGGGTTACAATATTCATAGGCTTGCTTAATTTTGGATGAAGTAGATTCAATAAAATCTTCTTAATTCAAAATTTTAGATTATCTTTGTGAAAAGTTAGGCACAAAGTTATACAAATTTTTCGTATATGTCAATTCCGGATGCAGATAATATGATTCATGCACTACTTGAGTTTCTTCCCTATACTCCATATCCTTCACAGATGGACACTATAAAGTCTTTGTGTAACTTTGTGGAACATAGACAACACTCGGATACATTTATCTTAAATGGGTATGCCGGTACTGGTAAGACTTCGATTACCGGCGCGCTCGTTAAGGCTTCGTTTAAACGAAAAATACCGGTGGTTCTTCTTGCCCCTACAGGAAGAGCGGCTAAGGTTTTTTCTTCATTTGCAGGACATCAGGCATATACAATACATAAAAAGATATTCCGGGGTAACTCTCTTGATCCCTCTAACAATAAATTTTATCTTGCCCCGAATCAGCTTAAAGATGCTCTCTTTATCATTGACGAGGCATCAATGATTGCCGACTCAGCACCCGGAGAACCGGCGTTGCTTGACCTTCTTGTGCGTCATGTATATTCATCCCCCGGTTGTAATGCCATTTTCATAGGTGATACTGCTCAACTTCCTCCGGTCGGGCAAATTACTTCTCCCGCCATGAATCCTCGCAGTCTGCACGCTCTGGGACTTAATCCCTATGAAGCAACTCTATATGAGCCTGCACGTCAGCATGCTGAGAGTGGAATACTTTTCAATGCTAACAGGATTCGCGGAGATATGGATAGGGAAGACAGACCTGTACCCCGCCTGGCGGCTACCGGTTTCCGAGATGTAGAAGTAGTTTCCTCGCGTGATTTGGCCGACTATATTTCTACTTCGTGGAGTGTTGTCGGAATAGAGGATACTATTATTATAACGCGTTCCAACCGACGTGCCTATCAATACAATATGGGAGTGCGGGCAATGGTGAATTTTGCAGAAGAGGAACTTGAAACCGGAGATCGGCTCATTATTGCTAAAAATAATTATTTCTGGACAAAGGATGTTCCCGGGATTGACTTCCTTGCCAATGGAGAACCGGTTAATGTGGAATGGGTTGGCATTACAAAAAAGAAGCACGGACTGCGTTTTGCCGAAGTAGAGCTAAGTCTTAGCGGTGAAGAAAATTATGTAAGTGCCATTCTTATGCTTGACTCCCTCAGTGCGGATGGCCCGCAGATGAGCCGCGTGGCTATGCAGGAGCTTTATAAGAAGGTTTGCGGAGGTGAAAATGCCTCAATATCTGAATCCTTTAAGGCTGCGACGACAAATCCATATCTGAATTCTCTTCAGGCAAAATATGCATATTGTGTCACTTGCCATAAGGCTCAGGGCGGACAGTGGAAACATGTTTATATAGATCTTGGAGGAATCCCGCCGGATGCTTATGAAGAGAAGGATTTCTATCGGTGGTTGTATACTGCCATTACTCGTGCGTCGGAGAAAGTATTCTTTATAAACCCGGGTTTCAAGATTGAATGAGGTAAGGGAAAATTTTTTTAAGAATCGTCAAACCGCAGCCTTTATTCAATTGTTAATATTATATAATTCAACGATATCACATCGCTTGAATATAAGTAGTTAATCTGCTTGGTATATTTTTATCAAAAAATTATGTTATGAAAACAATCAGCAAATTCTTAGCTCCGGCTCTTGCAATATTATTAGGATTCAGTATGGCATCAGCGCAGAATTCTGCGCCCGCACCCGGATCGGGAAGCATAGGTGGTCCCGGCGGACCCGGTGATCCTGCCGGCCCAATTGGTCCGCCCCCCGGTGGAGGCTGGGGAAATCCCTGGGGACCCGGTTGGAACGGTGGTTTCGGACCCAATTATGTGCCTGCAACAGTCGTGATTAACAATTCTTCCGTAAATTATGGCAAGACCAACGTCGTGGGTTGCGGATATGATTCTACCGGCGTATGGCGCACGATTCCAATGACTGTGCAATATCAATATAACGGCGTGCAATACAACGTTATCGTACTTACAGCATGGAATCCCTGGACAAATTCATGGAATACAAATCTGAATGTTCCTGCAGTCAATACTTCGTATTACATCAACGGCAATAACTACAATTTTTATGTAGTCTTATCAACCGGCACTTTCTACTTCAATCTTTGAAACAGTCAATAATATAATGCCGGCCGATTCAGTTAATGTATTGAATCGGCCGGTATACTTATGGAGTTTACAAGTTGTTAAAAGTCGGATTCGCCATATCCGCTACCATCCATAGGTTCACTGCTGTTCATCATATCCTTGCGGTTATTGCGCTTGAGATTTCCGAAGGAATATTTTATTGTGAGCTGGAGTGTGCGTCCTGCTCGCCAGCGTTTGCTTTCCTGATCGTAAGTATCGCCGTATGTCCAGATGTGGCGCTTGCGGGAGTCGAATATGTCGCGGCAGTTGAGAGTAAATGACCAGTTTCCGACAGATTTGCGCAATCCTGCGTCAACAGACCAGTCTCCGCCGCTTTTACCCTGAGCTTCTACACGATTTGAAGCATAGCGCCCTGTGGCTTGTAGCGACATTCCCCAGGGAAGGCGTACCTGAGCCATTACTCTTGCATCCCAAGAGAAGCTGTTCTGCTTAGGTCCTGATACGGGAATTATGGTACCGTGATGATTGAAGTCAATGTTCCATGCAGAAAGATGACTCTGATATAAATTCACGGTAGTTGTAAGGTTGAGTATAGAGCGGAAAAGAGAGTTCTTACCAACAATTTCCAAACCGGAATTGATGCGGTTCGATACATTGGCGGTAGTAGTATACATTATGCCGCCATACATATAGCTGATTCTGCTCATGACATTGTCAGTAGTACGTAAGTATGCGGATACTGATAGGGTATGCTGACTCCAGTTCTTGATATAGTTGAGCTCGAAGGCATTGGCATACTGTGGCTCAAGTTCGGGATTACCGTATGATATATTGGTGGGATTAGAAATATCTTCAAAGGAGTTAAGCTGACCACCCCACGGACGTCGTATTCTGCGTGTATAATTTAACTGTACTTCATTGTCGTGAGGCAAGGAGTATGATACGAAAGCTGATGGGAAAAGCGCAAATTTATTAATCTTAGTCCAAGGAGTTTCAGCTTCGCTCTGTCCGTAAGCAAGCGACTTGGTTCGCACCTGCCAGGCTTCAGAGCGCAAGCCGGCGGAGAAGCTGAAGTTTTTCACTTTTCCTCCAAGGGTGAAATAAAGAGCTGAGATATTATTGTTGTAGATGAACTGATTCCAAAGTTGCGTAGCTAAATTTGCCGGATTAAGGTCAGGGCCCGGTTCTACGCCTTCCCAAGTTACAACGGGAGTATTCTCGTGGCTGTAATTGCCATTATATCCGGCTTCCAGCTTAAGCCAAGAGGTAAGCTGATTTGAATAGTCAATCTTTGCCTCCACGTCGTTGCTCTTAATAATTTGTTCTTGAGTCTGATACAGCGCGTCGACAGTTTCGTCCTCAAGCGGATAGGTCCTGAGCTGGTCGTAATAATTCCAGTTTGGGCCACCCCAATGGTTAAAACTCAAAGAAGCGTCGAGGGTATTTGTATCTGAAAATTTATGAGAATACCCGAGTTCGGCGTGCGCACCTCGGTTGTTGCTCTTGGTGTGAGTTGTATTGATGTTTGAATTCCAATCATCCGGGTCAAGGGTATACTGTGGTTGATCTGTCGTATATTCAGATGTGGATCTGCTCCAGCGATGCCCCAACATGCCGAATCCGCTTAGAGAAATATCATCTTTATTAGTGAGGTGATAAGTAGCTCCAAGTCGGAAGAAGATATTGTTGCCGTGATTCTTGCCGATAGTATTGGAATTAAGGAACGACCCGTTTTGATTCCATACATCTTCGTGGTATTTTCGTTCTGACCATGAGCCGTTGGAGCCGTGACGCATCCTGAATCCGATAGAAGCGTAAGTATCCCATTTGCTGTTATTATAATTGAAGCTGAAGTTGGCATTGCCTCCTCCTCGAGAATTGGCTCCTAATTCAGCGGCACCGAAATATCCACCTTTGCGGTCTTTTTTAAGAACAATATTGATGATTCCGGACGTGCCTTCAGGGCTGTATTTGGCCGAAGGATTGGTGATGACCTCAACTTTTTCTATAGTTTCTCCGGGAATCTGCTCCAAAATCTGGGCTCTGTTGTCGGCGGTAAGACCCGATTCTTTGCCATTGATCCAGATAGTAACAGAGGAATCGCCTCGCAGAGAAACCTCGCCATCCTGGTCAACGTCGACCGAAGGAATTGACTCAAGAAGGTCAGATGCAGAACTTCCGGCAGCTACCAGATCAGCGTCAACATTGAATACTCTCTTATCAAGTTCAAACCGCATCTGACCGGCTACTCCTTGCACCACGACTTCCTGAAGCACTTTAGAGTCATCTGCAAGTTTTACCGTGCCTACATTGACAGTGGAATTAGCTACAGTGACTGGACGATCCTGAGTCACGCTTCCCAAATAGCTTATGCGCACAAGATATTTGCCGGAAGCAACTTCAGGTATTTTGAAATTACCGTTTTCATCGGTCTGAACTCCTATCGGAAGGGCTTTCCCGTCGGTATTTAGTAGCTGGACGTTAGCAAAGTCCATAGGCTCTCCCGAGCTCTTGTTTACCACTTTGCCGGTGATGTCGGCATCGGCAAAGGCAGCCACACTGCATACAAGAGCTAAGGGCATAACCTTCAGTCTTAGATTCATTAGATATAGTTCATTTTGGTTATAACTGAGTATGTGACAATTTAAGTGCAGATTGGTTTAAATTGTTTGCGAAATTTCATTATCTCTGAGCTCTAAAATATAGTCAGTCTGAAGGTTGAAGGGTTGAAAGGTTGACGGGTTGTTCATTGAGTTAAGCCAGCGAGTTCGATGCTCGCTCGAATGCACGCTCGAAATTTTTTTTTATTTTTTTTGAGAAAAATTTGGAAATATAAAATTATATACTTATATTTGCGCCATAATAACTTTTTATGAACTAAAAAAATAAAATTATGACACAAAAATTAATGGATTCCTTGAAGGAATCAAAGGCTCAGTTCTTACGGAAGAACAAAAAGGGATCGTGATATATGAAGGAAGTGGCTTTAATTTCACAGATGCAACTAATAAAGATTGTATTAACAGTGCACTAACCTGTGATAAAAGTACTAATACTGATTGTATAAACTATGGTGTATTCTGTAATGATACATCAAACACTGGTTGTGCTAATAAGCCTGGAATTAAACCAACAAATACACAGATGCCATGTGAACATTAATGGGTATTTTAGAGCGTTCAATCGATTGATTAAAAATTCATGAAATATAGTATCTATAATTCCTACATTCTTATATCATCAGATAAGCTATTAGTATATAATAGCTTATCTGATGGATTTGCGGTCTTGTACGACAATTTTGACTCCTGCTCTGTGGATTATCTTCCTGATTGTTGCGATTTGAATACTTCATATCGGGATTCACTTCTCCAAATAGGTGCCATAATTGAAGATGACGAAGTAGATGAATATTTAATATTGAAGGATATTATAGATAAATTGGACGAAGATAAAACTAATATTCATCTTCATATTAATCCTACTCTTGATTGTAATTTTAATTGCTGGTATTGCTACGAGAAGCATCTAAATGTTCTTTTATGGACAATCCGACATTGGAAGCTCTAAAGAAGCATATAAAATGTAGGATTGAAAATAATGAAGAAATTAAATCTTTTCACCTTTCATATTTCGGGGGAGAGCCTCTGCTCGCTTTTAATAAAATAGTAAAGCCTCTTACAGAATACACTTCTGATTTATGTAAAAAGTATGGAGCGAATCTCGTAGTTTCTTTTACCACTAATGGCCATCTATTTAATAACGAGATAGTGGCTTTCCTTAAAGATTATGTGTATTCTATGCAGATTACTCTCGAC
>CAYNNV010000121.1:1965-6172 GCA_964398625.1 uncultured Sangeribacter sp. | reverse complement strand
CAACTATATTGACCCTTGTCAATAATGCATAAGTCATAATGCATAATGCATAATAGCGTCCATCATACCAAGCGTCCATCATACCAAGCGTCCATCAAAAAAAGAATCATGCATTACGAATGGAACAGTCCATTATGAATTATGCATTATATATAATAAATATATGTGTAAAATAAAAAATTCGTTTACCTGCGGGTTGTTTCGTCACTTCCGTGGATTGCGCGGCATCATTCCGGCGGTGATGACGGCCTTTATTGTGATCGCCTGCTCGTCGCGCTCCCATTTACGCTCCCTCGACGAGGCCGACAGGCTTCTCTCGGGCTACATCTATTATGACGAGGAGGCCGACACTTCTGTGCAGACCCCTGTCAGTCGTGCCCTCGACATTCTCGATAGTCTTTCAGCTCTCACCCTGTCGGGCGAGGAGGCTGCTTATGCCGACCTGCTCCGAATCAAGGCCGCCGATAAGTCATATCAGCTCCATCGTTCCGACAGTCTCATCAGCCGGGTGCTCGACTACTATACCGCCCACAGCTCCTCGCCCCGCTACCCTGAAGCCCTCTACTACGGCGGTCGCGTCTATTCCGATCTTGGCGACTACCTGACGGCATTGCAATATTTCCAGCAGTCGCTCGACGCAATCCCTGATGATGGCGAGCACCTTTATTTGCAGGCTTGTGTATTGAGTCAGACAGCAGATCTCTACAATGATCTTCGCCTTTTTGATCAGGCAATTCCATATCTCGAAAAGTCGCTTGAGAATTGTCAGAAACTTAATGATATCTTCGGTATGGCTTATAACTATTATTCTTTAGCTCTCAATAGGATTAATACTAAGGATTATGAACGAGCTGAAGAGTATATTCGCAAAGCTTACCTCTTGGCTAATGATCTTCCTGCTGCTGACCGTGCTCTTATGGCGATTAATTATGCTGATGTCAAATATAGAAAGAGTCAGATTGATTCTGCATTAATATTTTTGCGTCCTTCAATGCCGATGATGGATTCCCTTTCAAAAAGTTCAGTGCTAAAGATAGCTTCCGAAATTTATCTGAAAGCCGGTCTGCTTGACACCGCTTATACTTATGCCCGTGAACTCTCGCAGCTGACCGACGCTAAAAATCGTGTGACCGGTTTCCGCATACTTCTCTTGCCGGAAATGACTCAATTCAGTTCTACCAAGCAGCGGATTGAAGATGTCAACGGCTATCGTGATGCTATTGAATGGCTGTTTAGCCAACATGAATCGGAGGAACTACTGCTGCAAAACACCCGTTACAATTATGCCGGGCATCAGCGTGCCCGACAGGAAGCGGAGAAAGCGAATATGCGCCTCTACGGATGGCTGACCGGAATAGTCATAGTCTTGCTTTGCTCACTTCTGGCAGCCGGATATTTCCGTCTGCGCTCCGCACGGCATCTGCTCGATCTTCACAACGCCCTTGACCGCATCGACGAACTGACTCACGAGTTGGACTGTCAAAAAATCCCGGACTCGGCTTCTCCGGAGTTCTCACACTCAGTTTCCCGTCCTACGGCCGAGGAACTGCGGGAGCGTCTGCGCTCAAAGCTCCTCAGTCTCGCCGAAAAGGAGACGGACTATGCTGTGCCCGCTGCCATCCTTGAATCTGCTGCTTACAAAAAATTGTGTCGGTTAGTGGAGAGCGAAAAAGTGCTCCCTTATAACGATGAACTTTTGGAAGAGCTTGAGGGCGTTATCCGGAAGTGTTTCCCTGAATTCCGTAAGAATTTTGCCTTGTTGCTTGGCCGTGCCCCGACACCATCTGAAATGCAGCTTGCCGTGCTGATCAAGTGTAATGTCAGTCCTTCAAAGATCTCAACACTGCTTGCAGTGACACAATCAGCCGTCTCACATAGCAGAACCTCCCTTTCCAACCGCTGTCTTGGAGGAAAATATTCCACGACAATTTTTGACAGGGTAATACGCTTACTATAAGCCTCATAACTGCCGAAAAACTCAACAAAAACTCAACTGCTAAATCAAAACTCAACAAAAACTCAACTCAAATTCTTTGCCAATAAAGTTCTTAAACATACATTTGCGACGAAAAAGTATTTATCATGAAAACAATTGCAAAAAGAATTTTACTGGCATTATTTCTGTTAATGCCTTTGAGTGCCATTGCAGATCAGGATGAGGTAAGTACCATTTTGATTCAATCTGATGAAGAAGATGATGATGAGTCAGATCATCGATACAAAGATGGTAAAGGTCTCCGTTCAGCACCCGTGCCTATAACATGCGTGATAGATTTTGCGCATTCAAGTGTTGTTATCGGACTGGATGATGAAATTATCACTTACGAGATTTGGAGTGCTGATCAGGCTGTTTGTCTTTTTGTCAGCGATAGTGATATGGCCTTTGTCGAGGCTCTTTCCGGTCTTAAAGGAGAATATTGCATTCGCTTCTTGTCTGAATCACGTTGTTATAAAGGTTGGATTGATCTATGAGTCATCGCAATCCCATATTGCTCCTTATAAGTATAGTCGTTGTCATGTTTTCCGTGACAGCCTGTAATTCTCATGCAAAGACAGATGAATTACGCGCTCTTGTGGAGCAATGGCAGGGAAAAGAGATAAACTTCCCTGACGTAATGACGGATGTGCTGACAGGCGATACGATAGACATTGATGGTGCAGATTTTACAATTTTAACATATATTGATAGTGCAAATTGTAAGGTCTGTAAAATGAAGCTTCCTATTTGGAATAGACTTCTGGAATCCATTGATTCTATTACGCATACAGTGGTTAATGTGATAATGGTAGTCAATTCGAGAGATGAGGATGGAATTAGGAATTTACTTGAAAAGAACAGTTGTAATATTCAAGTTTATCTTGATTCTGTGGAGGGTTTTAAAAAGAAGAATCAATTGATGATAAATCCAAAACTCCGAACGTTTTTATTAAGTAAATCGCATCAAGTTATAGGGATTGGTAATCCAACATATAATGGAGAGATAAATAGACTATATCAAAGTATTATCTCAGGTCGAAAAGTGTATGGTAAAAGAAGTGAACTTTCGATTAAGCAATCACATCATGATTTTGGAGATATTTCACTTGGACAAGAGGCAGCTTGTAAGTTCGTAATAGAAAATACAGGTACCGATACTATTTATATTAGTGATATTGTTTCTTCGTGTCCATGTACGAGTGTAATTCCGTCAAAAAATTATGTCTTACCTGAGGATACGTTATCCTTGACAGTGAATTATAAGCAGGATTCATTATTAGGTGAATTTAATAATTCAATACATATTTATTATAACGGCATTAATACACCCAACGTTATTTCGATTGCAGGTTTCACAACCAATTAATTTAAAAATTTAATTTTATGAAAAAAATCATTATCCCTGCACTCTTTGTATGTGCAACAGTTGGAAGTTTTATGAGTTATTCATCATTAAAAATGAATTCTTCTGCGAGTGCTTTAACGCTTGCTAATATGATTGCGCTAGCAGAAGATGTTGAAGAAGATACTGCTGGCCTCGTTAAAGACGTTGAGACTCAAGTTCAGGACCCCATTACTGGAGAAATAACAACATCTTCATATCGTATATGTGTAGGCTTTGGTAATATAAAGTGTTGATTGAACTAATTTTAAAGTTCAAAAATAAGTTTCATTCTGAGTGGATTGCAGGACTCCTCAAAATACTACTCTTTCAACAATACTATTAAGGAAGAGGTAAATAGTTAGAATGTTCTAATTCTGAATATTGGGAGTTCTGCAATAACTCATGATAATTATTGAATGGTTATGAAAATAATATTTAGGATAGCATTTATAATATTTATCTATATTATTTCAGCTTGTTCGAATTATACTCCTTCCAATCCCTTACTCACTGTTATTAACGTGCCTGAGAATCGTTCTGATGAGTCCGGTATTTTTGATTCAATATTCAAATTTTGTAGTTTCGTCATCTTCGAGACTAACGATAGTTCAGTGATTAACAGATGTGATAAAATAATGATCCATAACGGTAATCATTATATACTTGATACTGAATCACGAGTCATTGTGTTTGATGATTCAGGGAAATATATCCAGCAATTAAACTATTTAGGACAAGGGCCGGGTGAATATATCACTCTTTCAGATTTTGATATTTACGGGGATTCAATCTACCTCTATGACGGAATGTCTGGAAAACTTTTGCGCTATGGTCTGGACGGTACT
>CAYNNV010000121.1:0-1955 GCA_964398625.1 uncultured Sangeribacter sp. | reverse complement strand
AGCAGGGATCAAAATTCTTAAAAGTGGGATTGCTGTTAACAATCATTTAGGTTGGGCTGATAAATCCTTTGAAAACCAATATTATTCCTATTTCTTTTATCCGAATGTTGGTGCTAAACCTTCTTATATGGGTGCTCCTTTCAATAAGAATTTGTGTGGCCGAATGTTTGTGTATGCTAATACCGGAAGTAATTACTTCAATGGATCTAATGATAACATCTACACTTTCTTCCCTTTCAATGATACAATTTATAATGTAAACAAGAATAACGGCATCCTTACTCCTATTTTAATTGCAAGAATAGGTGAGCGTTGTGTTTCACCTACTACTGATGCGGAAACCTGTGATAATATCAGGAATAGCGATACTCCAAGGAACATATTCAGCTTCTACGACTGGGACAATATAATAATGTTCTCTTATAATCCACCGGGAGAAAAAACGCCCTATAAAACAGTTGTCGCAGATATTGAGAATGGTAAGGTTTTGTATTGCGGATCTTTTAAACGTGATAAAAATAACTTTCCTATAAACCAATTTTCATATACCTCTGACAGCGTAGGTAAGACAAAACTTTTATCTGTCGTACCTGCTGATCATATTTCCATAATCGCAGATAATGATAAAGATCCCTCTTTACATCCTCTTTTGCATGAAATAGCGGGTAAAATAGATGAAGAAAGCAATCCTGTATTTATTTTCTATGACTATATAGGTCCCGGAATCTAATGTAGAGTCCAACGGTTGATGTTTGGTGGAATTCTGCCAAAAAACAATACGGTCCAAACTTTAGATACCGAGGATGGTCGGAGGGGTGACCATAGCTATTTTGGAGGGAAATGTTCTACGACGATTCTTTATAGGGTAATACGCTTATTATAAGTATATTCCACCCCAAAAACTCAACTAACGCTCAACTGCTAAATCAAAACTCAACCAAAATTCAACCAAAATTCTTTGCCGTTTAGTCATTAAAATCTATCTTTGCATAATATTCAATATAATAATATGTTGTCATGAATCGGATATTAATCATCGCATGCATTCTCGGCTTATTAATTAGTTGCAACTCTTCAAAGCAACAAGATACCTGTCCCGTTGTTGAGATTTCGACATCCTCATCTTCAGGCTATGAATGGCTCTCTATTGCCGACACTACCGTTGTCTTGCTTGAAACGACCGAGGCAAGTCTGATCGGTAGTATTTCACAAATTTGCACTGACAAATCGGAATGGTATGTACGCACTAAAGATAATTCTATTCTTAAATTTGAAGAGTCAGGTAAATTTATCGCCCGGATCGGCTCAAAAGGTAATGGCCCGGGTGAATGGATGAGCCTCAATGCAATGTGTATCTTTGACGATAAGATCTATGCAGTTGACGGAAATCAGAACCGAGTATGTATTTATGACACTGCCGGGAAATGGATTCAGGACATATCTGGAACGGAATGTCTTAAATTTGTGATAGCAATGGAGTCAGTGGGTAATGGAAAATTCCTTGTAGCCAACGGTATCAGTTTCGTTGAAGGCACACCACTGTATGGTATTTGGAATCCGGCTGAACCGGAGCAGTTAACTCCTCTCGTCTCCACAGCGTACTCGTCGCAGGGCAACTATGGATGGGCAATGAGTCCATTAGCTCAATATAAGGATGGTTTTCTGGCACTCAAACCACTGTCATCCACAGTATTCAAGATGAATGTAGCGACCGCCGAATGCGATTCAATCATTAACGTGACCGATTGTCTGCCTGCTGACATAGCTGCGTCAGGTGATTATTCAGAAGCCTTTGTTTCAACACTGAAACTTCAGGGAAACCCCATCATGGGTATTCATGTTGCCGGCGACCTCGTGCTCATGAGATTCCTGCGTTCCTTTGCAATGGTCTATTTGCCAACCGGGCAGTGGTGGGCTGCGAATACCCGTGAGATGTCGTTGAACAACAGTCCTCT
>CAYNNV010000120.1:0-6234 GCA_964398625.1 uncultured Sangeribacter sp. | reverse complement strand
ATTACAGCATCCCACTGAGCCTCTGTCATACGAAGCATAAGTCCGTCTTTAGTGATTCCTGCATTATTAACAAGGATATCAATGCGGCCGAAATCTTTTTTTACTTCGTCCACAACTTTTTCGGTATCTTCATAGCTTGCAGCGTTTGAGGCATAGCCTTTACACTCCACTCCAAGCGCCTTAATCTCCTCTTCAGTCTTCTTGCCATTTTCGTCAATAACAAGATCGGTAAAAGCGATGTTTGCACCTTCAGCAGCAAACTTGAGAGCGATGGCCTTGCCGATGCCTCTCGCAGCTCCTGTGATGAGAGCTGTCTTTCCTTCCAAAAGTTTCATAATAATATGTTATAGAGTCAATAATTTCATGGTTTTTCTACTATAAAACTGCCGCAGGAATATCCTCCTCCAAATACCATCAGTGCCACTTTTGCTCCATTAGGTATGACATTTTGATTCTCTGCAAGCACTAATGCGGCGGATGCAGATCCGGTATTGCCGAGCACTTCTATATTGTTAAGGAATCGATCCATACTCATATCAAGCTGATGAGCCACTTGCGCTACAATACGTTTGTTTGCTTGATGGCATATAAAGCGGAATATATCCTCACTATTAAGATTGGTATCTGAAAGTGACCGTTTTAATGAATGAATCATATATCTGCAAGCATGAATGAATACATCGCGGCCGTCAGGCATAGTAATACCGTCTTCTTTGGGACGAAGACGTACTCCGTCAGGCCCTTTACCGAGATGCCCTAATCCTTCTGTATGTATCGTAAGAATTTTCCAGTCTGAGTCCGCTACACGATCTTTTGAAATAAAGAAAGCCACGGCAGCATCACCCCATAGATGACCGGTTTTATTGTCATGGTCATTAGAGTAATAGGAATTTTGTTCAGAACTGATTATGAGAGCTTTTGTGGCCTTACCCGAAGCAAAGTAACCTTCAATAATTTCAAGTCCGTTGATAAATGAAGAGCAAGCGGAAGAAGCGTACACCACCTTGGCTCCGGCAATTTCATATTTTCTCTGAACCTTATGAGCAAGAGTTGCCACAGTGTCATATGCACAGTAATTGGCTTCTACTATCAGATCAACATCCTTAATATCATAAGGAAGACGGGACAAAGCATCACCTACAGCTGACAGCCCCATTGAATCATGGCTCTCATCTTCTGAAGCCCGGGAGCGAGTAACTATTCCAGTGCGTTGGCGAATCCATTCGTCGGTGAGGCCTATAGTCTCGGTAAAGTAATCATTACCGACGCGTTGCTGAGGGATATAATATCCCATTGAGTTAATATACATAGCGTCTATCGTGATTTCAAACCATCAAGTATAAGGTTACTCAGATATGTGCTGAGCTGTGATTTGTCAATGCCTTGTTCACGAAGATTATCGCGAATATAAGGCACATCAAGACCGTTGATGGCATGGGTTATAATTATTGCTGTATGTTTCACATTGTCTATGGAGAAGCTGCCTTCTTTAACTCCATCCTCGAGAATTCCCTCAAGTAGAGCGGTCTCTTTGCGTGATATAATTTTGCGCGCACGATCCACCTTTCTAACATCTCTGAAGAAACCCGCGCGCAGACTACCGTTACGACTCACAATTTCCTTCATAGTCTCAAAGCGACACCTAATGTATGCTTCCAGTTTATCTTCAGGAGAATGTGCCTGTGCTACTATGATACTAAGACGGTCAAGCAGCTGATCAGTCTCTTTTTCTATCACGGCGTTGAATATCTCACGCTTACTCTTGAAATATGTATAGATGGTTCGCCTTCCCTTATCGGAGGCAGAGGCAATATCATTCATAGTAGTATTCTCGATACCCTTTCTTGCGAAAAGCTGTCGAGCCACTTCAATGAATTTGTCTCTCGTTTTGCTAACCATAGTTACAATGAGTGGTGCTGTTTTGCACACTTTTGGTAATAATGTGCGAAATTAACAAAATATTCTGAGAATACCAACCGCAACCTCAAAAATATTGTCTTCGCATATAATTACTGTGTCATTCCGATGATGTCACACCGTCTATTCCGAGGAGTCTTGAGCGAATCATGTCTGAATCCGATTTACGGTAAAGAAGTGTCATATTGCACGAATTATCAAAATTTCTTTCTAATATCTTTGCATCCACCGATTTTACCACTTTCATCACATCGTTCATAGCAATGTATGGATATGTAAAAGAGAATTCTTCTGTCTGAAAACACTCTTTCTTTCCTGCTGAGAGCAGGGCGGCTTCTGCCGCCTCCCCATATGCGGCAATAAGTCCGGGCGTTCCAAGCTTGATGCCTCCAAAATACCTAACTACTACTACGAGTACGTCAGTAATCCCTGCTGAATTAATACGACCCAATATCGGACGTCCCGCGGTGCCTGAAGGCTCTCCATTATCGTTGGCCATGCTTTCCTTTCTTTCAGGTCCAAGCATATAAGCCCAGCACACGTGGCGAGCATCATGATAGGCATTACTCAACTCCTTTACTATATTGCGTGCTTCTTCCGACGTTGTCACATAAAAGGCAAAGGAGAGGAAACGGCTCATCTTAACCGTCACCTTTCCTTCACCCGGATTCGCTATTGTAAAATACCGGTCTTCCACTTATTTACTTAATATTTATGACTTGTGGACTCCAGCTCCTTTTCTGTCAATTTTTTCCTGTCCATCGCTCTCCAAACGTAGGCAATGTAGCCTAAGACAAATGGGATCAGTATAGTAACATAACTCATCACTGTGAGCGTGAAAACTGATGATGAACTGTTGCGAATTGAGAGTGAACTACCTTCAGCATCAAGCAGTGAAGGATAATATGCCGTATCATTATATCCGGCTACCCAAAATAGACTCGCCACTACAAGAAATACCCCAAAACCGGCAAACCATATACCTGCTGTCCAATGTGTTGCAAGTGATGACCTGAGCACAGCATATAACACTAACACTACTCCTAAAAGCAACGCTGCACCTGCCCACCACAGATTGAGATAATTGAAGAAATAGATATATTCACGCGCTACGAAAACACCATTATTTTCTACATATCCGGTCTGAAGCAGAACCATGGTGAGAAACCATAGAAAGAAGACTACGAAAATTCCGCCGTTGACAAGCACTTGATTGCGTAGTGAAGCAAAAAATTTGTCATCACCAACAATATTATTCATCATATACATGGCCGCAAGCGTACGCGCAAGGAAAAGAACAGCTACGCCCAGCACAAGATTTTTCCAACAAAAAATTGCTTCCAGGCCACGCGTTGGTGCCCAGCGCGATATTACCGGCGATGCAGAGTCAAGGAGATTTCCGCGTTGTACGGTAAATTCTCCACCGAAGAAAAACATAGATACAGCCACTCCCAAAAGGATACATCCAAAGCAACCATTGATAAAAAGGAAAGTATCATAAGTCTTTGTGCCGTAAATATTTCCACGTTTACGTCGATATTCATAACTCACGGCCTGAAGTATGAAGCTAAAGAGAATCAGCATCCAAAGCCAGTAAGCGCCTCCAAAACTCGTGGAGTAAAACAGAGGGAAGGAGGCAAAAAATGCACCTCCGAATGTAACAAGCGTAGTGAATGTCAATTCCCACTTCCGCCCCATACTATTGACAATTAGATCCTTGCGCTCACCCTTAGCCGTCAGCAACATGGATTGGCCTCCCTGTACAAATAGAAGAAATACAAGTATTCCGCCAAGTATTGATATTATTAGCCACCAATAATTCTGAAGATATTCTAATGTCATGATAATTCTGTTTTTAGGTACTAAGTAATAATTTCATTAAGTTACGCAGCCTTAATTAGTTATATGTCTCATTAGAAGCCTTTCCAATCTGGCGCACCATTATACTCACCTCTGCAACAAGAAGGGCGGTAAAAATCAATGCAAAAAGCCAGAAAGTGAGCATTACGGTGCCGGTAGAAATATCGGATATAGCCGCACGTGTTGGCAATAGATCCTGCACTACCCAAGGTTGGCGTCCTACTTCTGCCACAATCCAACCTGCCTGGCTGCAAATATAAGCAATGAAGATTGATAAGATTCCTATCAATTGCATCCATTTTGCACGCGTAATCCATTGTTTCCCATAGCATCCGAGAAGTACTACCACAAAGAATAGGAGTAAATAACTTCCACAAATCACCATAATTCGGAAACTATAAAATGTCAATCCAATTGGAGGAATGGCATCGGCAGGAGTGTCGAAGTATCCGTAACCAAAATACTTGTAATTTTTCTGCAGATCAACCTTAGCTTCGGCCATCCCCTCTTTATTGTTTTCAATCTTTGCCTTATCAAACCTACGCAGTGCCTCATGTGCCTCTTTACCCATTGCAATTCTATCAGCATACGATACCGTATGAATAGTGTCTCCCTCAGGAGTCATATCCACACCTTTGATAAGGTCGTTTATACCGGGCACAAACGCATTCACATCATGGCGCGCAAGAAGACTTAATCCCTTGGGTAGAGAAATCTCAAAAAGATATTCATCTTCGGCATTGTCCCAAGCCTTATTAGGATTAAGAATGCCTATTGCGGTAAGGCTCTGTCCGAGATGACCGTCGTAAAGCCCTTCCATTGCAGCCAACTTCATAGGCTGTACGCGAGCCACTTCAACTGAAGAGCCGTCGCCTGTCCAAAGGGTAAGCAAAAGCCCGATAAATCCGGTCCATGCTCCAACTTTCATTGAGCGCACAGCAAACTCTATATTACGCTTCTTTAGAAGGAACCAGCAGCTTACCCCCACAACAAATACACCTGCGAGTGCCCAACCTGAGAGCACCGCGTGAAAAAATTTGTTGATAGCAACCCCTGAGAAGAGTGCCCAAAAATCAGTCATTATATTACGCATCTGATCAGGGTCAAATTCCGTACCTGCCGGATACTGCATCCATGCATTCGCCACAAGAATCCAAAGCGAAGATATAGTTGCGCCAATAGCAGTCAGCCACGTTGCTGCAAGGTGAAAGCGTGGAGAGACTTTATTCCATCCGAAAAACATAACTGCGATAAATGTGGCCTCCATAAAGAAGGCAAGAATGCCCTCTATCGCAAGAGGCGCACCAAATATATCGCCTACGAACCATGAATAATTACTCCAATTTGTACCGAATTCAAATTCAAGTATAATACCGGTAGCTACACCAATAGCAAAGTTTATGCCGAAAAGCGTCATCCAGAATTTTGTGGTCTTAAGCCACTTTTCATCTTTTGTTTTGAGATAAATCGACTCCATTACAGCAACTATAATGGAGAGTCCGAGTGTCAGAGGCACAAACAGCCAGTGATACATCGCCGTCAGTGCAAACTGGTATCTTGACCAGTCAACTAGTGAAGTAAGATCTGTCATATTATGCGGGTTATATTAATGATTTCTGCTATTCTTTTTTATCTATGGCCGAGTTCATGACGCACATGGGCAGCTCGATCTTCGTCATTATCATAGTCACGGCTTAAAATATTCGGGAAGAACAGTAGCTTCATCACTATAAAAAAGACGAAAAGCTTAATTAATATTATGGCCCATAGCCGCTTACCGAGTGTCATTGATTTAAACCCTTCAAGATAAAACTTGTAGATTCTTACAAAGACGTTGGCTCTGCGCATGGAGCAACAATAGTTGTCATCAGCCATTATTGTGTTATGCTTAATAGTTCAGAAAGCAAATTTAATAAAATAATACAACTACTCCAAATTTTAGAAAATATTTCTTAATAAATTATAATCAACGTGTCAAATATGTAAGTTTCAGGTAACTCATGGCAACCAAATATTTTCTATATAGTTACCCTAAATATTATGTATATATATTTCCTGTTTACATCAAACCTTTTATGTACTGCTCACCAAACCACTTTACCTATCATCTTTATTAAATTAAGAAATAATTTATTACAGCACTTATCTGAATTCCCATATCGCTTATTCACTCACTCCAATTAATATCTATAAATATACAATTGATACTTTTTACATTGACGATAATACTTGCATCTTTAAATAGATTGTGTTAAATTTGCGCCATATTATAAGACAACGAGATTATGAAAAAAATAGTAATGGTAACAGGAGCATCGTCCGGAATTGGAAGAGCTTGTGCCGTGGCCTTTGCCAAGGCCGGCTATGACGTGATTATTACAGGGCGTTCAATCAACAAACTGGAATCTTTGCGCGAGGAGCTTGTTACTATAGGTGCTGAGTCTCTGCTGCTTTGCT
>CAYNNV010000119.1:0-6281 GCA_964398625.1 uncultured Sangeribacter sp. | reverse complement strand
GTAAGCCGCTGGACCGGAATTCCGGTAAAGAAGATGGCTCAAAGCGAAAAAGAGAAACTATTGCATCTTGAGGAAGAACTTCATAAGAGAGTTGTTGGACAGGATGATGCTATTAAAGCTGTGGCTGATGCCGTGCGCCGTTCACGTGCCGGTCTAAATGATCCTCGCCGTCCTATAGGTAGCTTCATATTCCTCGGAACAACCGGTGTAGGTAAGACCGAGCTTGCCAAGGCACTTGCTGAATATCTCTTTGACGATGAAGACATGATGACCAGAATTGACATGTCAGAATATATGGAGAAGCATTCTGTAAGCCGTCTTGTAGGAGCTCCTCCGGGATACGTAGGTTATGAAGAAGGTGGTCAGCTCACAGAAGCTGTACGCCGCAAGCCCTACTCAGTGGTTTTATTCGACGAGATTGAGAAGGCTAATCCTGATGTATTCAATATTCTTCTTCAGGTGCTCGATGATGGCCGACTCACCGATAATAAGGGTCGCTTCATCAACTTCAAGAATACTATTATCATTATGACTTCAAATATGGGTTCGCACCTTATTCGTGAGAATTTCTCCAAGATGGATGATAAGAACCGCGAAGAGACCATCGAACGTACTAAGTCAGATGTGATTGATATGCTCAAGCAGACTATTCGTCCCGAGTTCCTCAACCGTATTGACGAGATAGTGATGTTTACTCCGCTAAATAAGAAGGAAATTCAGGAAATAGTTGATATTCAGGTAAAATCAGTGCAGAAGATTCTTGAAAGCAACGGAGTTGATTTGCAGATTACTAAGGGAGCACTTGAACTTCTTGCTGAAGATGGATATGATCCTGAGTTCGGAGCCCGTCCCGTGAAACGCACGATCCAACGAATGGTACTTAATCAGCTTTCTAAAGACATATTGGCTCAGAAGGTGGACAGGGAACATCCTATCGTTATTGATCGCGAAGGTGATAATCTCGTCTTCAAAAATAAGTAAAAAGACTATTTAATAATAATTTGAGGTCGTATCAAAATCCAACGTTTTGATATGACCTCTGTTTTTAAGGAGAAGATGTATATTTAAATTGCTGCTGAAATACTTCACTATGGAAATATTTCCTTACATTTGCATAAATTCTATAACTTAATGCCGCGTCTGCACATATTCAATCCTGAGCATGATATAACTCTTCCTTATCCTCCCGGTGCTTTTACTCCGTCAAGAGGAGTTAGGAGGATGAAGCGCGAGAAATCGTTGCTGCCGGCTCTTTATGCCTTTGAGGGTGATTATATTATGATACCTCAGGATATTGAAAAAGCCGCTATTCCATCTTTATCCTATTATAGAGAGGCGGAACGAAAGAATATTGGGATAATTACAGGAAAAATTACTGATGATTTAGAAATAAAATCGATAATGCCCTGGGGGTGGGATGCAAACATTGTTGCAGAATTGAAGAGAAGGGGCGTTGATGATTCGATGCTTCCTTCCAAAAATACATTAGATGAATTGAAAGCATTATCACATAGGAGAATAAGCGTACAATTTCATAAATATTTTCGCGCTCGTGCTGATTTCAAGATTGTTGCAGAGCCGTGTGAATTTTTTTCTCTTGAAGATGCTTTGGTGTGGGCTCGGCAAAATCCCGGATGTTATTTCAAATCGCCGTGGAGTAGTTCCGGCTATGGAGTATTCCGCGTTGATGATCCTGAAGTTCCTAACCTTCAGGAGCGAATACGTAATGTGATTGCTGCTCAAGGGAGTGTAATGGGGGAGGTGAATTATCCACATGACTTTGATATGGCTACCGAGTGGTTAATGACATCTTCAGGAGCTGTATTAATAGGATTTTCAGTCTTTGATATTTACGGAGACGGTAGTTATAAGTCGAATCGGAACTTATCTCAAGATGAATTGCAAAATATTTTTGCCTCTCAATTGCCGGTAGATTTACACCGCGTATTAAATCTTCAAAAGAATGCAATAACAGAATTGTTGGGAGAATCCTATAGAGGTCCGTTAGGAATTGATATGTTGGTAGCTGAAGATGGGAGCGTAAATATGTGCGTTGAAGTAAATCTAAGGATGACCATGGGGCATGTAGAAATTTTAAAACACGACAATTCAATTCTTTCAATATATGATGAAAGACTCTAATATCTATTTATTATGAAAATATCAATACTTGGCACCGGCAATGTTGGTTCTCACCTGCTCGCGGCATGGAAGGGAAAAACTCAGGTTATGATTCACTCGTCAAGGAGAATGGATTCATTGCCGGCCGATTCCGATATTTATGTGATTGCTGTAAGCGACAATGCTATTCGTGAAGTTGCTGATAAATTGAGAAAACAACTCCCAAATATAAGCGACGTTATTGTCGCACATACTTCCGGAACTACATCAATTGACGTTCTAACAGACAAATTCATTCACTGTGGAGTAATTTACCCGATGCAGACATTTACAAAGGATAAACCTCTGGATTACCGAATGATTCCATTTTTTATTGAGGGTAATGATGACTATTCCGTTGAAGCGCTAAGAGATGCGGCTCGGCTTGTATCTGATAGTGTGCGTGACGCAGACTCTGTTTTACGTCGTAAGATACATCTGTCGTCAGTCATTTCGTGTAATTTTGTCAATCACTTGTGGTCGCTTTCCGATTCTTTGCTTAAAGATGAAGGACTTGACATCACGATACTAAGACCTCTAATTCAAGAGACGGTCGGGAAGCTAAGTATTCTCACTCCTCACGATGCCCAGACCGGCCCGGCGAGACGCGGAGATTTGGTGACAATCTCGTCTCATCTTCAACTTTTGGAAGAAAATCCTCAATTGCAGGAAATATACCGACTTATTTCTGAAAATATTTACAATGAATATAATAATTGACAATGAGCTCTATAGACTATGACCTCACGCGAATAAAGGGACTTGCATTTGATGTTGATGGAGTCCTGTCGCCCTCAGTGATCCCACTCTCACCGGAAGGAGAACCATTGAGAATGGCTAATATAAAGGATGGGTTCGCCCTACAACTTGCGGCAAAATCCGGGTTGCATCTCGCAATCATTACAGGCGGAAATACACGTGCCGTCAGGGTTAGATACGAAGCCCTCGGCATTCAGGATATTTTTATGGGAGCAGCACATAAGCTTCCGGTGCTCATAGATTGGATGAAGATGTACGACTTCAAACCCGAGGAGGTGATTTATTTTGGTGACGATATTCCGGATATTAAAGCAATGGTTCACTCCGGGCTTGCTTGTGCGCCGGCTGATGCTGCCGCTGAAGTTAAGTCGGTAGCGCACTACATTTCGCGCTTTGATGGCGGCTACGGATGCGTCAGAGACGTAGTAGAGCAAGTGCTTAAGGCTCAAGATAAATGGATGACTGATGCAGATTCTTTCGGATGGTAATTATGCTCGAAAATATTGATAAATATAATGTAATTCTCGGAAGCAAGTCACCGCGTCGGCGTGAATTACTTGCGATGCTTGATATCCCCTTCAGGGTAGAGACCTGCAAATCAGGTGAGGAAATTATCCCTCCCGGAACCGCAGCCGTAGATGCTCCTGAACTTCTTGCTTGCGCTAAATGCGATGCAATGGTAGAGAATATAGGTGAAAATGACCTATTAATTACAGCAGATACCGTTGTGATTAACGGCGACGTGATTCTTGGCAAACCCATAGATAGGGATGATGCCGTAAGAATGTTACGTTCACTTTCCGGACATAGTCATATCGTTGCAACGGGTGTATGTGTTCGCACTACAAAGCGCAAAGAATCATTCACAGCTGTTACCAAAGTAAAATTTGCTGAGCTAAGCAATAAGGAAATAGACTTTTATGTAGATAACTATGCGCCATACGATAAAGCTGGTGCTTACGGTATCCAGGAGTGGATAGGATGTGTAGCCGTCGAGGGTCTGGAAGGCAGTTATTATAATGTGATGGGATTACCGGTGCATCAGCTTTATAAGCTACTAACCACATTCTAATCGCTTCAATACGGTAACGCAATAAAAGAAGGACACCTCCGTTTAAGGATTAGTGAAAACTGCTATCCGAATACTACTCATCATAATATTCTCATTTGCTATTCCGGTAAGGTTGATGGCAGATAAAGTGAATATTTCCGGTTCCGTTACTGACAATGACGGCGCCCCTATTGAGTTCGCATCCGTACAAATTGCGGGTACAGCTATTGGCACATCTACGGATCTGAAAGGTAACTACCGACTTTCGGTGGTTCAGAAAGATACCATTGAAATAAAATTTTCTTGTATAGGATTTAGAACTTATACAAAAAAACTTATTGATGCTAAAGGAGATGTTACCCTAAATGTGAAGCTGCCTCCGGCTGATTATATGCTTGACAATGTAGAGATTACAGCATACAAGAATAATCCTCAAGGAATGCAGAATCTCGACGTTGAGTCCTTTAAACTGTCTCCTGACGTAAGTGGAGGATCGGTTGAAGCCATGCTTACAACAATGGCTGGTGTAAATTCCTCAAATGAGATGAGCTCTCAGTATTCTGTACGCGGAGGTTCGTTTGATGAAAATTCCGTAACTATTAATGGAATCGACGTATATCGTCCTCAATTGCTCCAAAATGGGCAGCAGGAAGGTCTGAGTATCATCAATCCTGACCTCGTTGGAGGAGTTTCTTTCTCAACCGGTGGTTTTGCTGCACGTTATGACGACAAGATGTCATCAGTACTTGATATTACATATCGCGAGCCTCAGCCGTTTGAAGCCTCACTCTCCGGCTCTCTTATGGGAGGCTCGTTATCGCTGGGTGTGAATACCGGTAAATTTTCAATGATTCACGGCCTCAGACTCAAAAAAAATAATACTCTTCTATCATCTCTTGATACTAAAGGTCAATATGACCCGTTGTATTTTGATTATCAGACTAATATCACTCTGAAGCCTAATGATCGGTGGACCGTGAATCTGTTAGGTAACATCTCAATCAATGACTATAACTTCACCCCCTCAGATCGCGAGACAAGTTTTGGTACTTCAGAAGACGTGAAGCACTTCAAAGTATATTTTGACGGTGCCGAACATGACAAATTCGAGACCTATCTCGGTGCACTCACAGTAGGCTACAGGCGCAATCGTGCTACAGCATTTGAACTCAGTCTTTCCGGATTCATGACCAACGAGCTTGTAAGTTATGATATTTCCGGAGAATATTGGCTTGATATGGCCGGCACGTCCGGCGACGGAGCACTCGGCGGTGAAGCCGGAGTAGGAAAGTATATGGAGCATTCTCGCACTCGCCTAAAGGCATCCGTTCTTCAGGCTGCTCTTAAGGGTGTGACCGGCATTTCCGGACATTCTCTCAATTATGGTGTAGTATTTAAGCACGAGAATTTTCATGATCGCACAAGGGAATGGGAATGGCGTGATTCAGCCGGATACTCATTGCCTACGCTTCCTGAAGGTGTACATTTAGTTTACAATCTTTCATCGCGCCAGAATCTTACCTCCAATCGACTTGCCTTCTATCTTGAAGACACATTTTCCTGGTATACGGAAAATGCCTCCGTTACACTCAACGGCGGTGTGCGCTGTTCCTACTGGGACTTCAATAAGGAGTTCCTTGTTTCTCCCCGCCTTGGAGTGAATATCACCCCTAAGCTGCATCCGGCATGGCGCTTTCGACTAACAACGGGAATGTATTATCAACAACCCTTCTTCAAGGAATATCGACGAGCTGTGGAAGATGAGGTCGGGAATGCCATTATTGAACTTAATAACCACATAAAATCGCCTTTGTCAGTACAATTAATATTCGGTACGGATTATACTTTCAGAGCTATGGGACGGCCATTTAAAGTTACAATGGAAGCTTATTATAAGAATCTGTCGCGCCTTATTACCTACGAAAGTGATAACCTTAAAGTTACATATACCGGTGAGAATGATTCTAAAGGAAATATACTCGGTCTGGATTTACGATTGTTTGGACAATTTGTAGAAGGAACAGATTCGTGGGTAAGTTTCTCATTGATGTCAGCCAAGCAGAAGATCAACGGAGTTACTGTACCCATGCCCTCTGAGCAACGATATTCGTTTGCTCTCTATTTCACCGATTATTTTCCTAAGTTTCCAAAGTTAAAGTTCTCATTGCGTGGTATTTTTTCCGATGGTCTAACCATGACACCACCCCGTGTCACCCGTGATGTGACGTGGTTTCGTGCGCCGGCATATAAGAGAGTTGATATTGGTGTGAGCTACCAATTCATAGGTGCTCCTGACAGTGACGGCAATCCC
>CAYNNV010000118.1:0-6461 GCA_964398625.1 uncultured Sangeribacter sp. | reverse complement strand
GCAACAGAAAAAAGAAGGGAAGAATTTGCCTGACAAAGACACAGCACTCGCATTGGTCAATGATGTTTTGAGTCGGCAATATGAGGCATACGCAGATGAAACAATAACCGAACCGCTTATTGAAAACATCCCTGCTAAGGGGAGTATCAAAGAAATAAAGGAAGGTAAATTCGGAACAACAGAATTTCTGCTCTCCAACGGAGTAAAAGTAATAGTAAAGCCTACTGATTATAAAGATGACGAGATTCTGTTTCAGGCTTTCAAGCAAGGCGGTGCTACCTCATATCCGGTAAATGAAGCTAATAACGTGCTTCTCATG
Source organism: uncultured Sangeribacter sp. (assembly GCA_964398625.1). Classification (GTDB taxonomy): domain Bacteria; phylum Bacteroidota; class Bacteroidia; order Bacteroidales; family Muribaculaceae; genus Lepagella. The sequence goes on along the minus strand of CAYNNV010000118.1, from coordinate 6,142 downwards.
GGCTATGCTTTTCAGCTTTCTGATATGGGTAAATTCGACCAAAAGATGCTTAACCGTTATCTGACAGGGAAAAACGTTGGTCTCGGATATGGACTCGGTCAGTTCTCCAACTATTTCCAAGGGAATTCCACTGTCAAGGATCTGCCCACATTGATGGAGTTGATTTATACAGCTTTTACCAACATTAACCCTAACGAAGAAACTTACAATAACTATATTGCCAGAATAGTTCCCCAACTTGAAGCGGCCGAGAAATCTCCCGAGTTCATTTTTGAACAACATAAGCAGAACGCTACTTACGGAAACAATCCGATGTCACAGGTCGTCACTGCCGATGTGATGCGTGGAGCCGACTATAGCAGAATGTTGCAACTCTATAAGGAGTCAATAGCAGATCCATCTGACTATACATTCCTTTTCACCGGTAATGTGGATGTAGAAGCCATTAAGCCTCTGTTGGAGCAGTATATTGCCACCCTTCCACTCACTGATAAGCAACCCAAAAGCCGTTCATTTACTCCGATTGAAAATCCCGAAGGACAGGTCGTTGACAATTTCACCATTGAGATGTCAGCTCCGGCTGATTGGCTATATGGATTTTACAGCGATGACAATCTTAATGCCACAATAGAGAATGAAGTGAAAGTGTCGCTCGTCGGAGATATTCTTGGCATCCTCTATCATGATATTCTTCGTGAAAAAGAGGGTGGAGTCTATAGTCCACAGGTTGGCTCAAATTATAATGTAAGTACCGGAAGATGGAATCTTGTTTACTTCCTTCAGACAAATGATGAACAGGCGTCAAGAATGTTACAACTCGCCGACGAACTGTTTGTCAATCTTCTGAAAGATGGGGCAACACCCGAGCAGTTCAATCGAATGAAAAATGCGATGCTCTCACAGTATGAAAACTCAATCCGCACCAATTCATATTGGCATAACAACATACGGCTATATGAAATGCTTGATATTGACCTCATCACAAAACATCGTGAGGCAATTGAGAATCTTACACTTGAAGATTTCAATGCCTTCATGCGCAAGCTATATGACGGTAAAAACCGTATTCAAGTGAATATGCACGGAATTGCACAGAAATAAAACTAACCACCCGTTCCGATCCTCAATTGAGAACCGGAACGGGACTTAAAACTATAACAGATAATGAAAAAGATATTTTCTCTGATAACCATGATAAGTTGCATCGCTTTTAGCTCTATGGCATTTACCTACGAAGATGCTTTTGAGTCTATCAAAGCAATGCCACACATGAAAGGCGTAGAAGGCACTATGATTTCAGGAGACAATGATTTCGTTTCTTTAGGTATAAATAATGCCCGGGTGATTGTATGGGACGGCGAGACTTCCTTTGACAAAGAAACTGAGATATATGGTAATGAAATTTATAAATTGATAGGCGAGCTTCCGGTTAATGAGATGATCCAGGGAAGAATGTCCGGCTCGTCAATATTCGCGATATTTGCTAAACCCTTATCTGAAAATTCTTATCAGATCCTATTTCTATCCGACTCTGCCGGAGCAGGATTCACAGGTGCTTTGATTGGCCGCATAGATGACAAACATCTTGAAGCATTGCGTCAAGCTATATTGACACCCTCAGAAGGGGGCGGAACATCCATATATCTGAAGGCATTTAACTTTTAAGATAACATAGTTGCTCAAGAAGAATGATTGTTCTGAATCCAATCTCCACACCGATTTAGCTATTAATCTCCTTTTAAACGGTATAGTATATAGGTATTCTACGGATCAATAGTTAGTGTCAAAGACTGTTGCAGACGAAGAGAAACAAGACCTTTACACCCTCATTTTTTACTATTCCCAAAAAGCTATTCCCAAAAACCGGTAAACTTACCGCTTTTTGGGAATAGAATTTGTGGGATACGGCAATTAGCGCTATCTTTGTATTCCTAAAAAGTGGTAAGTTTACCGCTTTTTGGGAATAGAATACTATGCTGATAAAACGAGATTCATATTTAAAGCAACTAATTTCAGGTCGCGACAACGGCTTAATAAAGATTGTGACCGGCATACGCCGCTGTGGGAAATCCTTCTTGCTCAGTCGGTTATTTCGCGACTGGCTTATCGCCAACGGTATGGCCGAGAGTCATATTATTCATATCCCTCTTGATGATCGCACAAATGCGCCGCTTCGAGATCCGGATGCATTTTTGGCTTATATAAGCACCTGCATAAAGGACAATGACCCGTATATATTAATGATTGACGAGGTGCAACTAATGCAGGATTTTGTTGAGGTTCTCAACAGCCTTCTTTACCGTCCGCAACTGGATGTGTACGTTACGGGCAGCAATTCAAAATTCCTGTCAAGCGATATAGTCACGGAATTTCGCGGCCGTGGTGATGAAATAAGAATGTATCCTCTCTCCTTCAGCGAGTTGTACGAAGCGTTTGGCGGAGATCTTACGTCGCTTTGGAACAAATACTACACCTTTGGCGGACTCCCTCAGGTAGTCTTGCTTAACGATGCGTTGAAACAGACAAAATATCTTGAAAATTTAGTCTCAACAGTATTTTTAAGAGATATTCTTGAAAGGCATAGAGTAAGAAATGAGCACGAACTTGAAGAATTGTTAAGGGTAGTAGCTTCATCAATCGGTGCATTGGTTAATCCGACCAAACTTTCAAATACATTTAACAGCGTAAAGAAGCTTTCCATTACAAACAAGACTATCTCAAAATACCTAAGCTATTTCGCTGATGCTTATTTAATTGAAAAGGCAAGCAGATACAATATCAAAGGAAAGAAATATATCAATTCGCTCAGTAAATACTACTTTTCCGACCTCGGGTTGCGAAATGCCACTCTATCTTTTCATCAACTTGAAGAATCGCATCTTATGGAGAATGCTATATATAACGAACTCCTTGTCAGGGGTTTCCGGGTAGATGTAGGAATGGTGGAAATACGCGCTATTAACAAGGACAATCGATTAGCGCGCAAGCAATTAGAAGTGGATTTCATAGCCGTGTACGGCAACCATAAATTTTACATACAATCGGCCTTGGCAATTCCTGATGATGCAAAAATGATGCAGGAAACAGCATCTTTCAGGAATATTGATGATTCCTTCAAAAAGATCATCATTGTGCGAAACGACATCATGCCATATACTAACGATGCCGGATTTCTAATCATTGGGCTATTTGATTTCCTCCTTAAAAAGGACATTCTAACCCCCACCGCTCTTTAATAAGCTGCTAATCTATCATCTCTATTCCCAAAAACCGGTAAACTTACCGCTTTTTGGGAATAGAACGACTAAGTAATCGAAATATGTCTGATTAATCTGCGGAAATTTGAGGGGATGAAAAAAATTTTGCGGTGTGGAGGCTTTTTGCTAATTTTGCGTTTTGATACGCGACTTCTTGTTTTTTCTAATGTCGCCTCTTAATTTTTTGACTGTATGAACATTTCTTATAAGTGGCTTAAACGCTTCATCTCTTTCTCCCTTTCCCCGCAGCAACTGGCGGCGGTATTCACTTCGCTCGGTCTTGAATGCGATACTATTGAGGAGGTTGAGAGCATACGCGGAGGCCTCCGCGGTATCGTAATCGGCAAAGTCCTCACATGCGTTGAGCATCCCAATTCCGACCATCTCCATATCACTACTGTTGACCTTGGTCTTCCGGAGCCGGTGCAGATTGTATGTGGTGCTCCCAATGTGGCTGCCGGTCAGACTGTTGTAGTTGCTACTGTCGGCACCAAGCTTTATGACGGCGATAAGGAATTTCAAATTAAGAAATCCAAAATACGCGGTGTTGAATCATTCGGTATGATTTGTGCTGAGGATGAAATCGGCATAGGAAATGCTCATGACGGCATCATGGTGCTTGAAGATAATGCAGCCGCTCCCGGTACTCCGGCAGCCGAGTATTTCAATGTAGATAGTGACTATATGCTTGAGGTGGAGCTGACTCCCAATCGTGTGGACGGAGCTTCCCACTACGGCTGTGCTCGCGACCTGCGCGCATGGATGGCGGCTCGCGACTTCGAAAAGAATCCTAAAGCTCCGATGCCGCAGATTTTTCTGCCTGAGGTTGAGTCATTCATCCCTGATACTACCGAGGGAGCCGTTAAGGTGACAGTCGAAGACAAGGACGGATGCTATCGCTATTCCGGTGTGACGGTGCGAGGAGTGGAGGTGAAGGAATCTCCCGATTGGCTGAAGAATCTGCTTACTGCTGCCGGACAGCGTCCTATCAACAATATAGTCGATATTACCAATTTCATTCTTCTCGGCATAGGTCAGCCGCTCCATTGCTTTGATTTAGCTCACGTCAAGGATGAGCATATAGTGGTGCGCACTGCTGCTGAGGGCACACCGTTTGTCACCCTGGACGGTGTTGAGCACAAGCTTTCAGACAAGGATATGATGATCTGCGATTCTGAAAAGCCTATGTGTATCGCCGGTGTATTCGGCGGTCTTGACTCGGGTGTGACCGAGAGCACAAAAGATGTGTTTATAGAGTCTGCATGGTTCAATCCTACTCGCGTGCGACGCACTGCGCGTCGTCATGGCCTCAGCACTGATGCCTCTTTCCGCTACGAGCGAGGCACCGACCCGCTGATCACCGTATATGCCGCAAAGCTTGCCGCGCTGCTCATAAAGGAGCTGGCCGGAGGTACTATCTGTGGTGAGCCTGTTGACGTATGTGAGAAAGCCGGTGAGTACTTCCATATAGACTTTGAGCCCGAGTATTGCGACCGTCTTAGCGGCTGCGTGATTCCGCGCCCGTTGATGCGCCATATCCTTGAAGCGCTTGAGATCCGTATAGCCGCCGGAAGCACCGACAAGCTCTGGAAGCTCGAAGTGCCCCCTTACAGGGTTGACGTGCAGCGACCGTGCGACGTGGTGGAAGAAATACTCCGCGTATATGGATACAACAATGTGGAGTTTACCTCCGAGATGCACGCCAATCTCTCTCAGCGCCGCAAGACCGATGATTCCTACGACCTGCAGAACCTCGTATCCGACCGCCTGTCGGCTCAGGGATTCAGCGAGATACTAAATAATTCCCTGACTGCGGAAAAATACTATATTGACAACGAGAAATACCCTGTGGCTGAGTGTGTGAGGATTATGAATCCTCTGAGTTCCGACCTCGCGCTGATGCGCCGCACACTCCTTTACGGCGGACTCGAAGTGATAGAGCATAATGCCAACCGCAAGTCGCCCGACCTCTGCCTCTACGAGTTCGGTAATGTATATCACTTTGCTCCCGAACGCAAGATCACCGCAGAGAATCCCATCGCGCCTTTCTCTGAAGAGATGCACCTCGCCCTGTGGATGACCGGCTCGCTTACTCCAAAATCATGGAATCGCTCACAGGCCGAGGCTGATGTATTCGACCTTAAGGCTACCGTATACGGCCTTCTTGCCCGCCTTGGTATCCCGGTAAATGCATTTACAGAGACTCAGACCTCAGACTCCGACTTTGCGGCTGCACTTCAGCTCACCGAGAGATCGGGCCGCCATATCGGTACGCTCGGTATGCTGCGTGGCGACCTTTGCCGTCGCTTCGGTATTGAGCAGCCTGTTGTATATGCTGAGCTGCGCTGGGATGAACTCATGCGTCTTGCACTGAGAAACACCGTGCTTTATCAGCCGCTGCCGAAGTCGCAGCCGGTGAAGCGCGACCTTGCTCTGCTTATTGACCAGGACGTGACATTCGCCGATGTGGAAAAGACTGTGCGCAAAGCCGGCGGAAAGATGCTGCGTGAGGTGTCGCTTTTCGACGTCTACGAGGGAAAAAATCTTCCGGACGGGAAGAAGTCTTACGCTATAGCCATCACAATGCTGGATCCTGAAAAGACACTTCAGGATAAACAGATTGACGCAGTGATGAAGAAAATAGTCGACGCTTTGGCTAAGAATGTTGGCGCAGAGCTACGTTAACCATCAGATTAAGTAAATTCTAATAAAACTTCATAACATGGGAAGAGCATTTGAATATAGAAAAGCCCGTAAGCTCAAACGCTGGGGCAATATGTCGCGTACTTTTACTCGTATCGGCAAGGAGATCACTATTGCTACCAAAGCCGGTGGTCCTGATCCCGACACCAATCCCCGTCTTCGCGTGCTGATGCAGAATGCAA
>CAYNNV010000117.1:0-6528 GCA_964398625.1 uncultured Sangeribacter sp. | reverse complement strand
TGCGCCTATCTGGATGAACCAGTTGTTGCGCCAGTTTGAATAGTAGTGATTAGTGTTGTCGCAGGAGAATTCAGTTACGCTCACCTGGTCAACTACTACACTCTGAGCATTCGCAGCTACGAATGAGCCTGCGAGAAGAGCTGCTGTGATGTAGAGATTTTTAGCTTTCATAATTAACATTTATTAGTTATACATAAGATTATTTTCGACTTTATCTTAATAACACAACTGTTTAGATTTAGTTCGGAAAATTTTTGCAAAGCTACATGTTTTTTTTAAAATAGGCAAATTTTAACTCTTCAATTGTTAAATTTAACACTTAAACCGGCATTTTATCCTCTTTTACGCTATATTATAGTAATGAAATTTGGCGCTTACGCCGTTTTTGGCTAATTTCGCATCGCTTATATAATAAATGAGTAGAAGCACTTCGAGACATGAAAAGTGTTAAAAGATATAAATTGGCGTTTGACAATTCATCTACGCTCTCGCGCATATTCCAGATTGAGATGTCGCCTGCGATGTGGTGGCTTTCTGCTGCGGGAGTTCTTGTTGTCATCTTCTTTATTGCCGGTTTTATTATCTGGATCACGCCTTTGAAGCGCACTCTCCCGGGATATATGGAGCCAATGGAGCGTCGGAGCACAATTGCCGCTCTATCCCGATGTGATTCCCTTCAGGAAAAAATTACAGTGAATCAGAGATACATTGACAATATCCGCACTATTCTCAATACGGATCGTCCTGTAACGGATTCGGTGACAACGGAGAGCAGATCATACTCTGTGAGCATTGATTCTCTAATGGATCCTTCTTCGGAAGAGGAAAAATTTGTAAAGATGATGGAGCAGCGCGAGCGGTACAACATATCCCGTGTTGCGCCTATTGTAGCTGAGAGTATTATCCTTAGCAAGCCTGCCGACAGCTATACAGTGTCGGAATCTGATATCAGCTCTCTGAGGCTTCCGGTTCTCACTGCCGGGCGATCCGGGATTTACTCTATTGCCGACGGTATAGTCATAGATACATCGTACTCAATGCAGGAGAAAGGGTATGCGGTTGTGCTACAGCATAGCAAGGGATTTATATCCCGTTACTCAGGGCTTGGTCAGCTACTCACATCCAAAGGAAGTAAGGTGAAGTCAGGTGAGGCAATTGCCACTAACGTGTCAAGCACAGCTCGTGGCGGAAATAAATTCTGGATTGAGATATGGCAGGACGGAATACAGTTGCCACCTGCATCCATAATTACTATAAGCGGCAGGGATAGAAGCCGCACAATATGAATCAAGAATTGAAAGAGATACAGAATATAGCAATTCTCGGAAGCACCGGAAGTATAGGCACTCAGACTCTTGACGTGATAGAGGAGCATCCTGAGCGTTACCGCGTGAAAGTCCTGACTGCACGTAGCAGATGGGAAATACTTGCTTCCCAGGCCCGAAAATGGCTTCCCGAACTGGTGGTCATAGCAGATGATCGGTATTTAAACAATCTTAGAGAAGCGCTTGCAGACCTTACTGTCAAGGTATTTGGCGGAGATGAAGCAGTAATTGATGCTGCGCAATATCCGAGTGTTGACCTCGTGGTCACAGCTTTGGTAGGTTATAGCGGTCTGCTTCCTACAATCTGCGCTATGCGGGCCGGAAAGAAGATAGCGCTTGCCAATAAAGAAACTCTTGTGGTTGGAGGAGAGCTGGTCACTGATCTGATGCGCCGTTATGGTATAGAGATTATACCGGTAGACTCTGAGCATTCGGCCATCTTTCAGTGCATACACGGAGAGAAGCCTGAGCAGGTCGAGAAAATCATCCTGACCGCCTCCGGAGGCCCTTTCAGGACATTTTCCAAATCGCAACTGGAGAAGGTGACGGTACACGATGCGCTTGCTCATCCTAACTGGAATATGGGTGCGAAAGTCACTATTGACTCTGCCACAATGATGAATAAGGGATTTGAGATGATTGAAGCGCGATGGCTTTTTGATGTTCTCCCTGACAATATTGAGATCACTGTGCATCCTCAGTCAATAGTTCATTCAATGGTGCAGTTTGCCGATGGCTCCATTAAAGCTCAGCTCGGACCAACTGATATGCGTTTCCCGATAAGCTATGCTTTGTCATATCCTGACCGGCTTTCTACTCCCCGTCCCCGTCTACTTCCGGAGCAATATAGGGAATTGACTTTTGAGGCTCCGGACCGCGAGAAATTCCCGGCTCTTGATCTGGCATTCCGCGCTATTGACATGGGGGGAAACATGCCTTGTATACTCAATGCGGCCAATGAGATAGCAGTGGCGGCTTTTCTTGAATCACAAATTCCCTTCACGGCCATTCCAAAAATTGTGGCCGATACGATGGAATCAACGCCATTCCTATCCGTAGCATCGCTCGAGTGCCTTATTGATTCCAATCGCGAGGCACGCAGAATTGCTTCATCAATTATAAAGAAATACCAAAATTCCTAATTAGTAGATATCATCACAATGGATACATTCCTTATAAAAGCCACTCAATTAATTCTTGCTTTTGCAATCCTCGTAATAATCCATGAGTTCGGTCACTTCCTTTTTGCCCGCTTATTTGGAGTAAGAGTAGAGAAATTCTACATATTTTTCAATCCGTGGGTCTCTTTGTTCAAATGGAAACCCGGTCAATATCATGGTTTTTTCGGTAAAAAGAAACTTCACAAAGGAGTCAGCGAAGAGGAAGCCGGTGACAATCCACCGGAAGAATGCGGCGCGGACGGTAAGAAAAAGCGCAGTAGTTTCTGGAAAGATACAGAATATGGTATTGGTTGGCTGCCTCTCGGAGGATATTGTAAAATATCGGGAATGATTGACGAATCTATGGATAAGGAGCAGATGAAGCAACCTGCCAAGCCGTGGGAATTTCGCACAAAACCGGCGTGGCAGCGGCTCCTCATTATGATTGCCGGAGTGCTATTTAATTTCCTCCTTGCCATACTCATTTATGCAGGTCTTGTATATACTACGGGCGAGAAATATGTGCCGCTTCATGAAGCCAAACTGGGAATGGCTTATTCCGACGCTGCTCATAAAGCCGGATTTCGGGATGGCGACATTTTGCTTAAAGCCGACGGTAAAGTACTTGAGAATCCGGCTGAGGCCAGATTGGATATAATCGAGGCCAAATATGTAGAGGTTCTTCGGGGTAATGACACGGTGAAGATAGCCATACCCAAAGACTTCATCTTCCGAATTGATGAGGAGAGCAAAAAAGCTGACAGCAAGATTCCTTTCTTTGCATACCGCTTTCCCACGCGCATTATTCAGGTTGTGCCGGGAGAAGGAGCGCACAAAGCCGGTATTCTTGAAGGTGATGAGATAATAGGTATTGACTCGGTGTCAACCCCTTCGATTGATCTATTTCAGGAGGAATTAGCTCGCCATAAGTCAGAAACAGTGGTAATGCAAGTGGTTCGTAAGAGTGGCAGCAAAGCTATCGCCGACACTCTCTCAATACCCGTCGCTCTTAATGATAATGCAAAGATGGGAGTGGGGCTTGAGGTTGATCCTTCAAAATTCTTTACCACTCGTGATATTCAATATAATATATTCCAGTCAGTGCCGCGAGGGATTGAAATGGGAGTTGATAAACTCACTTCTTATGCCTCATCAATGAAGCACGTCTTCACTAAAGAGGGGGCGCAGAGCGTTGGCGGATTTGGAGCCATAGGCAGTATTTTTCCTGAAAAATGGGATTGGATTGCTTTTTGGAATATAGCAGCGTTCCTCTCAGTGGCGCTCGCCTTCATGAATATATTGCCGATTCCGGCGCTTGACGGCGGCCATGTGCTTTTCCTCCTCTATGAGGTAATCACCGGCCGTAAGCCTTCTGAAAAATTCATGGAATGGGCACAGATGATCGGTATGGGGCTGCTGCTTTTACTCCTGCTCTATGCAAATGGTATGGATATAGTGAGATTCTTTATGAAGTAACTTTATTGCACTATATATAATTCACTATATATAATTTGCACTATATATAATTCACTATATATAAATAATGTGTAGAAATTGAAATGACTGACAACACGCAATCAAAATATCCCGTAATCACTCTGAAGAAGGGGAAAAACGAATCGTTGCAGAGGCGTCATCCATGGATATTCTCCGGGGCAATAGCCCACAAGGATGACAATATAGAGGAGGGTGATCTTGTAGAGGTGCGCTCGCACGACGGCTCTCTCGTGGGCTGCGGACATTTTGAGGCTGGTAGTATTGCTGTAAGAGTCTTGAGCTTCGGCACGGCAGTACTTCCTGCTGATTTCTTTTCAACCCGTCTTGATGCCGCCTATAAACTACGGGAAACCCTCGGGTTGATTCGTCCGGACAATAATTGCTATAGACTTGTACACGGTGAGGGTGATTTTCTTCCCGGACTCGTGATAGATATATATGCAGATACGGCAGTTGTGCAGGCTCATTCTCCGGGGATGCACTTTTCGCGTGGAGAGATTGCTCGTGCCATCACTGAACTCCCTTCGGCTGCCATAAGAAATGTATATTATAAATCTGAAACCACGCTTCCTTTCAAAGCGCGGCTTGATCCTGTCAATGAGTATCTTGTAGGTTCTTATGACGGTTCTGTGGCTCTTGAGAACGGACTGAAATTTAATATTGACTGGCTCAAGGGTCAGAAGACAGGATTTTTTGTTGACCAGCGTGACAACAGAGCTTTGCTTCAGCGATATGCCAAAGGGCGGCACGTGCTGAATATGTTCTGTTACTCCGGTGGATTCTCGGTTTATGCCCTGCGTGGCGGCGCTTCAAGTGTAGTGAGTGTAGATTCTTCTGCAAAGGCTATTGCTCTGACCGATACAAATATAAGTCTAAACTTCCCGGAGACGGAAGTTCATACATCCGAGGCAGTAGACGCGTTCAAGTATCTTGCAGATATGGAGAGTGGAAAATATGATCTGATAGTGCTTGATCCGCCGGCATTTGCCAAGCACCGCAGTGCTATAAAAAACGGTCTTATCGGTTATCGACGACTTAATGCCAAAGCATTTGAGAAGATTGCCCCCGGGGGCATTCTCTTTACCTTCTCCTGTTCGCAGGCAATTTCGGCAGAAGCATTTCGCCTGGCCGTATTCAGTGCCGCAGTACAGAGTGGGAGAAAAGTGAGGATACTACATCGTCTCACACAGCCGGCAGATCATCCTATAGATATTTGTCATCCGGAAGGTGAGTACCTGAAAGGATTGGTTCTATACGTAGAATAATTAAGAATATACATAACTATAATATATAAAGACATGAAAAAACTCATTCCGGCTTTTGTATTAGGCGCAGCTATAGCGCTTAACGTGCAGGCCGCAGAAGACAAAAATTTCAACTACCACGTTGACAATTTTGCCGACATTGAAGTGCTTCGCTATGAAGTGCCTGACTTCTCCAAGCTCTCACTTCAGCAGAAGACAATGCTGTATTATCTCACTGAAGCCGCTCAGATGGGGCGCGACATATTCTGGGATCAGAACGGTCGCCACAATCTTCAGCTACGCCAGCTTCTTGAAGCAGTCTACAAGAAATATGACGGTGATAGAAATGACAAAGAATTCAAGGCCTTTGAGAAATACCTGAAGCAGGTGTGGTTTGGAAACGGTATTCATCACCACTATTCCAATGATAAGTTTGTGCCTGAGTTCTCACAGGCATTCTTTGAGGCTCAGGTAGCCAAACTCGGCGACTGCTGTCTGCCTACAAAGCCCGGTGAGAGTCGCGAAGAGATGATGGCAGTGTTGGTGCCTGTGATTTTTGATCCTTCAGTGATGGCCAAAAAAGTAAATCAAGACGGTACACAGGACGTAGTGGCTACTTCAGCCGGCAATCTCTATGACGGTGTAACTCAGGCAGAGGTAGAGGAATACTATGCTAAAATAAAGAATCCTGATGATCCCCGCCCGATCTCTTATGGTCTGAATGCCAAAGTTGTCAAGAAGGATGGAAAGGTTGTTGAGGAGCACTATCACCTCGGCGGTCTCTATTCTGATGCCATTGCCCGGATCATCTATTATCTCGACAAGGCAAAAGAGGTAGCTGAAAATGATGCCCAGAAAGCTTATATCACTAAGCTCATAGATTACTATATTACAGGTGATCTCAAGCTATTTGATGAATATTCTATTCTTTGGGCTGAAGATACAAATTCAGACATCGACTTCGTTAACGGGTTTATTGAAAGCTATGATGATCCTCTGGGAATGACGGGTTCATGGGAATCATACGTCAACTTCCGCAATAATTCTGCTTCGGCCCGTACTAAGGCTATCAGCGATAATGCTCAGTATTTTGAGGATAATTCACCGGTAAATCCCAAATTCCGTAAGGAGAAGGTGAAAGGAGTGAGCGCTAAGGTTATCACAGCGGCTATGCTTGCCGGTGGTGCATATCCTGCCACAGCTATCGGTATCAACCTTCCTAACGCCAACTGGATTCGCGCCGAGCATGGATCAAAGTCCGTGACTCTCGAGAATATCACAGAGGCTTACGAGATGGCATCG
>CAYNNV010000116.1:0-6635 GCA_964398625.1 uncultured Sangeribacter sp. | reverse complement strand
AGTAGTTAAAAATAAAGGGTGCTGATTAAACTTTTTTAACCTTTATTTGTAATAATATAGACAGCAGGGAATATCATTCTCTGCCCGCTAATACCGCTTAAAAACTAATCAACCAAATCTCACTCCATGCGAAAGGTGATTTTCACGGCGCTTGTCGCCGTCATCTCAATATTCGGTACGCAAGCTCAGAAGGTATCGCTTGATTCCTGCCGTTCTATGGCCGTGCGCAGCAATAAGACTCTTCAGGTGGCTCGCGAGGGTATAGAGGGTGCTTCTTATCTCCGCAAGGCTGCAAAGGCTGCATATCTGCCGGGTATTGACTTCAACATGACTTATGCTTACAATCAGCACAAGATAAATCTGCTCGGTGCTGATGCCAAGCTCCCTACAATGACCTTCAATCCTCTGACTCAGAGCTACGACTACAATATCCTCATCAATCCGCTTGACGGAAAGCCTGTGACCGATCCTTCTACCGGTACGCCTATCCCGCTGGAAGTGGCCGTAATACCCAAGGAGGCCTTGTCATACGATATCCACAATGTAGCTGTGGGTACAATTTTGCTCACACAGCCGGTATTCATGGGTGGACGAATCAAAGCACTCAACGAAATAGCCAAATATGGCGAGGAGCTTGCACGAGCCACACGCAATGCCGCTGCACAGGATATAATCTATGCTGTTGATGAGTCTTACTGGACGGTAGTGTCGCTCACGCAGAAAAAACTGCTCGCAGAGAGTTTTGTGAATCTTGTGGATACTCTGCGTCATAACGTGGACCTCATGGTTAAGGAGGGGGTAGCCACACGTGCCGATGCACTCAATGTAGGAGTCAAATACAATGAAGCGCAGATTGCCCTTACAAAGGTGGACAACGGGTTGTCACTGTCGCGTATGGCTCTCGCTCAGCTTTGCGGACTTCCTGTGGAGACACGTATGGAGCTTGAAGACGAAGTGCTCTCAACCTCTGCTGCCGAACCCCGCTCCATGGAATACTCTCTCGGCGATGTATATGCCCGCCGTCAGGACCTTGAAGCGCTTCGTCAGGGTATCAATATCTTTGAGCAAAAAGAGAAAATAGCCAGAGCCGATATGCTTCCTACTCTCGGTGTGGCAGCCGCATATACATTCTCAAATCCTAATGTAATCAATGGCTTCGAAAAGCGCTTCGGGGGAGGCTTTTCTGTAGGTGCTACTCTTACCATTCCTATTTGGCACTGGGGTGGTAACTACAATAAGTACCGTGCAGCTAAGAGCGAAACAAATGCCCAGCGCCTCGTGCTTGAGGATGCAGAAGATAAGATTCAGCTCCAGATACGTCAGGCAGAATATTCTTATCAGGAGGCCTTCAAGACCTTTGATATGACTACAAAAAATCTTGAGAGCGCTAATGAGAATCTCCGTTGCGCCCAGCTCGGATTCCGCGAAGGAGTGCTTACCGCCGACGATGTGATCGCTGCCCAGACCGCCTGGCTTAAAGCTCACTCCGAGAAGATTGACGCGGAGATAGGGATTCAGCTCTGCAAAGTATATCTCTCCAAAGTGCTCGGATATATGGATTATAAACCACTGCCCGAAAATCCCGACAGTGACAAGATATTCAAAAATTTCAAGTAAACAGCAGCTTCTTAACGTATAAAATTCATTCCTAAGATATGGATAATAATACCACACCTCAGCCATCAGCCAATCAGACAACCGATCCAAAGGCTGTGAGCAAAAAAGATAAAATGCTCGTCTTTACAATTATTCTCGTACTTCTTGTGCTTTCAGGTCTGGCTATCGCAGGCTTCCTCTTCATCAAGGAAGGACCGGATACGGTACAAGGACAGTGTGAGGCTACAGAAGTAAGAATATCCGGAAAGCTTCCCGGGCGCGTCGTGATGCTCTACGTCAAAGAAGGCGATCGCGTAAAGGCAGGTGATACTCTTGTGCATATCCACTCCACGGTGGCCGATGCCCGACTATATCAGGCGCAGTCAATGGAAAATGTGGCCAAGGCGGCTGAAGACAAGGTAGACGAAGGCACTCGTACCCAAATCATCCAGTCAGCTTACGATATATACAAGCAGGCTCAAGCAGCCACATCAATAGCGCAGAAGACCTATCAGCGTCTTGAGAATCTTTGCAATGAAGGTGTGGTATCGGAGCAGAAGCGTGATGAGGCAAAAGCCGCATTCGAGGCGGCTACCGCCGGAGAAGCAGCCGCTAAAAGCCAATGGGAACTTGCCAAGGCCGGTCCGCAGAAAAGCGACCGCTCCGCTGCACGCGCCATGGTCAATGCTGCCAAAGGCTCCGTGAAAGAGGTGAATGCCCTGCTTGAAGACCAGTATCTGGTAGCTCCCTGCGATGGAGAAATCACTGCCGTTTATCCTCAGGAAAGCGAGCTCGTGGCTCTCGGAGCTCCAATAATGAGCCTACAGAAGGACGATCACTTCGCTATCTTCAACGTGCGTGAGACTCTGCTGAAAAATATTAAAGAAGGGTCAAAAATCAAAGTCTACATACCGGCTCTCGATATCACCACCGATATGGAGGTATTCTACATACGCGACCTTGGCACTTACGCCAACTGGCAGGCTACAAAGTCGACAGGTGATTACGATGCACGCACTTTCGAAATCAAAGCTCGAGCCACCAAGAAGATTAATAATTTCCGCCCCGGAATGTCGGTTGTGCTTGTGCAGTAAAGGGTGATTCCTGATGATTCTATATTTACCAAAGTTGACATGATCGACCGCAATACAGGATTCCGTGCTCTCTTCATCCGCAGTGTGCTGCAGCTCGTGCGCCGCCCTGTATATTGGTGCGCATTCTTCCTGCTCCCGGTATTCATCTTCGTGATGCTGTCATCACTCATGGAGGAAGGATTGCCTACCAAGATTCCCGCCGCTATAGTCGACAATGACCATAGTCCGATGTCGCGCACTATCACACAGACTCTTGCAGGAATGCAGATGGTTGATGTCGCTGTGGCTGCCGAGAGCTATACACAAGCGCGCCATAAGATGCAGGAGGGAAAGATATACGGATATTTCATGATACCATCCGGATTTCAGGAAGACCTTATGGCGGGAAAGGCACCGACAATCACATTTTATACCAATATGACCTATTTCGTGCCTGCGTCGCTCCTTTACAAGACCTTCAAGAGCACCGCGCTCTATACCAAGGCAGGCATTATGCTGAGGGTGCTTGAATCCGCAGGTGCTGAAGCCGATCAGGTCACTCCACTGCTACAGCCCGTCAATATCGTCACCCGTCCGCTTAATAATCCGGAGCTTAATTATGCCATATACCTCTGCAACTCCTTCATCCCATGCACGCTGCAGCTGATGATAATGCTGGTGACTTGCTTTTCAATAGGAGAGGAAGTAAAGCGCGGTACTTCGCGCCGATGGCTTGATATGGCTGATGGAAGCGTAGTGAAGGCTCTGTTGGCTAAACTCATGCCTCAGACTATTATCTGGATGGTAGTAGCATTCTTCATGACCTCATGGCTATATAAATGGAATGCTTATCCGATGAACGGCTCCTGGGGATGGCTCGCCCTGTCAGAAGCTCTCTTTGTATTGGCATGTCAAGGGTTCGCGGTATTCATTTACGGCGTATTCCCCAATCTGCGCCTCTCTCTTTCTGTCAGTTCGCTGCTTGGAATACTCTCATTTTCTATTGCAGCCTTCTCCTTTCCCGTGGAGGCTATGTATCCGGCCGTGGGTATATTCTCATGGATAGTGCCCATACGCTATAATTTCCTTATTTACATTGACCAGGCGCTTAACGGCATAGATATCTACTGGTCAAGAATATGGTATGTGGCTTACTTCATATTCATCCTGCTGCCGCTCCCGCTATTGGGGCGCATCAAGAAGGATCTTAAGTCAATGATATATGCTCCCTGATTAATTCACTCAAGTCACACATGTTTCGCAGTATTTACAACATATTCCGGAATCTGGCTATATGCTACGCCATGGAGATGAGAATGGTGCTCAAGGATGCAGGGGTCGTATTATTCTTCTGTTTCCTGCCACTTGCATATCCGGTGATATATTCACTCATCTATAATCCGGAGGTGGTGAGAAATGTCCCTATGGTGGTGATTGACCATGACCGCACTGCCCGTAGCCGTGAATTGGTACGTAAACTGAATGCCACACCCGAAATATGGGTGAAAGGATATGCAGCAAATCTCGGTGAAGGAAAGCGCGCCATGCACTCCCACGAGGTGTACGGAATTCTTGAGATTCCCAAAGGATTTGAGCGCAAGCTAAATTCCGGAGAGCAGGCTGATGCCGCTCTATATAGCGAGATGAGCCTATTGCTCCGCTATAAGTCATTTTTGGTAGCATCGGTAAATGTTGCCTCGGAATTTGGTACAGATTTACAGACAGCCACCATTGATAATGCTATACCCGCCGGAGCATCGTATGCCGTTGGTGACCCTATGCCGGTTGTGTCAATAGCTATGGGCAACATAGAGTCGGGTTTTGACTCATTCATAATGCCCGGGGTACTCGTACTTATACTGCATCAATGCATCATACTCTCAGTGGGGATGATGGGAGGGGCCATGCACGAAGACCCCAAGAAGATAGGATATAATCCTATCAATCTGCTTCACTCCACAACACTGACACTAATAGCCAAAGCGTTATGCTATCTCACAATAATGGCTTTCTTTGCAATCTTTCTGCTGCACTACATACCGCTTATATTCCGATTCCCGATGGAGGGTGATGTATGGCAGATATTGCTTTTCATCCTGCCTATGATGATTGCTTGTGTGGCTCTCGGATTTTGCTTGCAGGCACTTGTGACAGAGCGTGAGACTATCTTTCTGATATGGGTGGTGACCTCAGTAATATTCCTATTTCTCTCGGGTCTTACATGGCCGCAGTTCGCAATGCCTCCTATATGGAAAGGCCTGTCATCCCTGGTGCCTGCGACATGGGGTGTGGAAGGCTTCATCAAAATGAATACCAACGGAGCGTCAATAACACAGGTAGCCCCTGAATACCATGCCCTCTGGATACTGGCCGCAGCGTATAGTTTTCTTGCATACTTCATACATCGCTTCATCCTGCGTCCGCGTCTCCGCAAGCGTGGAATAGCGTGTTGAGAAGCAAGTGGAGGCAAAAAACGATATTCAATTTTTATTCTTTATCAGGGAAAGAGCTCAAAAATAAAGGGAAAGAAATGATTTAGCATTTCTACACAATTATGTGGACGAAGTGGTCAGAAAAAGCGGTGTTGTTTTAATATAAATTAACAATGCGTAATACTTTTCATCCGCGTGTAAATTCGTAACTTTGCAGATAATTTGACTAATTAAATCAATGATATAATTATGAGAAAGTTTATTTATTCCGCACTGTTCATGGGATCCGCTCTCGCGCTTGCTTCCTGCTCCGCTGACGAACCCGCTGCAACAGTCAACGACGGAACAGTCAACTTTATAGTCTCTCTACCCGAGATCGCTACTCGTGCATTTGGCGATACTCCCAATTGTAATGAATTGTATTACACTGTCTTTGATGCTACCGGGACAAAGACAATCATCAGCGATCAGGTGAAGACCGGAGTATTCGGTAACAATGTAAGAACTGCTGAGGTAAACCTTAAACTCGTAACAAATCAGGAATACAACATCGTATTCTATGCGCACAACAGCGGTTCACAATTCTCTTCTTATGAAAATGGTGAAGTCTCTGTGAACTATGAGGCTTACAATGCCAACAGTGAGATTGATGATGCTTTTGTAAAATGCGAAAAATTCGTGGTCGACGGCAATACCAAGAAAGTGATACTTAAGCGCCCATTCGCACAGGTCAATGTAGGTACTGACGATATGGCTGTAGAAGCTGTAGAAAACCTTATCACTAAACTTAGCGGTACACTCACAGTCAACTCAGGCCTCTATAATAGCTACAACGTGCTTACAGGCGAGATGGGTGAGGCTGTAGCAGAAGGTACTTCCTATTCCTTCACTTCAACAGATATCACTGAAAATACCGATTTCCCCGTAGTATCAAGCGGTAATAGCTATAGCCTCCTTACTGAGATTTACCTCCTCGTAGATACTGAAGAATCTCTAATCAACGGAAGCTATGCTCTCAACTATGGTGATGACGCCGCTCTCATACGCGACTTCAATCTTTCTGCTACTCCCGTACAGATGAACTATCGCACTAACATCTTCGGTACACTCCTTACCACTGACCAGCCCTTCACCGTAGAGATTGACCCCGCTTTCGAAGGTGGTATCGCACCGGACTGGAAATATGAAGAAAACGTAGCTACAGTATTCAGTGCTGCCGGCCTCAACGCCGCATTCCGCGCTGTTCCCGACGGTGCCCTCATCGTGCTTAACAACGATATCGACGCTTCTACACTCCAAAACGGCCGCATCGAGACTACAATAAACAAAAACTTCACTTTTGACCTCAACGGTCACAACATCTCTAACGCTTGCCTCGTATTCTGGAACGGCTCAAACGTAACAATCAAGGGTGAAGGCACTGTAACAGGCGGGCCCGCTCTGGCTGCCGTGACCGCTGTGGCTTGTACGCTCAATATCGGCCTAATTGTAAAAAAGTAGGATAAAAGACTTGTAACAGACTGGGATTTAGTAA
>CAYNNV010000115.1:0-6652 GCA_964398625.1 uncultured Sangeribacter sp. | reverse complement strand
CCTCAATCTGAAAGATCAGGAACTCCGCCGTGCTATTTCGTATCTCAAATTTCTTTGCCATTTTTGATAATAATTACTGCTCAATAATGCCTCTGACAAGTCAATTATTAGGTATGGAATATTCAATGAATTATTTTTTAGGTTATCTTGATTTAGGATAATTTGGTCGTAAAAATTCATCATTTCCTGATATTGATGAGATAAAATGTTTTACCTTTAAGGCCAACAACAGATTCTCATAAATAGGAATTCTATCGAATTTTGGCTGCTTATGCCTTTCAGATAATAGAACAAATTTCTCATCTTTTAGCGACTTTAATATTTGAGAAATAACATCTTCATCCAAATCCTCAGATGTGATGAGATAAGTTACAAGTCTTATATTATCTTCTTGATTATCACTATTGGTGATAATAGCCCTAATTTCGGCGATATTGAAATATGTATCAGGAAGATTATCTGCAATAATACCGGCTGACATTGATGCGAGTTGAGAACTTGCCAATATCAAATTGACACCTGCTTTTTCTAATATTAACTTCTTCTCATGCTTAGTGAATTTGTCAGATTTTAACAAGTTAAGAAGCGTAGAGACTGAGAACGAGTAATCCCAATCCAAATGATTTATGAAAGAAGATGAATTATAGATAAGGTAACGCGACAGGAAAACCGTCCCATTAATGATTCCAAGATTTTCTAAATCAAAGGGAATACAGTCTTTATTAAGCAAAACATCAAATCTATCAGAATTAACCTCAGATAAATATACGTTACCTTCACAAACACATTCAAATGCGTTGATCAAGCTTCGATAACCATCTAGACTTAATGTGTTATTGTTGCCAAATAAGAGATCAAATAACTGAGCTTCATTTTTTATTCCAACTGCACTTTCGACTACACTTAATGCTTCTATATTCCTGTTGATAAAGGTAGAGAGCAGCCCCTCTTGATTTTGAAAGACGGTATAAGCCATGTCAATATTCTCCCATGTTGGTTTCAAGAGATTGCATTTAATTGCTATTTTTTGTTCCTCCTCCGATAAGCCTTCAGGATTCTCTCTTTTTGCTATTTGACCTGTAAGATAATCTATTTTATCTTCTATCCCCAATGCTGAGTGAAGAACAAAATCAACCGATTCTATTGATTCGTCCTTAACAATCCTTGACAGTGAACTGAATGTGAGTCTAAGATTACAATCAGATAAAAGATACTCAGTCACGTTTGTTTCAGGACTATTTCTGATTAGATCAAAGGAAATAGAATCCTGTGAAATATCAGAATCGTCATATATTGCCGAAATTATAATTGTAAGATTGTGTGGATTTATCTCATAGGCACTCGTTTTTGCGATTGCTTTGATTAAATCATTATCTTTGCAATCCAGATTGGAATACTTTATAGTTTTGTTAAAGAATCCGATTCGTGAAGAACCAATGCCAACTTTATGCTCCCGAATGTACTGATAGTTCTCAACAACCCAATCAAGTATTTTGGAATTGAGACTTCCACCGTACTTTAAGATACACTCTATAATAAACCCTTGTTCTTCAGTTTCATTTTTACAAACGGAATCCCATAATGCGTTGATCTTTTCTGTCAGATATGATTTAAAAAATGTCTCAGGTCTATTGGAGTGGATATAATAAGTACTTATGAAAGAAAGATTGAACCCATTATTCTCCATAACTTGAATAAAACGAAGATAATAATCCCTGTATAGCGGAGAAATATGTTGATTCTCGACTAAAAAATCTAACACTTCAACGTTGAGAACATTTTCAGTATTAAAATTATTGAGGCGAAGCTCTTTGACAAAATTCTCGATTTTGTCGATATGGCGAGTATAATCTACTCCTGTTAACCTTTTTATGCTCATTAAATAATCTCTATCAGAAGGAGAAATCATCCCCGGATAGAAATAAGAGATATAGTCATAATAATCCTCATCCAAATAGCCCTCAATTAAGAAGACTTCCATTATTTCAGATAGTTCAAAACTTTTGAATACATCAGAGTTACGGATAATATTCTTAGAAATTAACTTTGTCACTGACATATCCGCAATATGATGAAGTTCATTATTGAGATGATCTATCTCCCCACGTAATTGGTTATCAATTTCATTTGTTATATAATCGATTCGGTCCTTATACTTAGAACGATTATAAATATCTCTTACATTGATTCGCTCATTATGAGTCTCTGTACGATTATAATATCCGTGGTAACTATAGTTTACTTGGTTATATGACAATATTTCCTCAAATAACTTATTATTATCTGCTATTGAGGATATGCTCCTATAATTATTACCAATTAATATTTCTTCTATATGGTGATGTGAAAAATGCTTAATTAATTCATTCAAAAATAAGAATCGCAGCTCAGAAACCGCAAGTTTATTCTGTTGTTGTAACTCATCTCGTTTAGTTTGGAGTTTCTTCTTTCTCTGTTCTATATTTTCAGAAAGAATCCCCACGAACTCAGATTTATGATTAATACAACGATATACCGCACCATCTCTCTTGTGTAATAATGCAAAATCTTTAGGATGGTAATTTTTGTATACAATCATTGCAAGGAGCTTTGACAAGTTTAAGTGGTGTTCACCCTTTGAAAGTTTATTTTTATAGTCAGTAAATTCATGAACTATATTTTGCAAAATGCGGATATCTTGTATAAAGAAGGCAATACCGTCAATGTCATCATCTGAAATTTCCCCCTCTTTCAATCCAGCTGCTATTAATTCTTTTTTCAAAATAGCCTTTGAATTTGATGGATTGATTACTGGGATAATTGTAATAATATAATCAAAGAATTTTGTGCGAGCTTCATCGACAAAAACATCATCCTTCACAGCATATACGAAAACTATATGCCTATTTATCTCTTTAGATTCGTTGATTAATTGATTTAATTCACGAAGTTTAAGGTAGATATCTGGAGTCTCAAATCTGTCTAAATCTTCAATAATGACTACATTATAAGGGGTAGCTCTGAAGAAATATATAATCTCATCAAGGTGCTTATTAAAGATAGATGTGTCCTCCTTTATGTCAATCTCACCATCTTTAAGGTTTAATTTATTTAGCTTGGAATTACTATATCCTTGTATGACATACCGAATGACGTACCCAAAGCAGAAAAGTATATAAATTAATGCAGCCAAATCGATCCACTTATTTACCCTTCCCCAGTCAAAAATGGTATACATGGATTCAATTCGAGCGAAGGAAGGCTCAAATGCAATGAAAAAGCAAATGAGGAATCCAACTACCCAAAAGGCGTATTGAATTAGCTCTGCTTTAGTGACGTGAGCTATACGCTTGAATCTCGAACTTGGGACAGTTGAAGATTTCTCTTTATATATAAGTTGCTGAAGAATACTATATTCGATTCTTCTATTCAAGACTTCTCTCTTCTCCTCTTTTTTATCCTCCGGTGTATCGGGTAGGTCATCGTCAGATTGTAAAGTTGCTAACGAAATAGAAAGATAATGTCGGTCTTTCTTAAAATCATTAATTAAGGTTTTGAGAACAGAACTTTTGCCGGATCCATAGGGACCAGTAAGAGCAATATTCCTTATCCCCTCACTCTCTGCTTGAGTGAGAGCGTCATTTAGATCTTCGACAGCCTTGTATGCGTCGGCATCATCAGGATTATCCCTTCTGAGAAGTTTTGGAAGGAGAGTGTACATATTTCAATTATGTTTTAGAAACCATTTATTTCGAGATCTGTGATGCTCCTTGAGACAACATAGGCATACATCGTCACCAAAACGTGAACAGTGTCTCTTAAATCACTGTCGCTGATTTCAGGAGCACTGTGAGCTTCTTCATTTCGCCAGCCCCTAACTTTCTCCAGATAGTCACGGAAAGCGAAGTAACGGGAGTCAGTAGTATGTTTCAAACGTTTGAGTGAATCATGACCATAGATGCAATCGGCGAAAGTCGTACTTGTAGTACTTCCTTCTCGCGTTGTCAATTCACGATTATGTATTAGGTAGTAGAGCTTCTTCAAAAAAGGCTCGAATTTACCCACGAGCGTGTTGAAGTTGACCCGACGCTCCAGTTCACTCAGTCGGTCATTACAGAGCAATTGATTGAATGAATGGATAAGGAGGTCGTTGGCTCCGTTCAGCCCCGGTTTTGACGTCCTTTTCTGAATTATGTTGATGAGGTATTCCGCTACTTCATCAAGCCTGCGAGAAGTCTGTGCAAGCATTGCAAACTCGTCTCGGATTTCCTCAACAATTCTCTCAGAAAGACGATGCAGATCAAGTTCAATGACATTCTGCTGATTGTTGCGCAGTGCCATATCAAGAATTCCACGGATATATTCACGCGCGAATGGTGTGTCGTTGACAAACTCTTCGTATAGATCGATACCCTTTCCGCTCATATCAAGTACCAAGTCCTGAGCGCGCTCAGAAAAGAGTTCACGGAGAACGCCATAAGAATTTCCGCTTCTTATCGCCTCGTTAATACTGCTGTCGGTCAGCATAAGATGATTGAGCGGACGTAGCACGATGTCATGGTCGTCAAGGAAACCCCGATAAGGTTCGTTGACAATATCAAGGATCTCTCGCAGGGATTTCTTCTCATCTTCAGCCGGAGCCTTAACATCTCCGATACGGGATGAAGCCAGTTCAGCATCCTCATTTTCAAGCATGATGGTTCCTTCCATCATCATCTGGAGTCGCAGTTTATTCAAATCCACACGGTCAAGAATTTCCATCGGAAGCGTCTCTTTCGTATATTGCAGACGCGGATAGAGAGTACGGAGGAAGATATACTCCCTTTCGAGTTCAGGATCACAATAGGTCAATAGCTGAGCCATGAAGCCGTAGCTACGGATATAGCGGTTGACGAGTTTACGGAATTTATCCTTGTCGTCGTTACTTAACGGAGTTTCCCGTTCCTCCACAATCCTGCAACACTCTGACACGGCTGCCGGAACATTCTCATCAACCATGTATTTGACCACGAGGTCGCGTTCGGAATCATTATAGATCTTGAAAGCCTTGATGTCGTCGATTAGGGAATACAGACGCTGGGTATCGACCTCACCCGTAAGGATTGTGGTCTGATAATACTTCTGGAAAGCCTTCTGCACGGAATCAGCATCATTACGGAAATCTATCACCATAGTATCCTCCTTCTTCACGCCTCCTTTGTCATAACAGCGATTTAGGCGCGAAAGAGTCTGGATGCACTGGATTCCTCCGAGCATCTTATCTACAAACATCGTATGGAGCAGTTTCTGGTCAAAACCGGTCTGAAATTTATCGGCTACGATAAGGATGCGATATTCAGGAGTATCGAATGCCTCAGCAATCTTATTGTCCTTCAATCCCCAGCCGTTCATTCTGTCCTCAGTGTACTTACTTCCATCTGGCAACTCCACCTCCCCCGAGAATGCCACGAGAGTCTTGAACTCATCGCCATATTCCTCACGGATGAGGTTGTCGAATATTTTCTTATATCGCACAGCCGAAGCACGGCTATCACTTACAAACATAGCCTTAGCCTTTCCTCCGATTTTGTGACGGGTATGCTGCATGAAGTAATTCAATGCCAGTCGGGCCTTAAGAGTCATATTCTCCGGCTCCTGATTCAGTTTACGTAGAATTAAAGCAACAGATTTCTTCTCACCATACAGCTCTTCCGGTTCATTAACGCCGGAAACTCCCTCCGTGGTCATCGCCATGGTGGGATGAGCGGAGTTTTTCTCGATGTATTCAAACATCGTTTTGTAGGTGGTGTAGTTGCGAAGCACGTCGAGGATAAATTTTTCATCGATGGCCTGCTTCATCGTATAGTAATCGTGTGCTACATATCCTTCAGGAGTTTTCTTTCCGAAAAGTGCGTATGTCTTGTCCTTCGGTGTGGCTGTGAAGGCAAAATAACTGATATGCCCCATCTGCTGACGCATTGTCTGCATATAAGCCATGAGTGCATCCATTTCGTTGCTTTCGTATCCTTCACCTTCCATTTCGGAGATTACAGCCTGAATATCCTCGTCGGTGGAGAGGGCGTTGACAATATCCTTAGCACTTTCATTGCCTATTGCAGTGTGTGCCTCGTCAATGATAACGGCATAATTGCGATGCTTGTCCCGCTTCAGTTCACTGAGTGCATAACTGAATTTCTGCACTGTGCTGACGATGATTCTTCCGCCCTCATTGATTGCCTTGGCAAGTTTCTTACTTCCGCGACGAATATCCTTAACCACACCGGCTTCGGTGGCAAATGCGTTCACATCATCGGCCATATTCGCATTCAGAACAATACGGTCTGTCACCATGATGATTGAGTCAAACACCGGTGTCTGATCTGGATTTACAAGATTCACGAGTTGATGTGCGAGCCAAGCCATTGACTTGGTTTTGCCCGACCCGGCAGAGTGCTCTATGAGGTAGTTGTGTCCCGGGCCTTCCTGTTCGACCCACTTAATCACATTGCACACAACCCTCAACTGGTGGTAACGAGGGAAGAATGTGACGGTCTTGCCATCGGTTGTAACCGACTTGATGAAGTGGTCAATGATATTCAGCAGGGAATCAGCCTGCCAAATATCGTTCCAGAGATAACCGGTGGCATAATCACCCGGTATCTGAGGGTTGACGGAATCCACATTGAACGGAAGG
>CAYNNV010000114.1:0-6683 GCA_964398625.1 uncultured Sangeribacter sp. | reverse complement strand
GATGAAGGTGGTCAGCTCACCGAGGCCGTGCGTCGCAAACCGTACTCTGTTGTCCTGTTCGACGAGATCGAAAAAGCGCATCCCGATGTGTTCAATATCCTGCTCCAGGTTCTTGACGATGGTCATCTTACGGATAACAAAGGTCGTCTGGTCAACTTCAAGAATACCATTATAATCATGACCTCTAATATGGGCTCTCACCTGATCCGCGACAATTTCGCCAAGATCACAAAGGAGAATCACGATGAGGTGGTGGAGAAGACAAAAGAGGAGGTGCTCGAAATGCTTAAGGGCACAATCCGTCCGGAGTTCCTCAACCGTATCGATGAAATCATCATGTTCACCCCGCTTAACGAGCATGAGATTGAGGAGATCGTCGGACTTCAGATACGCAGCGTGCAGAAGATGCTTGCTACAAATGGTGTAAGACTCGAAGTCACTCCTGCCGCTCTCAAGTTCCTTGCAGAAGAGGGCTTCGATCCGGAGTTCGGTGCACGTCCTGTCAAGCGAGTTATCCACCGTCAGGTGCTTAACCGCCTCTCGAAAGATATACTTGCACAGCGCGTCGACCGTGACCACCCGATAGTTATCGACGTCAAAGATGATGAATTGATCTTCAAGAACTGATCAACAACATAATAAGAGCCGGAGGGCAATTACATATACACCCCTCCGGCTCTATTTCTGAAAAACAGCATAATAACCCTTTACTTAACACAAGATATGAAACACATGAAAAAAATTATGTGGCTATTGTTAGCCCTTCCGTTGATGGCAGTCATGACATCTTGCCATGACGATGATGATCTTCCCGATGTAATCCTCACGGTGAACTATGAGAACGCCATCAATTATGACGATGTACTCTATGTAGTGCGAGGTGATACGCTCAAAATCGACAGCGTGGCAGCTTCACCCGCTACACCTCAAGGAAAGGCTGTTCAGCTCCTTGGCGTAAGCTATCGCTGGAACGGATGGCTCCTGGGCACAACACTCATTCCCCCCTTCTCCGCTACTATAGCAACCGACAACTTCGAGCCGGCCGACTATATCCTCGGCATGGAATGTCCGGTTATACAGATTGATAAGACGCCAGGTACAGCCTTCATTACCCGTAAGGTAAGAATCGTAGCGAGCGAGGAAGACCTTCCGTCGGCAGTCGATCCCGCCAGCCGTCATAGAAGTGGTGTAACAGTGGTTACATCTCAACTCTCACCACGATAAAATATCAACATTGATCCTTATAAAAGGGGGATGCAGCATCAAGCCGCATCCCCCTTCCCCTACAATAAGTCAGAAGGCAAAATTATGAGTGATGAAGTGACTGGATGTTGCGGGCGCCAAGCTTACTCATAGCGTTGGATGCCGATTAGGTGGGCAAATCCCAAGGAAAAAACAAAAAAATCGGTAAAAAAAACTTGCAGGAGTGGAAAAGTCAGGGTAAATTTGCGGCAAACATCAATCATTATTTCTCTTTACGCATGAAAACTCCATTACTCACCCCATTCTTCAGTTTTTTTGTCGAGAACAGCTTCATGCGGATGTATCTTCTTAATGATGGATCTCGCCGTCCCGACTTCGCAGCACGAGCAGCAATGCGGCCATTGTTTTTGCATCATAAGAGTATAGATTATACCACACCAGAACCAGAAAGGAGGAAAAAAGAATGATAAATGGCATCTTTTATACTTATTATTGGTGGGCTTGTAAAAATGGCGACAAAGAAATTGCTTTCTTTTTAGTAATTATTCTATTGGGTAGCCTTCCTGTTCCTTTTATTGGAATAATCCGTTTATTTTGCTTAAAGTTGGGCTTGAATTGGTATCAATTTTTTGAACCATCAACTTTAATTTTCTGCTTAGCGATATGTATATATTCCTTTTTACTTGTTTATTTTTTGTATAAAAGGCGATATAAAAAGATAATTATTATGCATAATAAATATAATACTAAAAAATATAAATATGCAGCAATTGCATATCCGATCCTTTGCATGATAGCAATTATCTGCTATGGTATAATGGCTTATTACTCAGCTTTGGAAATCAATAGAACGCAATTTGGCGGATGATTTTCAGTACAAGGCTAATTATGTCCTATATTGATGATTGCGGATTACGTTTTACATTATTAAGTTATTAAAATCAATGCGATAATATGCAGGTTAAAATAACATGGGTAGATTTATCGGTGAGAAGGCGAACAAGTTGGATCACCTAAAAGTATTTTGCAAAATATAGGTAGCTGTATTAAGATATTACCGAATATAATAACTTACTAATCAATCATAATTATGCATAAGAATTAATTAAAGAACACTATTTACTCATAAGAAGAAATGAAGCGAAATGAATTTTTCAAGGTAGTAAAATGGATTCTTATATCAATTGGGATCGTCATAGCAGGCTTGGCTTATTTTATATATATAGGTCTGATAATAAGCAAAGACTATGAGAATAAACAGACTCATTATTTTGATAGGGTTTCCTATCAGATTGAAGGAAAAATTCTTGAAATGAAAAATGTTGGAGGTATATATTATTTGATCAAGATATTGCCTGAAAAGTTTGATTTGCATAAAAATGAATTAAGTTCAAAAGATGATTGCATAGGAACAATTCCAGAGGGCTCTAAATATATTTATATAATAGCTCCTTATACTCATTTAGACGAGGATAACATTCCCCAATTTATAAAACTTGATACTAATGATAGAAGTTTGGTTTTTGATAATAATCAAACAACTACTTTAAGTACGTCCGGATCATATCGGAGAAAATTGCCATCTGTGAATGATGAAAAATGTATTCATTTCTGAAGTGGCTTTAGGCTCAATTAGGACATCTTTCTCATGATGGGAACCATCTCATCATATCTTTAAAAGGTAAAATAACTCATTAGAAAAATGAATTTTATTCTTCATGCATTCATTAATTCACGTCATCCTAAAAAAGTTGACATGAGTATAGCAAAAGTACTGCAGGTTTTGGGAGATAATGCAACTATAGTAAACAAAGAGAAATATAGGTATGATAAAACTCAAACTGAGGTTATATTTAAACTCCCTTTAGATACTGATGACTCAACGTCAATTATAGCGAGTGCAATAGATATCATAAGCAGATTTTCATCAGCCTGGTATATTATCGCCCCCAATGATATCGCTACCTATGTTGAAGAGTTTTCCGGTGTCTGCGATTCTAAGATTAGAATATCAAGAATAGTTTGGCTCTCCTTTATGTTAGATTATAATTAGGAATAGTTATAGCAACAAATTGTTCTTTGATGGTTTACCTTTAATATTGAAATTAATGGATTTTATTCTTCATGCATTCATTAGCTCACGTCTGCCTGAAAAAGTTGACATGAGTATAGAAAAAGTATTACAAGTTTTGGGAGATAATGCAACAGTTGAAAATAAGGAGATATATTGGAAAGATAATTCTCAAACTGAGGTTCGTTTTAAACTCCCTTTAGATACTGATGATGCTGCTTCAATAATTGCTAACGTCATCATTATCATAGGAAGATTTTCTTCAGCCTGGTATATTCTCGTGCCAAGTGATATCACTAACTATGTTGAAGATTTTTCAGGCGTTTGCTATTCTATGATTAAAATATCAAACGTAGTTTGGCTCTCCTTTGCGATTGGTTGATGTAATCGACTTTATTAAGGGCGCAGCGGTGGGCAACTCGCTCTCCTCCTTCATGCGCGCCAATATGGTTTGGCGGAAGTTTTTTTTGAGGGGAGAGTAGGTTTCGCGGAGTTTTTGTAATTTTGTAGCCGTTTTCCGGGCTGTTCGTGCGGCCCGGTTGTGAGGTTTACAATTGGTATATGGAACAAATCAAGCATGAATGCGGTGTGGCGCTGATAAGGTTGCTCAAGCCGTTGGAGTACTACAAGGAGAAATATGGCTCCTATGGTTATGGTTTAAGTAAGCTCTATCTGATGATGGAGAAGCAGCACAACCGCGGACAGGAGGCGGCAGGCATTGGAGTGGTGAAGCTCCACGCCGAACCTGGCAACGAATATATTTTCCGTGAACGTGCCGAGGGCTCGTCGGCTATTCAGACTATCTTTGATAAGCTCAAGCCTATTATGGAGGCTGAGAATATAGAGCACCGCGACCCTCTTTACGTTGAGGAGCACGCCCCCTTTATCGGCGAAATCTATATGGGGCATCTCCGTTACAGCACCACGGGTAAGAGCGGTATAGCTTACGTGCATCCCTTCCTCCGGCGAAACAACTGGCCGTCGCGAAACCTGCTGCTCTGCGGTAATTTCAATATGACGAATGTCGATGAGATTTTCAAAGAGATAGTGGAGCGCGGCCAGCATCCGCGGATCTACAGCGATACGATCATGCTTCTTGAACAGCTCGGCCATGCCCTCGACAAAGAGAATCACCGTCTTTACCATAAGTTCAGGGATGATATGAAGGAGCCGGAATTAAGCCGTGCTATCGACAAAGAGCTGGATATGCGCAATGTGCTCAGCGAGTGTGCTCCGCTCTGGGACGGGGGCTTCGTAATCTGTGGCGCGACGGGTTCGGGCGATCTCTTTGCGCTGCGTGATTCACACGGCATACGCCCCGCCTTTTACTACGCCGACGATGAGGTGGTGGTGGTGGCATCGGAGCGCCCGGTTATCCAGACGGTGATGAATGTGCGCCGTTGCCAGGTGGAGGAGTTGCGCCCCGGTTCAGCCATTATCGTCAAGCGCGACGGTGAAGTGAGCATTTCGGATGTCCTCGGAGAGAAAGAGAACGCGCGATGCTCTTTTGAACGAATTTATTTCTCGCGTGGCAGCGATGCCGATATTTACAAGGAGCGTAAGGAATTGGGCCGTAATCTCGTGCCGGCCATTATGGAGGCCTGCAATTATAATTGGCGCGACAGCGTCTTCTCATTTATTCCCAATACGGCCGAAGTTGCCTTTATCGGTATGGTGGAGGGGCTGAATGAGATGCTTGAGAAGGAGAAACGCTACAATCTTGAAGCCGCTCTCGAAACCGGCTCGCTGACCAAAGAGATGATACGCTCAATGGTAGAGCAGAAGCTGCGTATCGAGAAGGTTGCCATAAAGGATATCAAGTTGCGTACTTTCATTGCTGAAGGGGAGACACGTAACGACTTGGCCTCGCATGTTTATGACGTTACCTACGGCTGTGTGGTCAACGGCCGCGACACGTTGGTGGTGATAGATGATTCTATTGTGAGAGGCACCACGCTGAAGCAATCGATCTTGAAGATGCTCGACCGCCTGCACCCGAAGAAGATTGTTGTCGTATCGTCGGCTCCACAGGTGCGTTATCCCGACTGCTATGGCATAGATATGTCGCGTCTGGGTGAGTTCATCGCTTTCCGCGCTGCTGTGGAACTCGTCCGCGAAACCGGACGCGGCTCGCTGCTGACAGAGGTTTACGAGAAGTGTAAAGCGCAGAACACACTTGGCGATGACGAGATAGAAAATTACGTAAAAGCTATCTACGCGCCCTTCACCGACAAAGAAATCTCGCGTAAGATTGCTCAGATGCTCACCCCGGCATCGATGGAGGCTGAGGTAGAGATAGTATATCAGACCCTTGAGGGTCTTCACAAGGCCGCTCCGGGGCATCCCGGCGACTGGTACTTCTCCGGCAATTACCCCACTGCGGGGGGAACACGCCTGGTAAACCGCGCCTATATCAACTTCTATGAGGGTAAGCTCAGCGCACGCTGATTGCTGAGCCGGGGATGAGCAGCAGCAGGCGCTCACCCTTCACCACGACATATTTTCCGCTTATGGAGGCTGTGAGCCGACGATCCTCTATCGTCTCGCTCACAGCCTCTTCTGTCGGTGCGTCGGGATCATCGGGGTCGGCTTCGAGCGGAATCATGCGCGTGATGGAAATATGGCTACCGGGAACGCACTCAACGGTCATCGGCAGAATATTGCGCATATTCTCTTTTACCTTCATTGTGCGGGAAAGGTAGAGTATCCATATTATCGGCAACAGGCCGATGCCTAAAATGGCGCAGGTGAGCCCATAACGTATGTCGAGTAGAGCCAACGCTACCGTCATGACTAAGAATAGAATAAAGAAGAGAATGTATTGGCGAAGCAACAAGCCGACAAGGAAGCGCATCCAGGCCTCCTTGCCGACTTGAAATCGGGTAGTAGTAAATGGAGCGGTGACTCTCATCAGACGCTGCGTGTCATCAGTCAAGTTTGTGAATCACAAGGCCTGAGCGAAGTTTAGGCTCGAACCATGTGGTCTTAGGCGGCATAATGTTGCCGCTGTCGGCTATGGCCATGAGCTGATCCATCGATACGGGATAGAGGGCGAGGGCAAGCGCCATCTCGCCGCTGTCGACACGGCGTTTCAATTCTCCTAAGCCGCGTATGCCTCCTACGAAATCGATGCGTTTGTCGGAGCGAAGGTCGGTGATGCCGAGTATATCGCGGAGTATGAGATCGCTGGAGATCGTCACATCCAGCACTCCTATCGGGTCGTTGTCGTCGTAGCGGTTTTCACGGGCTGTGAGCGAGTACCATTCTCCATCAATGTACAGAGAAAAATTATGGAGGCGCGAAGGGGTGTATATCTCCTCACCTTTAGGCTCTACGATAAAGTTTTCCTCAAGGCGTTTGAGCAACTCTTCTTTGGTAAGGCCGTTGAGGTCGCGCACCACACGGGTGT
>CAYNNV010000113.1:0-6751 GCA_964398625.1 uncultured Sangeribacter sp. | reverse complement strand
TGGGTATACCGGCAATGATGCGCGAAGGATACAGATTGTCATACAGCGCCTTGCTCTCGCGCAGAAACTCCGGGAAGAAAAGCAGATTGAACTCCTTAACCCCCTGCGCCGCATATCTCAGATACAGATTGCGGCAATATCCCACCGGAATCGTCGACTTGATGACCATTATCGCCGAAGGATTGACACTGAGCACAAGATTGATAACCTTCTCGATGCTGTGAGTGTCAAAGAAATTCTTCACCGGGTCGTAATTGGTCGGTGCGGCTATCACCACGAAGTCGGCATCCCTGTATGCCTCGGCGCCGTCAAGCGTAGCCGTGAGATCAAGCTCCTTCTCAGCGAGGTAGCGCTCGATATACTCATCCTGTATGGGCGATATGCGGCGGTTAATCTTGTCTACCTTCTCGGCTATGATGTCCACGGCCGTGACATGATTGTGTTGTGCCAGCAGCGTAGCGATGCTCAGCCCGACGTAGCCTGTGCCCGCCACGGCTATATTATACCGTTTCATAGGTCGCTGAGTCGTTTTTGATGAAAGACAAGAGGAGTATTACGAGCGTACACGCCGCCGGAGCCAGATACCACAACCGATTGGCAGGGTCGGCCACAAGTACAATGATGAAAAACAGTGTCGTGTACATCGACAGGTCCGACAGCCGCTTGTCAATGACTATCTGAGCGGGCTTCTTTATCCACAGCCACGCGCTATATACTATCATCCCGAGCAAAATGATGCCTGCGACAATGCCCGGCACAACCATATATCCGCTGTAGCCCATCAGGCAGAGCATCATCACCTCAATGCCCATCAGCACATTGAGCACCCTACTGTTATAAAAAGCATACAGCCGCTTATGCCTAATCTCGTATCCCATATCAATTTTTCTTTTACTCGCAAAAATACGAAAAGAATCCGTTACTCCAATTAATTCTTACTTTGTGTGATAATATACATTAAGCGGAGTCTGAAATATTCTTTTTCCAATTAACGTATTTTAACATAGGGGGGGGGGTAAAATGTATTACCTTTGTTTTTCGAAAAACAGCATACAATCAGATATATATAATGCCAATCAAAACCGATTTCAAACTATGAAGAGACTTCTACTTCTGCTCTTTGGAGCGCTCATGACACTCCCGACAATGGCTCAGGACTTTACCTACGAATATGAAGGACAGACACTCAACTATACCGTAATAGACGAGGCAGCTAAAACCTGCCAGACCAAGGCCGGACTTAGGACAGACAAGGGTATTGCTCCCGGCCATAGAGATATTAAAGGCGAGCTGGTAATACCTCAGACGGCTGTAAATGGAGATACCGAATACCGAGTGGTAGCGAGTGGTGACTATAGCTTCGCTTTTTGCTACGATTTGACCTCGGTGGCATTTCCCACCTCCGTCACCTCAATTGATAAAATGGCTTTCTATGGCTGCGGCGTGACCTCAATAGATATACCCGACTCCGTCTCCTCAATCGGCACTGACGCTTTCTCTTCTTGCACAGAATTGAGGAATATAGAGGTAAGCGCTGCCAATAAGTATTTTGCATCATTGGATGGTGTACTGTGTAATAAAGATAAAACCACTATAATACAATGTCCCGGAGGCAAGACGGGAGGTTATACGATTCCCGCTTCCGTCACCTCAATCGGAGAAGGCGCCTTCACCGGATGTATATCATTGACTTCAGTAGATATTCCCAACTCAGTTACATCCATCGGAAACGGTGCGTTTTATAAATGTGCCGGTCTTACTTCCATGGATATTCCCAACTCTGTTACATCTGTCGGAGAATGGGCGTTTGCCTATTGTACTGGTCTTACTTCCATAGATCTCCCCAACTCTGTTACATCCATTGATAATGCTACGTTTCAGAACTGCACCGCTCTTACTTCCATAAATCTACCCGCTTCCGTCACCTCCATTGGATGGCAAGCTTTTACCGAATGTAGCAGTCTGGCTTCAATAACGATTCCTAACTCCGTAACTAAAATCGGGCCCAATATCTTCAATGGTTGCACAAGTCTGACCTCGGTAGAGCTTGGTAACTCCGTCACCTCAATTGACTTAGGGGCGTTTTATGGATGTAAAGCTCTTCCCTCAATCAAACTACCCGACTCCGTTACCTCGATCGGCGATGGCGCTTTTGAGGGATGTACTGTCCTTACGTCAATTAAACTACCCGACGCTCTCACCTTCATTGGAGAAGAAGCTTTTACCGAATGTAGCAGTCTGGCTTCAATAGTGATTCCTAATTCTGTTACTACAATCGGCCCCGGTGCCTTTTATAAATGCAAGAATCTGACCTCGGCGAAAATCGGCAATTCCGTCACTATAATTGGAGAAAGAACATTCTCTACTTGCCCGGGTCTTGTTTCTGTGGAAATAGGCGGCTCTGTCACTTCAATCGGGAAGATGGCGTTCTATAACTGCACCGGCTTGACCTCGGTAATTCTTCCCAACTCTGTTGTTACAGTCGGCCAGCAGGCTTTCTATGGCTGCTCCGGGCTTCTTTCATTAACAATTCCAGGCTCCGTCACCTCTCTGGAAAGCGGTGCTTTTGCGAAATGCTCAAGTCTTGCTTCGGTATATTATAATACCGAAGAGCCTCTTGAAGCTAATGCTAACATATTTCAGGGGATGAAGGACGCCACCCTCTATGTGCCTGAAGCTTCTGTAGAAAAATGCGGTCAGATTGACCCGTGGAAACAATTCAAGAATATTGTAGCCTGTGACTTCGCCGGCATGGAAGGAGTAGGAGCCGATATAGACACTGAGCAGCCATATCAGGTTTATACAGTCAATGGTGTAAAAGTCAGCGATAACCTCACTGGGCTTCCCTCAGGCATCTACATCATTCGTCAGGGCAACCGAACCCGTAAAATCGCCGTGGAGTAACCTCCCTCACCTCTCCCAACCATAACTATACAGAAAGAGCGCATTCCGAATTGGCGGGATGCGCTCTCTTATTTCGTTATTTCCGGGACGCTTTCCTCTGTTGCCAACGTGAAAACGGCACGAAAAGCAATGAGAAAACAATACCCTGAATGAGCATCTTGGAGCTGAAGACTGTGTCCGTGTCGAAAATCACCTCAAACAGCCACAGAATCAGGGTGTAGATGGCCGCCCCGACCACCACCTCAATCACAAAACTCAAAACCTTCTTTCCCATAGCCAATTATTAAGATAAGACTTATTAAGAAGAAATACCTTTCAAAAGTTCTAAAGACTCTCTTATCGTTTCCTTAAGGGGTGGGATATCGTTCTTTACGGCTTCAAATACAATATCAGCATCCAATTCGAAGTAGCCATGAGCGATGTGATTTCTCATTCCGATGATTGCACGCCAAGGTGTTCCCGGGAAATTTGTTATAAGAAAATCCGGTAATATATGGTTCACGCGATTAACTCCTTCTCCAATCGCCGTAATTAATGTACAGTTTGCAGCGAGAAGCTGCATTCCGGAGGATGAACGATAGTAGTCCTGTGTGGATGTGACCGATGCGTTCCACTCGATCAATCGTGATATTGTATCTTCAATGTTTTCAAGAGTGAGAGCCGCACGCTTAATGTCCTCTTTAGAATATTGTGATGGCATCATGGGATATCTGATCAAGGAATCTTAGAGAAAGGTGTGAGTGTCGACGGATTAAATCTACCGAAGAGGACAGAATAGATTCAAGGTAATCTTTCAACGCGCTCATCATTAATATCTTGGGGGGCATATCCACAAGTATGTCCACATCGCTATCCGGTGAGTTATCGCCTCGTGCAACAGACCCAAACAACGACAATGAAGTGACCCCGAATTCATTTTGAATCCGAGCCCTATTCTTCTGTAAGAGCGCGATACATTCTGTTCTGTTACACATAATAAACTCAATGACAAAAAATCCCGAAGGCAATTCTGCTTGCGGAATCATCAATAGCAAGCTTATACTTATAATAAACACACTAAAGCTCTGGAAATGACCCCGGAGTCAACTCTGATGCAAAAGTAATAAGAAATCCCCGAAGTATTGTAGCTATTCAGTCATAAATACAGTTACGATGTTTTCCTCTCGGAGCATCTCCGGTGCTTCTTTTACGACATGCCTTGCATTCTCTTGAAGTAATACTTCAAGAATGTGCAAGTGGTTTAATAATAGAGGATAACCCTTTTTTCAGTATAGTCTGCGCTATACTTATTCGTGTTTGTTAGATTGAAAATACTCTGCCAGGGCTTCTTTAGCCGAGACCACGCGTGGAAGACCGTTCTCGTCAGCAAACACCATGTCCTGATCAAGTGCTGCCTTACGGCGTAACAGATTCTGGAAGGATTGCTTCAATCCATTGCAGATTTTTTCACGCAAATCTATTTTTTCTTGTTCAGACATGATTCCTTTATTTTAGCGAATAGTTCATTGTTCAAAATCGCTTCTTCATTAGCCAAAAGCTTTGTATCATCAACGTTGTCAAAAAACATCCAGCTGTCAACGATGGGAGCGAAAATTTTGAAGAAGTTCTGTAATCCTAACCAGTAACGGCGAATAATGGTTTGGGTTGGAATGTTATGACCTCCCTCTCTGACTCGCTTGGCAACACGTTCAATTGCCATTTCCGGGGAAGAAAGCCAAAAGAAAAGCAATATCACCTGATAACCATTCTCTTTTGCTTGCTCCACCAATTTTGCATAACTTCTTGTGGCTAATGTAGTCTCAATAGCGAAGGTCTTTCTTTCATTAAGTAATGTAGATATCCGTTGCAGCATCAGTTTCCCGGCTTCGATTGCTACAGAGTCGGGATTGAAGGGGGACAATCCCTTGGCAATTTCATCAGCATTGACAAACTCCCGACATCCCAACAAATCAGGTAGCACCGAATAGGAGGCGGTAGTTTTCCCGGCTCCGTTGCATCCTGCAATGATATACAATGTCGGTTTTGTCATAATTTGATATAATACCGAAAATTCCCGCAGGCCATTCTGCATGAGGAATCTATCAATGGTGTGCTTATTATAATCACACTAAAGCTCTGAAAAATGACCCCGTGAGTCAACTCTGATGCAAAAGTAATAAGAAATCCCCGAAGTATTGTAGCTATTCAGGCAAAACTACGGCTACAATATTATTATTCTTCTTGTAGCACCTCCGGTGCTACGAGAAGGGACAATGATTACCTTCGTATGGAAAACAACTGTTCCAAACTCCGGCGAGTATCGCCCGGTGCGCGACTGCTGCATCTTCCGCGTCAACGACTTTGAAGTATTCCTGCAACTTGCGTATGTCGCTGAAAATGTACAACTTTGTAGCATGAAGAAGTTCTACTGTATACTCCTATCATGTACTGTTCTTTTGACCGGTTGCACTACTTTCAAGTCCATTAAATGCGGCAGTCCTTCAACAGATACCTATCGCAATTTTGCTGTAGATACTATCCGCACAAACAAAGACGAGAAAAATGTTTTGATTTCCTCAGACTCCCATGATAGGTATTTTGAGGACTCAAAATTTTCAGGAGGGCGTTTTAATAATGAAACCATAGGGGAGTATTTTTCTCGTGTGAGAGGGGACGGTGCACTGCTTATCGTACGTAATGACTCTATTCTTCTTGAACACTATTATGGTAATTTCTCGCAATTATCACCCTCAAACATATTCTCCATTTCAAAAGCAGTTACAGCCTTATTGTGCGGTATTGCTGTTGATGAGGGTTATATTTCACTAAATGACCCTGTCACCAAATATATCCCCGAACTTAATAATGCAGACTCACTATTTAAGGAACTCACAATCGAACACCTCCTTGATATGAGAACCGGCCTTGATTTTGAGGAAAGTTATGGGTGGAATCCGTTCTCTAAAATGGCAAAATTGTATTATGGGAAGGATGTGGTAAGCCAATTCAGGAAATTGCATTTCAAGTCGAAACCTGGCTCTAACCATTATTATAATTCAATGGCAACCGCCCTTTTAGGCGTAGCGATCGAAAGAGCAGTCGGAGCACCTTTTTCTCAATATTTACAGGAAAAAGTCTGGAAGCCGCTTGATATGGAAGCAGACGCTTTGATCAGTCTTGATGACGGCAAGCATCGACAGGCTAAAGCATACGGAGGACTCGTAACAAATGTCAGGGACCTGGCTAAAATCGGGCGTCTTTACCTCAACGGTGGTGTTTACGATAATAAGCAAATTGTTAGTAAAGAATGGATTGACCGTTCAACAAATGCTTCATTAGAAAACGAAGCATATTCATTAGGTTGGAACAACATAATTACAAGAATAGAGGGTAAAGATATTGTAACTCCACGCTTTTTTGCAATCGGGTTATTCGGGCAAGTATTATTCTGCGACCCAACACAAAACCTTATTTTCGTTACATTAGGCGAAAAGAAAGGTTATGAGTATCACTTACTATTCGACGATTTTTGCAATCTTCTCTCAAAATAGCCTCTATCCCCAACCGGAACAACGGACAGAACTTCGCTGCGTATATTAGCTGTTATGGATCCTTCATTTTGCGACAATCAAAAAAGGGTGTCATATGTCCCGGATGTTGATGCAGAGTGGAGGATAACTCTCACCATCATATATGACGCTTGTTGAATTGATATTGGGGAGAAGGCGTTTGAGAGCATTCATGTTTTCTCTGTAATCAGGGCGCAGCATCTTCCCCGCCTTCATCTCGTATAGGTTAAGACCTTTGGGTGTAACCAAAACTGCATCAACTTCCTTGCCCGATTGTTCCCGATAGAAATATAGATCTG
>CAYNNV010000112.1:0-6752 GCA_964398625.1 uncultured Sangeribacter sp. | reverse complement strand
AACCGGTCTATAAGCTCCACTGAGAGTCGGAAACTCTGATTTTTCTTAAGTGCTGTCTCCATATCTGTATTATTTTATACTGCAAAGTTAGTGTAAATATATTACAAATACAACAATTAAATTTCAATATAATTGATCGAAAAGACGCGTCAACTCATCAAATTTTGCTATTTTTGCAATATAAATTGTAGCACTGCCGGAGTGTCAATGAATAGAGAGTCTGTAAGCAGTGGCGGTCAGTAGTATCAAATGGTTGGAATATGGAGAAGATGTACCAATATATATGGGCTCATTCGCTTTGGGGCAATCGACAGGCAAGACTTGTTGACGGTCGCAGTGTGGAGGTGATTGACCCCGGTATACTCAATAAGGATTCCGGCCCTGACTTCTTCAATGCAAAGATAAAGATTGACGGTGTGGTCTGGATCGGAAATGTTGAAATTCATACTTCTGCTTCCAATTGGTATCGCCACGGGCATGATTCAGATCCAGCATATAATAACGTCATACTGCACGTAGTGACAGAAGACGATGCTCGGATAGCATCGCCGGATGGTGGCGAATTACCTCAGTTGCTTCTTTCACCCGATGATAAATACAGAGCCTTATACTCACTGCTTGATTCTGACGCTCCTCCTATTCGTTGCCGCCACTATATTGATAAGATTGACTGCCTCTCGCGGGTGTCATGGCTTGATGCTCTCGCTTACGAACGCATTGCTCAAAAGGCGAATAGAATATCAACTTATGCCGCTCAGAATAATGGCGACTGGCAGCAGGCCACTTTTGCGGCTCTCTGCCGGGCTTTGGGATTCGGGCTCAACTCCGATCCGTTTGAGATGCTCGGGAAGTCACTGTCGCTAAATACTCTGCATCGTCATAGCGACAATATTTTTCAGCTTGAGGCACTACTTTTCGGCCAGAGTGGTTTTCTAACCCCGGACAATCTTCCCTTCGATTCATATTATCAGACTCTTAGCATGGAATATTCTTTCCTCGCAAAGAAATATTCACTCACCCCGCTGAATCCTGCCATCTGGAAGTTCACGCGCACAAGGCCGGCAAATTCTCCTTTTCGGCGTATCGCTTTGCTGGCTACGCTTTGCAGCGGAGGCTTCAACATGCTACAATCTGTGGTCGAATCTCCGGATATAGAGTCGCTTATGATGCTTTTTCAGCTGTCGCCGAGTGAATACTGGCAGGGGCGTTACTACTTCGGGAGTGAGCCGTCGCGGCTGTCGCGCACCATGTCGGAGTCAAGTATCAGACTTCTGATTATCAATTTTGTGGTGCCTTTGCTCTTTGCCTATTCCGGGTATATTGGAGCTCCTGAACTTGAATTGCGAGCTGTGGAAATACTTCAGTCACTTCCTCCGGAGAAAAATTCATTGCTGTCACAATGGAGCGTGGCGGGACTGGAAGCTGAATCGGCTTTTTATTCTCAGGCGCTCCTTCAGCTTCGTAAGGAATATTGCGACCGCCGTCGCTGCCTTGATTGTCGCTTCGGGCATAAGTCGCTCCGCACTCATGTCGTGGTCAGAGGTGAGCGGTAAGGATTATTTCAGAAGTGGTATCTCGATTCGGAATGTAGTGCCTTTGCCCGGTGATGACTCTTTTACGTAAATCTTGCCTTTATGGTATTCCTCCACGATTCGCTTTACCAGAGTCAGGCCGAGACCCCAGCCGCGTTTTTTTGTAGTAAAGCCGGGATTGAAGATATTTTTGAAGTTTTTGCGGTGAATCCCTTTCCCGGTGTCTTTTATTTCAATAAAAGCTCGATCGCGGTCAATGCCGGTGGTGATTGTTATTGTGCCTTCACCGGCCATGGCATCAACTGCATTTTTAGTAAGATTCTCCATAATCCATTCAAACAGGGGCACCGATAGCATCACGGGATGATCGTCGGCATCCATGTTCATAACGAATTTAACTTTGCTGCTCACGCGGCTTTTCATGTAGTCAAGAGAGTCAACAATAGTGGCATTGATAAATTCCGGCTGCAACTCCGGAGTTGAGCCTATTTTAGAGAATCGGTCAGCAATCGTTGATAGGCGCTTTACATCCTTATTTATTTCCCCGACTATGTCACGGTCAGTGCCCGACGCTTCGAGATATTGTACCCATGCCATTAGCGAAGATATGGGAGTACCAAGCTGGTGTGCGGTCTCCTTCGATAATCCTGCCCATACGCGGTTTTGCTCCGCTCTTTTGGAATAGATCAGTGCAGAATAGACCATCAGTGCAAGAATTATGAGTACAATCAGCTCTACGTAAGGGTAATAGCTGAGGCGACGCAGAAGTACCGAATCTTCATAATATATATACTGATAGGTGTTTTCATATATTTCCACCTTGATGAAATGCTCATCTGAAAGCGATGCTTCATGAAGAGTCTTTCCGGCGGCGGCATTGCGTAGACGGTTGCTGAGGTATTCACGATCGGAGTCGGTAAGAGTGTCAGGCACCCGCTCATCGTCACCTTTCTTTACGTTAGGGAGGCGGAAATTACGCGATTCTGCCACATTGAATGCCGAATCAGCCACAAGCACCGGGATAGAATTGTTCTGCTCAATTATAGCCAATAGGAATTCCAGATCGGTATTATCATCTGCCTGAATCAGGCGTTCAGTGGCGCGTGCCCATACATCCATGCGTTCACGCTCCTGTGCGGCAAGGTCTTTGACAAGGTTGTTGCTTATAATCAGAAAGATAGCCATTGATATAATGCTGACAATCAAGAATATAAACTTGCCATATCGTTGGCGGTCGTATATGTTAGCCATGTCGGAGTGAATTAGTGGCCGAGAGTATGGTTTTCGCCACAGAATTGTTTGTATTTGGCCCGATTATGAAGTCGGCAATATCTTTGACACTGTCAAGGGCATTCTCTACGGCTACCGAAATT
The DNA here is from genome assembly GCA_964398625.1 of uncultured Sangeribacter sp. Taxonomy (GTDB): domain Bacteria; phylum Bacteroidota; class Bacteroidia; order Bacteroidales; family Muribaculaceae; genus Lepagella. The sequence continues at coordinate 3,847 of CAYNNV010000112.1, read as the reverse complement.
GAAGCGCTCTGAAGCATAGGAATATCATTGATGTTATCACCAAAAGCCACCACAGTGGAGAAACCTTTGGCAGCCGCAAGGCGCCTTATAGCGTTGGCTTTTGTGCTTCTTTTAGGAAATACTTCAAGTATCCCGGTATCGGGACCGAAAATGTCGTGATAAAAGAGAGCATTGAGTTCATTGTTATCGCGAATGGCATCATATCCTTTGCGGGCAATTTCGGTGGGTTGAATTGAGTAGAATAGCAATACGCGCGAAAGATCGGCACCCATGAGGGCATTTTCCGCATCTACGTTAAAACGCTTATAGGGCGAATAAGACCGTTCTGCCATAAATTCATTTTCCTGTGACGACATTGGGCCCGGATGATATATTTCGATCATCTCTTCCGGCATGGTGTATACAAATGTTGGCAATCCTGCATTGCGAAAAATTGCAAGAATATGTCGGGCCAAATCTTCATCAAAAAAATTGGTTTCGGAGTAACCGCGTGCAGAGCTCCACGCAGTTGAACCTGTCATCACGATAGCCGGAAGCTGCATATTTACATCTTCAAGTATTCCCGACACAGTGGCCGGAGTGCGCGCTGTGGCTACCGTAAAGTTGGCACCGAGGGCAATTGCTTCGTTAAGAAATGACGTAGAGGTTGGGCTGATACGCGAGTCGGAGTCCAGCAGTGTGCCGTCAAGATCAGATACGAAAAGCACCTCTTCAAGTCGTGCGCCTATAAGCGCAAGCGTTTCCTCTATGTTTGTGCCAATTATTTTATTTCGATCCATTCCGCATCGGATATTTGCGATTCTGAATACTCGCTCACACCGTCTGAGTCTTCTACAGTGAGGGAAGTCCGGGAAAAATCCTTGATTTCAACGTATTCCACATCTTCTCCATATTCCGGTGGAATGATGCGTTCTTCGGAACGGGTATAAGAGCGAGTGGAAGAGCGCGATGATTTTTCACTGCGGGAGCGGGATTTCTCCTGTTGCTTCTGCATCTTCTTTATTTTTCGCTTCAGTAGAGTGCGGAAAATCCATGTAGGGTCGCGACGGATGAGATAGCGCAACAGATATATTAGCCCTACGAATAAAAGGATTATAAAAAATGCTGTCATTGAAGAAGTCTGAATGCAGTAGATAAGGTCACTTCACACGAAGTATGAGAGAGAAGAGTATATAGAATATAATCAGATACATAAGCCCGGTAAGACCGAAGAGAGCAGTAAGTATTGCCGTGGCTGCAATCACGATGTAGCGGGGATAATTTTCCTTGAGGCCGTATGTCTTGAATTTCAGCGAGAACATCTTAAGCGGGCTCACCATCATCAGAGCAATCACCACTATCCAAAATACGACAAGCCAGGTGCTCATCAACGGCATCTGATAGTATGAAGCGGCAAATCCTATCCAGAAAATAGCATTAGCCGGAATTGGAAGGCCTATGAAGGAGGTGCTTTGAGTTGAGTCAACATTAAAACGCGCAAGTCTTATGGCTCCGCACAGCGGTATCAGCACGGCGCACCAAGGGAGCCAGCTTTCATTGACCGGATTGTCAAGGGCATAATATACGAGTACTCCCGGGGCCACTCCGAAGCTCACAAGATCGCAAAGTGAGTCAAGCTCTTTGCCGAGAGCCGAATAGGCATGGAGCAACCGGGCGGAGAAGCCGTCGAGAAAGTCGGCCACGGCAGCAATGCCGATAAAGATACAGGCCCACTGCCAGGCTTTCATCCCCCACAGCGGATTAAGACCGCGTGAACCGCATATCACGGCACAGAATCCTGCTATTATATTGATGCAGGTGAGGGCGTTGGGTATATTGCGAGTAAGGACTTTCATTCTCTCGTATTCTGAAATTATGGCGAGCGTGGTGCTCGTTTGCTACTAATGCTTAAAGTATAACAATAAATGTGCCGAATTAATTGTGTAGAATGTGAAAAAAATATTACCTCTGTTCAGGAAGCACTGCTATAGGAGTGACGCCGCCACTTACACGCTGCCCCATTCCTACGAGAATTTCGCTCCCGAGGGGAAGATAAATATCGGCTCGGGAGCCGAATTTGATAAATCCGAGGTGCGCATCAATGGTGCTTACGTCGCCTTCTTCGGCGTAGGTCACTATGCGGCGTGCCATGGCACCGGCTACCTGACGCACCACTATACGCCCTCCTGCTGCCGGTATAATGCCGATAGTGGAGCGTTCGTTTTCCGTCGAGGCCTTGGGAAGATACGCGGAGAGAAAGCGACCGGAGTGGTGGCGCACATAGTCAACTGTTCCCTCTACCGGAAACCAGTTGGCATGTACATTTAAGGGCGACATAAATACTGATACTTGTATGGCTCTGGCTTTCAGATATTCCGGCTCGTAAACTTCCTCGATTACTACTACCTTCCCGTCAACCGACGATACTGCGGTACGGTCACGGTCGCCGCGATAGGTGCGTTTCGGGCAACGAAAGAAATTGCATACAAAGGCATAGACAACTATCGAAATGACAAGGCAGACCACCGGAATTCCCGGTGGCGGGAAGAAGAGCCATGCCAGCCCGTTGATGGCCAGCAGCACAAGAAAGAGGAGAATTAGGATATTGACCCCCTCGTGATGAATCTTAACTTTCTGTAGCTTCACTTTCATGCCGCTTGCGGAGAATAATTACAGTATCAGTAGGTTCTGAAGAATGTAGTGGTGCTATCATCGGGCTTTCCCATGATGCTGAATAATATCAGGCACCACAAGGCTAATGCCAGCATCATTATGCCTACCCAGACCTGTATGTTTTTATCGTGACTATATTTTTTTTTCGTCATCATTATGCCGAGTATTACATTGGCTATAGTGACGACCGTGGGGCCTATCATAGCGATGTAGGGGGAGTGGAAAAGGAATCGTTTGCCGAATCCTATCATTACAAACCATACGAGGATGGAGTTGAAGAAATATAGTGTGCAGGCGTTACGACTTCCGACGGTCACACCGAAGGTCTTGCGCCCACGCAGTATGTCGCGTTCGTATGAGCAGAGGTTATGAGCCAAGAGCACATTTATAGCAAGCAGTCCGCAAACACATGCAAGCCAAAAGGAAGGCTCCGTGTCAATGAGTGCAAACGGGTCTTCAGCACCGTGAGAGGTCTGAAGGAAGCTTGTGCAGGTCACTCCGATTATTCCGAAGCCTGCAAAGGGGAATATTATAGCCAAAGGGGTGCGTGAGAGTGCACCGCCTCCCCAATTGTATAGATAGATGAGTAAGGCAAGTATCGCTGCCGGAATCAACGTCCACCATCCGCCTAAGGTGAAGATGCTGATGCCGATAAGCAAAGCCATGATTGTCAGTCCCAGCCACATATCCTTGAGCACCTTCTTCACCGGAAGATTATCCATATGCTCGGGAGTGAGGTCATTGAAGATATGGCCGCTTTGATCGAATTCACAGTAGCGGTGGAAGATATTGGCGCTTACTTGCAGCATCACTGCGAAGAAGAGTGAAAGTATCGCCGGTAGTACCTCGGCATTACCCATGATCACCGCAGCCGCCGTGCCGAATACCACTGAGGCAATTCCCACAGTGATCAATGGGAGATTCATACATTGAAAAATTGTCTTTTTTAGCATCTTGTGTGGAGTGGCGGCATCAAGAGAAGCCGCCTTGATATTAGGTATTATAATATAATGCAAAGATAAGAAATATTTTTAAATAAGAGAAATAACGACCGCGGGTTGAGTAAAAAAAATAAAAAATGATAAAAATTGTCCGAAAAATTTGCACAGGTGTGCGAGAAGTATTATCTTTGCACCGCATTTTCGGGGTGTAGCACAGTTGGTTAGCGCGCTACGTTCGGGACGTAGAGGTCGGG
>CAYNNV010000111.1:0-6774 GCA_964398625.1 uncultured Sangeribacter sp. | reverse complement strand
GTTGACATGATGGACTGCGTGATGCCTTCGCGCAACGGACGCAACGGCATGATATTCACTCGCAACGGTATTCTAAACATGAGGAATAAAAAGTGGGCTGACTGCTTTGAGCCTCTAGATGCAGGGGGGCCGTCATGGGTTGATGAGGATTACTCGCGTGCTTACGTGCGACATCTTGTCACAACCGGTGAAATCCTTGGCCTGCAGATATGCTCAATCCATAATCTTGCCTTCTACCTTTGGCTGACTCGTGAGGCACGCAGACATATCATTGAGGGCGACTTCAAGCAATGGAAGACTGAGATGGTGGAGAGAGTGACGCGCAGACTGTAATCTCTATACTTAATTTTTGAGCAACTGTTATGCGACTCTTCAGAAGAAAATCTGATAAGACCGAGACCCAAAAAGTCGAGACTCTGGCTGACAAGATCAACCGGATGAAGCAGTCGCAAGCTGAGAAAGAGGGACTCGTATCGGCTGATATGGAAGTGAGTGACGCAACCGAGTCATCCACTCCGGCTGAAATCATTGCCCCTATAGTGGTGGATTCAGAAATTACCCCCGAGGAAGCCTTAGCCGATATTATCAAGACACCAACACCACCGCCGGCAAAAAAGAGAAAATGGCATTGGCTCCCTATCTGGATTCCAACTGCTCTTGACGGATATATTCTCAAGAAATTTCTCGGCACATACTTTGTAGCAACACTTCTTGTGCTTGCGGTAATCGCAATGTTTGATGTAACTGAGAAACTTGATGCGTTCCTAACTGCTCCCATCAAAGAAACACTTTTTGATTATTTCACATCGTTGCTCCCATACTTCGCGGTGCAACTCTCCCCTCTTTTTGTATTTATCGCTGTGATTTTCTTCACGTCGAAGATGGCTCAGAATTCCGAAATTATTGCTATTCTTTCAGCGGGAGTAAGTTTCAAAAGGCTACTTGTACCTTACATGGTCGGAGCCGCTATAATCGCTTCGCTTACTTTCGTTCTGAGCAATTATGTGATTCCGCCTACAAACGTGAAGCGTATAAACTACACCAATAAATACGTAAAAAACAAGCAAGTACAAGAAGGCACCGACATACAGCTGATGGTGAAGCCGGGAGTAGTGGCTTATATGGCCCGCTTCGACAATAATTCCAAGCGAGGCATGCGCTTTTCTCTTGATAAGTTTGAGGGAAAAACTCTTGTGAGCCGCCTGACCGCTACCACCGCTCAGTATGATACTACCAAGCAATACAACTGGGTACTCAAGGACTATATGATCCGCGACTTCGACGGGATGAATGAACGAATTCGTCACGGCGCCTCCATTGATTCCATAATAGCAATTGAGCCCAAGGATTTCCTAATATCTTCCAACGACCAGGAGATGCTTACTACCCCTCAGCTCGGCGAATATATAGAGAAACAGAGAATGAGAGGCGTTGCTAATATCACTGCATTTGAACTTGAAAAGGAGAAACGTTATGCCATGACGGCCGCTGCGTTCATCCTTACACTTATAGGTATGTCGCTCTCTGCTAAAAAAGCAAAAGGAAGAATGGGGCTGAATATCGGTATCGGTCTTGCCTTGAGCTTCAGCTACATACTATTCTCCACCGTAGCAGGCTCATTTGCCATTTCCGGTGAGACTACGCCATTTATTGCGATGTGGATACCCAATGTGATTTATCTCATAATTGCAATTTGGCTATTCATCCGCGCTCAGAAGTATTGAGAAAGATTTAAACCAAATTGTTTATATCGGAAATCAGATACTATGCATACGGCAGCACATCAGGCGGAAGCCTTGGCGGAAAAAGCCACGGCTCCAGTCGCGCCTGCGAATAATCAGTTCGTCATATTTTACTATGTCAATATCTATCGGCACACGCCCCACAGCTCTTGCCGCAATTGTTCTTCCTGCTTTCAATTCATAGGTCTTCAGCATATCTTCTAACTCACCACTGCCATAGATGGTCTGAATTAATACCACCGCATTAGTGTAATCGGAACCAACGCCGGAATGGGGCCGCGTATGATAAATGCCGGAAGTCAACAGCTTTGAGCATGATATTGTCTCCAGCCATTCTTGAGCTTTACCAACGCTTTCCTCTCCTGTTTCGGACGGAAGATTACTGCCTAAGCTCAAAATTACATTATGAAGTGACATTTAATCTAATCAGTGTTTTTCCTTTTTCCCGCAGCTGAGAGTCAGTACTGAAATCTCAGGATAAGCTCCGAGCAGGCGCGAAGGCATACCTACCTGACCGTTGCCAATATTGACATAGAGTCGGGAATTCTCTTTTTCTCCTTCATAAAGTCCGCCCCATTGGGGATATTTATATATTGCCGGAGACCATCGAGAACCGGATAGTGAGCCTATCATCATCTGCATGGCATGGGTGTGGCCTGACAGAGTGAGTGCAATGTCGGTAGTTGGATCAACAATATACTTCCAATGCAAAGGATTATGAGTAAGTAGGATTTTAAACTTACCGTCATTTTGACCGAATTTGTCTGAAGTTGAAGGCGATACAGGGAGTGCGCGGCTAAGATCACCGTAACTCTTAAAGGGAGGCTCACCCCAGTTGCCAACTCCTATAAGCGCTATATCTTCACCATTTCGCGAAATGACTGCGGTAGAATCTATCAAGAGTGTCCACCCCATTTGGTCTTGCATCTTTATAAGTTGCTTGAGATTTTCTTTCTTCGCTTCTGCATCAGGCCAGTTTATATAATCTCCGTAGTCGTGGTTGCCGAGAACTGAGTACACCCCATCCTTGGCTTTAAGCCGGCTGAAGACGCTGACAAAAGGCTCCAACTCTGAAGACTGCCTGTTGACAATATCGCCGGTAAAGACAATGAGATCGGGATTTTGCGCATTGATTTCATCTACAAGGCGGGAAATAAAGGTAGTATCTCGTCCCCATGTGCCTACGTGAGAATCGGAAAACTGCACTATTTTGTAACCGTCAAATTCTTCAGGCAGATTCGGAGCTACTATATCATTAGTTGTAACCACGATATGCTGACGAGTATAAAATACTCCTACCCACATTATTATAAATATAACACACCCTACCGGCAAGCCCGCGTACAAACCGAGCTTCTGCCGCTTTCCTCTCCAAAGCAAGGGAATAAATCCGGCAAGAACTCCTATTGCCGTCAGTAGCTTTGCCGCAAAGATAGTAATCCATGTATAGATCATCCACATCACCGGGATGATGCTATCATCCAAATTCTTGCGGGGCATAGTAAATGCAGCTAAAAGTAGCCCGTAGCAAAGTACTGAGAATATGACATATACCCACTGCCAAGTACGTGAATGAGGGGTATTGCGGGTCCAATGGCGGATGTCAAAAAATAAAATAGTATCTACCGCCAACGACACCAGCGGCAGTAATATCATAAAGATTTCAGGAATTCGCATCTTTAAAACATAATTTCTTCTCTATCCAATCTCAGTCGTTGAATCCGAGAATGGTGCGTAGCTTATTTTTGAGAGGATTGGAATACATTGTCAGCATCATCTTACGCAAAAAGTCATTCTCTTCAACTGTAATGTCGGGAAGATCAACTTTTGCCACCTGAGATTCAAGATAATCTTCAAATTCGCGCTTCTGCTCGTCGGTATATTTACGCCGAAAGCGCTCTCCTCCCTCAAGGAGATCGTAGGCTACATAATTGATGTCGAATATCTCGTAACTTCGGTGAATGGCTTGATCTACAATGCAGCACACCGCATGAGCCGCCTTATTTACGTCCTTGAAGTCTCCTATCTGGTCAAGCTTGGAGTTGATGCGAGGAGTGAGCTGACAATGTACTTTTCCCTTAAACTGCATCAGACCGGTCTCCATTGAGAAGAGATCGTCGCGCTGCGTCTTCTTGAAGTCCGGGTCTCTCCTCTTCATCAGAAACTCCCTTGCCTTCAGATAGTCGTTGGGATCATATTCGTATGACAAAGCCACAGGCATAAGATTAATCTCTTTAAGCCTCTCCATAAAAGGACCTTCACCCGCAAGCCCCATCATCTTTATCAGAGCTTCCTGCGTATGATCACTGCTGTCTTTCGCTCGCCCTTCTCTCTGAGCTATCCACACACTGTGCTTCTTGTCGAGAATGGCATGATGGATATAAGCAGAAAGCTGCTTGGCGGCCATTAAACCTTCACGCAATCCGGTATTTCTCTTTACAATAAAGGAATTATTCAGACGCACCAGATCAGTTATCCAATCATAAATGAGAAGGTTATTGCCAATAGCCACCTCAGTAGTAGGCCAGCCGCGACGCAGAAATGCTACATTGAGAAAAGAAGCATCCAGCACTATATCGCGGTGATTGGTTATAAAGACATAGTTGAGCGACGGATTGAAAAACTTTGTGCCACCCAGCGATATACCCGAAGTAGTCTTCTTGACAAGCATCTCAAGAAAGGGATACATCACTTGTTGCTGGAAGTCATACTTATTGTCTATCTTCAGCAATTCCTCCACTAACGCCGGTATTGCCTCTTTAGGCATAGTGTAAGCTATGGCGTTGAGAAATGCAGGATTCTCCACAAGTCCGGCCATCTTCGCCTTAAATTCTCGGTCATCGTAAGGACAAATATCGCTGAAATTCTCTATGTCTTGGCTCATATATGTTGCTTATTTCAGTAATTACCATGCCTGTCAAGGCTAAACGGCAATATTTGGCAAAGTTACGAAAATTATATAATTAAAGCGCAATAAGAATTATGCTATTAAACATAATTGACAATTTTGAAGATATTTTCTCTAAAATTCAGCAATATCAACGCTTAACTATTTTTCCCGTCAAACTACGCGATATCAACGACGCTCAAGGCGCACCACATTCTCCACATGATGAGTATGAGGAAACATATCCACCGGGCGAATCCGCGTCACCTTATATTTAGCATCAAGCAGCGCCAGATCGCGCGCCTGAGTAGCAGGGTTACAACTTACATACACAATCACTTGAGGCTCGGCTCGTAGTATCACATTAACCACATCTTCATGCATGCCGGCTCGCGGCGGATCAATAATCATCACCTCAGGGTGACCATGCTTCCCGATAAATTCATCTGTAAGAATATCCTTCATATCGCCCGCATAAAAGAGAGTGTTGTCAATGCCGTTCTCAGCAGAATTTACACGAGCGTCTGCTATAGCCTCCTCTACATACTCTATTCCTATTACTCTCTCAGCACGTCGCGCTACAAAATTGGCAATAGTACCGGCACCGGTATAAAGATCATAAACCAGAGGCTTCTTACCGGCATTATCACCGTCAAGACCGGCAAACTCACGCGCTGTTTTATAAAGCTGATAAGCCTGAAGAGAGTTAGTCTGATAAAATGACTTCGTATTGACGCGAAAACGCAATCCCTCCATCTCCTCCAGGATATAATCGCGCCCGCGATATACCATGACTTCCCTATCGGCTATACTGTCATTGACCTTAAGATTCACAATATAGGTAATTGACGTAACATGCGGAAATCTTTCACTAATGGCTCGCAGCACATCGCTGATTGCATCCGGGTCCTCCTCTCCGAATACCACACATATCATAGTCTCCCCAGTTGAGGCAGTACGAATCATCAACGTGCGCAAGAGGCCGTGATTATTTCTTATATCATAAAAGGAGTAACCCTTCTCAAGCGCATAGTCATATATGAAATTACGTATCTCATTACCATTCCCCCCTTGAAGATGACACTCATTTATATGAAGCACCTTATCAAAAGCCCCCGGAATATGAAATCCAAGCCCCTCATTAGCATCAGTAAAAGGCTCTCCGCTTCTCATCTCCTCCCATGTGCGCCACTTCTTCGAGGAAAAAGTATACTCCATCTTATTACGATAGCAATAAATATTTTCTGACCCCAGAATAGGCTCTGCTTCGGGAAGCTCTATCTTTCCAATCCTTTCAAGAGCATCCATCACTTGCTGTTGCTTATGTTTCAGCTGACAGGAATAATCAATGTGCTGCCACTTACAGCCGCCACAAACACCGAAGTGAGAACAGCGCGGTTCAACACGTTCTGACGAAGGAGATAGAAGACGCTCAATGTGCCCCTCAGCATAAGAGTTTTTTCTCCGGTCGAGCTTCACGTCGGCTATGTCTCCGGGTGCTCCATAGGGAATAAAGACTACGCATTTCTTGTCGCTGTCATCACCAAGAGCCACGCGAGCAATAGCTTTTCCCTCCGCAGCAACTCCGTTTATCTCAACCCCCTCGAGAAGAGGCAAAACTTTCTTTTTCCTTGCCATTTAAAACTACCTTTTAAAAGATGAAGATTAAAAACCGATACTGCAAATATAGCCCGCAATCAGCTATTTTAAGTATGTTTTTAAATTTTTCGGCGGCAAAAGTACAAAAAAATAAATAAAATTGACTATATTTGCACCCACAATTTTGTAGCCTTGAAGGAAAGCCCCCCTCAATGTTATCCCGCACACTGAAATAGATATTATATTACACTTTGAATAATAACCTATAATCAATTTATTAAAATGGCAAAGAAGATCTACACCTTCGGTGATGGAAAAGCAGAAGGTAACGCCTCGATGCGAAACCTCCTTGGTGGCAAAGGTGCCAACCTTGCTGAGATGAACCTCCTCGGTATGCCGGTTCCTCCCGGTTTCACCATCACTACTGAAGTTTGTACAGAATATAACCAGCTCGGTCGCGATGCCGTAGTCGCCGACATCAAGAGCGAAGTGGAAAAAGCAATAGCACACGTAGAGAAACTTACAGGAAATAAATTCGATGATCCT
>CAYNNV010000110.1:0-6823 GCA_964398625.1 uncultured Sangeribacter sp. | reverse complement strand
TTCAGCTCGCTGATAGAGTTCGGAGAGGTGAACGGCGCTTTCGTCAAAGCGGTAAATTGGGGGTGGAGTGGTTCATACGACGGTTATTTTCTCCTTGATTTGCTTGACCCGGAGGGTGTAGGTATCGGTGGTGGAGGCGGAAGCTTCGATGAAGAACAGGATGCCGTATATAATATTAAGAAAGATGAGGGTGGAAGTATTCAGATAGAGCTATGTGGTACCGGATCTTTCCAATACTATTCTACTTCAAAGAATATTGATAATTTCACTACCTCTACAAGCAGTATATCGGAATGGATCGGAGGTACAGGATTTATCAATTTTACCGGAACCGACTACAATAATGCCAGAGTAGGTGTCAGACTGGTGGATGTGAATAATCCTGAAAACGTAATTTATTGCGTTGATTCGTCATCATACAACTACAGGAGCTGGGCCAATATTTATAAGTATATACAGGTAAATCTTACCAATGTGCCTGATGGTCAGTATCGCGTTAACGGAGTTGTGCGTGTGGGACAGCCCGATTGGGTTCCGATAATAGTGCCGGCTGGATGCACTGATTACGTAATTCTCACCGTAGCTAACGGCAAGCGCACTTACAATAATAATCCTCCGCAGACTATTGAAGTAACTTCAGTTACACTCAATCCGACTGAGCTTAAAGTAAAGGAAGGGGAGACAGCAAGCATTTCGGCAACTGTGTTGCCTTCCAATGCCTCATATCCCGCTCTGATGTGGGCTTCTTCGGATCCTGATGTTGCTACCGTAGCAGGTGGAGTAGTGACCGGAGTTGCGCCCGGCACATGCGTGATTGCCGCCACTACAGCCGACGGCTCTCAGATTACCGAGACTGTCAGTGTGACAGTAGAGAAGAATACCGGTGTGGAGGAAATAATAAAAGATGCTATTCGCTCGGATGTATATGATACTCAGGGCCGTCTGATAATTCGTAACGCCACCGAAAGTGAAGTATATCGTTTGCAAAAAGGTATATATATCTTTGGAAGCAAGAAGATAGTAGTAAAATAAAGAAGATGTTTATGTTAATGTTATAATTAACAATACATTACACTCAACGATATTCTCTCTCGGTCGCATCATAGAACCTCTGATGAGTCCGAGAGAGTTTTTATCTCCAAAATTAAGAAGGTGCATTAAAAATGTTTGTTGTAAATTAACATCCATTAACAAATATATTGAGAATTTAACATAAATAAATGCCTTCACAAGCTAATTATTTTATAATTTTGCTCGTTGGCAAGCTCGCGCTTGTCGATAACTTAATCAGAGTAATAACCAACTTAATTTTATATGAAAAAAATAATCTATTCATCCTTGATTCTCGGCTCGGCATTTGCTTTGGCTTCCTGCTCTGCCGACGAACCCGGGATTGCAAAAAATGAGGGTCCTTTGACTCTTACTGTTCAGCTTCCCGCTGAGCTTGCTACCCGTTTTGCTGACGGGAAGTCAGTAGATATTCTCTACTATTCTATCCTTGATGAAACCGGTACTAATGTACTTGACTTCGGATCGCAGGAATGGACTAAAGGTAGCCAGTCTGCTACAGTAACTCTCGACCTTGTTCCTTCGCAGAACTATCAGGTAGTCTTCTTCGCAATGAACTCTGCGGCTGCAACTGAGGATAAGGCTAACGCCTATGACTATGATGCCAAGACTGCAACCTTTACCGTAAATTATGACAATGTAGCAGTAAACGATGATATCTTCGACGCTTTTTGCGCTAAGGTATCCGGAATCAATACCGGTTACGATACTACTGAAAATCCCATCGCTCTCAGTCGTCCCTTTGCACAGATAAATATCGGTACAAACGATCTCGGTAGCGCTATGGTTGCCGCCTACGGACTTGAGAATTACACTACAACTTTTACAGTAGAGAAAACGAATCTCGCCACTGCTTACAACTTTACTACAGGTGAGTATACCTCTGCTGAACAAGGTATCAGCAAAGTTGTCGAGGGACTTGAAGCCACTTCAGAGCTTACTGACGCTTATCCCGTTGAAGGCTACAAATACCTTGATATGATGTATCTTCTTGTTAATCCCGGCGCAGATGCTGACGCTCAGGCTCTTCTCTCAGCTACTTTCACCACTTCTATCAACAACGGAGCAACTGAAGTGCAGGCAGTCAACCTTTCTTCGCTTCCTGCAAAAGCTAACTATCAGACCAACGTCTACGGTAAGCTGCTGACAAGTTCAAAAGACTTCACCGTGCAGATTACTCCCGCTTTCGCCGGAACTCTTGAGACCGTATCAAAATGGGATGGCTCAGTTACTACCCCCACAGTTGATGACGTTGCCAGGACCGTGACACTTAATCAGGCTTCAGATTTCGCAGGTCTTGCTCAGCTGATAAACGAAGGAAATAATTTCGCAGGCTATACCGTGAAGCTCAACAACGACTTCGATATGCAGGGTAAAGAAGTGCCCGCAATCGCCGGTGCTGCAGCTCGCAAAAGCGGTGCTCTTGTGGATACCTCAAAGGCTTTCCAAGGTGTATTCGATGGACAGAACCACACAATCTCTAATGCGGTTATCACAGGTAGTGGCACAGCAAGCAATGCAGCTTCAGTATTTGGAGCAATCTCCGGCAGCGGAGCAGCTATCAAGAATATCAATTTTGATAATTTGACCATCAATAATACTCTTTGCGAACAGACAGGTGTAGTCGGTCTTGTAGCCGATGGCGCTACCGTAAGCAACGTTCACGTTCTTTCCGGCTCAGTAACCGGCACACAAGGTGTAGGAGCTATTGTAGGTCGCGTACTTGCAGATGGCAATGTGACCGGTTGTACAAATGCTGCTACCGTAAATGCTAACTCTACAAATGTTGGTGGTATTGTAGGTGCCGCTTATTACACAGCCGAAGGCAAAGAGATGAACATCACGAACTGTAATAATACAGGTAATGTAACTTCTGAATCTGCCGTATGTGGAGGTATCGTCGGTCTCAGCGCTGCAAATGTGACCGGATGTACCAATACCGGTAAAGTCTCTACCAAAGGATACTCCACCGGCGGTATTATAGGTGAGCAACAGAACTACGGTACTGTATCAGGTTGTACCAATGAAGGTGAAGTAACTAATAATTCTGCAACTTATGGTACCGGCGGTATTATAGGTTGGATCCGCTACAGCGGTGCAGCAGCTGCCTACCCGCAGAAGGAAATCATCACAGTTTCTGATTGTCATAACACTGCCAACATTTCTGCTATTACCGGATCTTCAGGCGTCGGTGGTATTGTAGGTGTTATCTTCTATTGGGGTAACGTTAAAAACTGTACTAATACAGCTACATCCTTATCTGGCGGACAATGGGTATCAGGTATTGTTGGAGCACAGCAGAATAATACATCAAACCCTGCGCATGAAGGAATGACAACTGAGGAATATGGTCCTTACCTTGTCACTCTCACCGGAAACTCTACAACTACCACTCTTGACCAGATGACCGGAGACCGAAAGTCTCTCCTTATCTATGTGAATAACGGAAACAGCGCAGTTAAACTTGAAGGCAACACTCCTTCAAGCAATAACTAAGCAATAATTACAATATAAATAAGAAATGGAGGCCGTGCCTGAGGTGCAGCCTCCATTTCTTATTTTAATGGGATTACGATACTTCAATAAGCACAGACGTTGTGGCGCGGTAGCCTGGAGGAATCAAACAAAGCTACAAATTCTTCGATATCCATGGGTCTGTAGGCATCGATCTGACCTGAAAGCACTGCGATTTTGCCAATTAATTCTTCTGCAGTAAATCTATCGCGCAATACATCCATGGCAAGAGCCTTATCGCGCTTTGACAGTCGTCGCCCTTCTCTATCGGTAAGCAAGGGAAAGTGCAGATATTGAGGTGTGGGGAAACCGAGCTGCTGCTGAAGATAAATTTGCAGGGCTGTAGAATCAATAAGATCTACGCCGCGGCACACTTCCGTCACTCCCATCAGGGCATCATCTGTCACCACTGCAAGCTGATAGGCCCAGTTGTCGTCAGCGCGTCGAAGTACAATGTCGCCGAATTCCTCACCAAGATTCACCCTCCTGTTGCCATAATGCAAATCAGAAAACTCTATAGTGTCGGCTGGCAGAAGAATTCTTAGGTTGCGTCCCTTGAACTCGGCACAGTCTATGTCTGCGTCCACAATCTCTTCCGGACGGCAAGTGCCGGGATAAATCACCCGGCCGTCAGAAGCGTGGGGAGCATTGGAGGCATTGATTTCAGCCCGAGTGCATTTACAGGGATATATCAGTCGGCGGTTACAAAGCACCTGTAGTGCAGAATGATAGTAGTTGTGACGCTCGCTTTGGCAGTAAGGGGAGTGCGGCCCGCTATCCTCAAGCCCACCTTCATCATATCTGAGTCCAAGCCAGTGTAGATCGTCTTCGATAAGTTCTGAAAATTCACGTTTGCTGCGCTGTGGATCAAGGTCTTCAATACGCAGCAGCCATTTCCCGCCTCGGCTTTTGACAGACGCGTATGAAATGACGGCGGCAAAGATATTGCCCAAATGCATCCTTCCTGAAGGAGATGGTGCAAATCGTCCTTTAAGCGGAATATCAGGTGTGGTCATTTGTAGCGGCTGTAGATAGCGGCACCTTTCCTTTTGGCCTCTGCGATATCTGCGGCATTTCCTGGATTGACTCCATATTTCGACAACGGCGGAATCATAACCTTAGTGCCGGGACGAATACGGTCAGGATGACCAAGGATAGCCTTGTTTTCCTCATATATATAAGGCCACAGATGATAATTGCCGTAATGCTCCTTAGCCATGGTAGTAAGATAGCGTGTGCGAGAGATAGTATCGTAGACCGGAGCATTCTTTTTCTCTTTTTCCTCCTTGGCGCGTTTCTCCTTTTCGGCTTTTTCGGCCTTCTCCTTAGCCTGTTTTTCTGAAAGCAGACGTGCTTCTTCCTTTTTCTTTTCCTCCACAGCTTTTTTCTCAGCCTCTATCTGAGCCAGACGTGCAGCATCAGATACCTCGGTATCAGGTTCAATAGCTTCTGCTTCTTCAATGTCAGATTCTTCCTGTTCAGGGGTGATGCTATCATCAAAGCCGGTCAGGTTTAGTTCTTCTTGTATATCATCAGTCATTTCCGGCTGCTGAGATACTATTCCAACAAGGCGGGAATAAGATTCAGGTCCTACGGCTCGCCAGATAGCCATAGCAAGGAAAATAGCGCATGTGGCTCCCAATATACCTATCAGCAGTCCGGCATTGAATCCGGAGCGGTGCCTGTGATTTTCTTTCTCAGCCACGGGTTGGGAAAATTCTTCCTCCACAGCTTCGTAATAAGGATCGGGAGTGGAGACAGAAATATCTGAACTGTCAGCGGAAGCTGATTCCTCTTGCAGAGTATTACCGTCTTTCACTTCCGGTGCAGACGCTTCAGCCGATGTTTCCGGCTTCGCCGGTTTTGAGGCTTCTTCCGGATTTGCCGCCGGTGCATCGTCGCCGGCAAATTCAAACGGCACGTCTACGATAGTTTCTACTGATACCGACTTCTCCGATTCCGATGCCTCGCTTTCAGATTCTTCAGCAAAGTCTGCAACAAATTCCTCACCGGCCTGCGCTTCCTCTTCAGGATCAAGAGTATAGTCGGCAAAGTCATATTCCTCTGCTACCCTCTCATCCACGTCCGATATATCTATTTCCTTATCGGATTCTTCAGCTTCAGCCAGCATCTCCTCTGAAACTCCGTCGGCCAACTCCACAGCTTCGAAGAAGGCAAATGGCTCATTCACTGCTTCAGCCAAATCTCCGGAAGGGGAGAACGATACTTTACGGTGAGACTGTATTACAATTTTTTCACCGGTTGCTACGTGTACACTACGTCGTGCTTCTACTTCGCTAACTTTAAAAGTGCCTATGCCTTTAATTCTTACGCTTTCTCCGTCAGCGAGAGTCTCTGAGACCATTGCTATAAACTCTTTAAGAAATTCCTCAACTTTCAGTTTGGGAATACCGGTGCGGGTGCTGATATCAGCCACAAGGTCGGGGAGTGTGAGTTTCTTATCCATAAGCTCAGATGTTCAATTTTTGTTTAAGCAATTGCGAGGATTTGAAAGTCACTACTATCTTCGGAGGAATGAGCATTCGCTTCGACGATGACGGATTCACCACAACTCTTTCTGCACGCTTTTTGGGCTCAAGCACCCCGAAACCCGGGAGTGCGACACTGTCATGATTGCAGCAGGCATCTTTAATGCCGGCTGCGAGTGCGTCCATGAGAGATGCGGCCTGCTGCCGGGTGATATTGCTACGGCGCGCAAGCCGGTCGGTAAGAGTCTTGGTGTCCATATTCGTAAAATTTCCACAAAGATAACGAAAAATTTTGTTTCCTCCACTCGCCGATACAAAAACTATACGCAGAGAATCTTTCGACGCATTATTTTTCTTCGTCGCAAAGGTCTCTGTAAGGTTTAATATCAGGCGATTGGTTTAGAGCGTCGTCACGCACGGTAGCTCCATCTTTGCGCCTTTCCACCTTCTGCCTATACCATTATCGTGGACCGGTTGAAACTGGAGGCAAGCTGCTCATCCGTGACATTGGTGCATACTCATCCAATCTGACTAATGACTTCATAAAGTATGGATGCAACACTTTTATTGACGTGTCGGAGATTATGAGTTTCAAGCAATATGCAGAGTAGTGCAATCGCCCCATTCAGTTTCAAGTATTAAGAGCCGCAAGTCCGCTTATATGGTTGCTCCTCGCTTTTGCCAGCGATAGGTCTTGCCATATTAGCGGATTTGTAATATTTTGATAGTCAATAGTTAAAAATAGTTTAATG
>CAYNNV010000109.1:0-6839 GCA_964398625.1 uncultured Sangeribacter sp. | reverse complement strand
TTTAGTCGCGTAAGATTCCACGGTGACAATGAACGCGCGGATGCAGTTTATCATGGAATAACGCCTCTAACCGGCAAGGATATAGCCGACACCGCACTCTATGCAGCACAGGCTCCGAAACACGTACAAATAGCTGAGATTCTCGTGTTAGCCAATCATCAAGGCTCCGGCTCGGTGATTGTTAGAAATTAATATTAATTTTTTTAAATTACCCAATATGCCTCTTTGGTTTGAGACAAAAGTAAGATACGACAGAATGCAGGAAAACGGTGTCGTTAAAAAAGTGAATGAGCCGTATCTTGTTGACGCGTTGAGCTTCACGGAAGCTGAAGCAAGAATTATCGAAATGATTACTCCTTATATCTCAGGAGAATTTTCTATATCAGCAGTAAAAAAAACTAAAATATCCGAAATAGTATTCAATGATGCCGGTGACCGATACTTTATGGTAAAGGTAAACTTCATTTCAATTGATGAAAAGAGTGGTATCGAAAAAAAATCAGCATCTTTCATACTCGTGCAGGAGAATGACCTTGAAAGTGCACTTAATTCCTTCAATGAGTACATGAAGACTTCAGCAGCTGACTATGAAATTGCTTCAATTGCGGAAACTCCTATTATGGATGTTTTCCCTCTCAACGCATCAGTTACTAAAGAATGAGCGAAGTCAAAGAAAATCTATCGCGGGTTATTTCAAGGTTGCCGGAAGGAGTGGAGCTTGTGGCTGTCTCCAAATTTCATCACGCCGATTTGATCATGGAGGCATATCAGGCCGGACAGCGAATATTCGGAGAAAGTCGCGTAATGGAGTTGCTTGACAAGATTAAAATACTTCCGGAGGATATACGCTGGCACTTTATCGGACATCTCCAGACCAACAAGGTGCGCAAACTCATCGGGCATGTTCATCTCATTGAGAGTGTGGATTCCGAAAGGCTTCTTGACCTGATTGATTCAGAAAGCCGACGGATAGGAGTTATTACCAACGTTCTGATGCAAGTCCACGTAGCTCGTGAAGAAACAAAATTCGGCTTTTATCCTGAAGAACTTGCAGAATACTTCAATCAGCACCGCTTTGAAAACCTCACAAACGTACACATCTGCGGAATAATGGGAATGGCATCAAATACTGATGATATGGACCGAGTTAGAGATGACTTCAAAAAAATCCACAAAGTTTTCTCCGACATCCGCAACGATGCATCACTCGGACTCCGCGGCTTTAATACCCTCTCAATGGGAATGAGCGGTGACTGGGAAATAGCAGTGAAAGAAGGCAGCAACCTTGTAAGAATAGGCTCAGCCATATTCGGAAATCGCCAATACTGACCTTAAAAATATAAGAAAGAGCAAGGACAGAAAAAGACTCAAAATATAAAGAGAACAATTCTCTATATCTGCTAATATTTTTGCAATTACTTTATCTATTAAATTATAATATTTATGTCAACAGCTTCACAATCCGCCCGTGAAAATCTGAAAGGAAAATATCCTGCCATCGTGGCAATGTTCTTCCTTTTTGCAATGATAGCGTTCGTAACCAATCTTGCTGCCCCGCTCGGCACTATTTGGAAAGGCCAATATGAATGGGCCGGTATGATCGGTAACTTTATGAACTTCCTCGCATATCTCATTATGGGTATTCCTGCCGGTAATCTCCTGTTGAGAATAGGATATAAGAAGACTGCTCTTTCTGCTATTACTATCGGAGCATTGGGAATAGCCTTGCAATACGCCTCCTCAGTATTCGGCGCTGAAGTACCGGTATTCACAGTAAGTGGATATCCGGTGATGCTAAATTATATAATCTATCTCATCGGCGCATTTATAGGTGGTTTCTGCGTATGTATGCTCAATACCGTTGTAAACCCCATGCTGAACACTCTCGGCGGTGGAGGCAACACAGGCAATCAGCTCATCCAGCTTGGAGGTACACTCAATTCTCTGACCGCCTCACTCACTCCTCTACTTGTAGGAATGCTCATTGGAGAAGTCACCAAGACAACTTCGATGAATGATGTCACAACTCTTCTTATGATAGCATTCGCTGTCTTTGCAGTAGCCTTCGTCATCATCTCACTCACTGCCATTCCCGAACCGAATACCTCAGCAGATAAGAAAAGAGTGAAATTCACTCATTCTGCCTGGAGTTTCCGTCATACAGTGCTCGGAGTAGTGGGCATATTCTTCTATGTGGGAATTGAAGTCGGCATACCGGGAGAACTTATCTTCTATCTTCAGGACTCTACCGAGAGCGGCATAACCATTAATGCAGCGGCAATTGCTACGGCAGTAGCAGCCATCTATTGGTTTATGATGCTGATAGGGCGTCTTCTTTCCTCAATGGTTTCAGGTAAAATATCAAGTCGCACCCAGCTAACATTCATGAGCGCACTTGCTATAATACTCGTGATGCTTGCAATCTTTATCCCCTCTTCTTGTAAAATCACCATGCTCGGCTACTCAGTAAGCGAAGGATTCACAACGGCTCTTGTGCCTCTTTCAGCTCTGTTCCTTGTGCTTTGCGGCCTTTGTACATCAATCATGTGGGGAGGTATATTCAACCTTGCAGTTGAGGGTCTTGGCAAATATACGGCCCAAGCTTCCGGTATATTTATGATGATGGTAGTTGGTGGTGGTGTAATTCCTCTTGTGCAAAACGCCATAGCCGGTCCCGTAGGCTACCTTAACTCCTATTGGCTTATCGCAGTACTCCTCGCCTATCTTTTCTACTACGCTATCAGCGGTTCTAAAAATGTCAACAAAGACATTCCGGTGAGCGAAGAAGAGGAGGAAGAGGCTTTACGCAATACACTCTGAAATACAATCGATAATCAACATATCTAAACAGGTATCCTCATGGACGTAAAACTTATGAAAGACGCTGCTGACAATATGCGCGTCTTAATAGCCCAGATGGTTGAAAAAGCTAAATCAGGCCATCCCGGTGGTGCTATGGGAGGAGCAGACTTTGCAAATGTGCTTTTCTCTAACTTTATGGTGTATGATGAAAACAATCCTCGCTGGATTGCACGTGATAGATTTTTCCTCGACCCTGGCCACATGTCACCGATGCTTTACAGCGTCCTTGCTCTCACAGGGCGCTACACAATTGAGGAGCTTCAACAGTTCCGTCAATGGGGAAGCGTGACTCCCGGCCATCCGGAACTTGATCCGGAGCGTGGTGTTGAAAATGCTTCGGGTCCGCTCGGTCAAGGCCATGTCATGGCTGTAGGCTGCGCAATTGCCGAACGATATCTACAATCAAAATTTGGAGATGTTGTAGCTCATAAGACTTACGCTTTTATCTCCGACGGTGGCATTGAGGAGGAGATTTCCCAAGGCGCAGGGCGTATTGCCGGTTATCTTGGACTCAGTAACCTCATCATGTTCTATGATAGCAATGACGTGCAGCTCTCAACAAAAGTTGACGAAGTGTCATCAGAAGATACTGCATCAAAATACCGTGCATGGTACTGGAATGTAATCGAAATAGATGGAAATGATCCGGAAGCTATTTACGCAGCTTTGCTTGCAGCTAATCTTGAGACCAAAAAGCCTACAATCATCATTGGCCACACTACAATGGCTAAGGGGGCAGTAACCGCCACAGGCGAATCATGCGAAGGTTGGGTGTCAACCCACGGGCAGCCCCTATCCAAGGCAGGCGCTGATATGGAGGCTACAATTCGCAATCTTGGAGGCGACCCTGAAAATCCTTGGGAAATACGCAAAAATGTGGCAGAACTTTATGCCGATCGTCGCGAAGAGCTCAAGAAGATTGTTGCCGTGCGACACCAACAAGAAGAGGAATGGCGTAAGGATAATCCTGAGCTCGCCGCCGAACTTGATGCCTGGATTTCCGGTAAATGTCCGGAAATAAACTGGGATGCGATACAAGTAAAAAACAACTCTGCTACACGCTCAGAGTCTGCCGTTGTCCTTTCATATCTCGCGGAGCATGTAGGAAATATGATTGTCTCCAGCGCTGACCTTGCCAATTCAGACAAGACCGACGGCTTCCTAAAGAAGACTCACGCCATGACTCATGGTGATTTCTCCGGTGCGTTCCTACACGCCGGCGTAGCTGAACTCACAATGGCTTGCATCATCAATGGCATTGCGCTGCATGGCGGAATGATTGGTGCTTGCGGCACATTCTTCGTATTCTCCGATTATATGAAGCCGGCTATCCGTATGGCTGCCCTAATGGAACTTCCTGTGAAATTCATCTTCACTCACGATGCATTCCGTGTAGGTGAAGATGGTCCTACCCACCAGCCCGTTGAGCAGGAGACTCAGATTCGTCTGCTGGAGCAGATGGATAATTTCTCAGGTCGCCAATCTGTATTGGTGCTTCGCCCTGCCGATGCTGTGGAAACAATAGAATGTTATAGAGCAGCCATGGAGAGCACTGAATGCCCGTCTATACTTATCTTCTCACGTCAGGATATAGCCGATTTGCCTCGCGCCGACCGCAAGGATGCTAAGAAGGTAATAGATAATGGAGCAGGAGTAATTATTGACTCAGCAGACCCGGAAGTATTGCTTGTAGCCAACGGTTCGGAAGTATCATTGCTTTGCGAGGCAGCCGCCCTTCTTAAGAACGAAGGTATTGAGAGCCGCGTGATAAGCGTGCCGTCAGTAGGTAGATTCATGCGTCTGAACGAAGATGAGCGCAGAAAGATACTTCCCCGAGGCAAAAAGATCTTCGCGCTTACTGCCGGGCTGCCTGCCGTATTCTATCCCATGCTAATGGGTGAAGACTGCGAGATATTCGGCCTTCAGAGATTCGGTGCTTCTGCTCCCTACAAGGTGCTCGATGAAAAATTCGGCTTCACTGCGCCTCAGGTAGTAGAGAAAATTAAGAAGTTCATAGGCAAATAAATTCCAATTATACTATATCTATTTAAATTAATTTTTCATTATGAAGAAAATTTCATTGATTGCTGCTGCCGCTCTCATGGCTATCCCATCAATAGCTACTGCGCAGGAGACAACCTATCAGGAAGACTGCACTCAGGGTCTTCTCATCAATCGTCATCGCGACAACTGGTTTATCACCGCTGAAGGTGGAGGCAATTTCTATATGTCTCCCGGCGACAAGGCCGCTACATTTAAAGACCGTATCGGTGGTAATGCCGCTCTTTATGTAGGTAAATGGGTAACTCCTTCATTCGGTTTCCGCTTCGGTGCAAACTGGATTATGCCTAAGGGCGCCACAACTGAAGATGGACTCTATCGCAAGATGAACGCTCCCATCCATGCCGGCCGCCAAGGTTACGACGCTTATTATCCCGAGAAATTCCAGGGGATCGGTCCGGAACTTGATGTGCTCGTAAATCTCACCAACTGGTGGTGTGGCTATCGCGCAAATCGTCTATACAATGCCGTATTCCATATCGGCGCCGGTGCTTATTGGACATTCCACCGCGACTATAAGGAAATTGACGGCAAGGACGAACTACGCTGGCGTTCTGCACGCAATACGGTAATGTTTGCAAATGCAGGTGTTCAGAACAACTTCCGCGTATCTGATCAGGTTCAGCTCTTCATTGATGTGCAGTATGAATACATCAACTTCCATAACGACGCTTCATGCGACCTCGCTCTTTCCGCCGGTATCACTTACAATTTCCCGCGTCAGAAATGGTATTGCCCTGTGACTGCCGTATGTGGTGACGCAGCTCCCGTTGTTGATAACGGCGAAATCAATGCTCTCCGTGGTCGCGTTGCACAACTTGAGAAGACCAACCGCACTCTTGCTGCCGAACTCAACGACTGCCGCAACCTTCCGCGTCCCAAGGATGCTGAAATCTTCTGCGATGGTCTCGTTACTATCTATTATCCCATCTCTGATGCCACTCTCTCAGACCGTGAGAAGAGAATACTCAATTCAGTGGCAAGCGTGATGAAGAATAACCCCAATCAGACTTACATCCTCACCGGATGGGCTGACAACTACACCGGCGATAATGAAATCAACACCCGTCTACGCAACGAGCGTGTGAATGGTGTTAAGGCTTATCTCGAAGCCTGCGGTGTTAACCCCGACCAGCTGGAAGCCGGTATTGACAATGCTAACCTTACTGATTTTGGTAAGAGCGGTGCATCTCTTGATCGTGCTGTTACTATCCGCGTAAAGAAGTAAGAATTACACCATAATATAATTATTCAGGCGCTGTATTCGAAAAGTGATACAGCGCCTGAAATATTTAATTGCGTTGATTAAAATCAGTTACTATCAGAGTCAATCTTCTTAGAGAGCACATTCCAGAGAGGAGCATCCGGGAGCGGAGAATCCACCGAGATGCAAGTATGGGAAACAGGGTGTTCAAATTCAAGATGATATGCCAATAGCGATATACTCCCATCAGGATTGCTTCTATGCGCACCATATTTCAAATCGCCTTTCACACAATTCCCTCGAGATGAAAGCTGAGCACGAATCTGATGCTTACGGCCGGTGGCAAGGTCAATCTCCACAAGAGAATATCTGTCGCCCTCGGCAAGCACCTTATATGACAGAATACCCTTTTTGGCGCCCTCCTGCCCTGCAGATGATATAAAAGTCTTGTTTATTCTTACATCAGTAATCAGCCAGTCGGTCAGTGTTGCCTGTTCCGGTTTAGGGCAGCCTTCTACAATGGCTCTGTAAGTCTTATGAATTTCCCCACGCCTGAGCATATCATTAAGGCGTGAAAGGGCTTTAGACGTTTTTGCAAAAATCACAAGTCCGGCAGTAGGACGATCAATACGGTGAACTACGCCACAAAATACATTACCCGGCTTATTATATTTCTCCTTAATATAATCTTTCACCATCTCGCTCAACGGTT
>CAYNNV010000108.1:0-6867 GCA_964398625.1 uncultured Sangeribacter sp. | reverse complement strand
TGGTGCTCAAATGGACTCTGACCGTCTTTTTATATTGTGCGACGGTATGGGCGGACATGATGCCGGGGAAGTAGCAAGTGCTACGGTTTGTGAAAGCATGAGCAGAAATATTCTTGAATCAACGGAGAATAATGAACATTTTACCACTGAAGACTTCCAACATGCCCTTAGCGCTGCATACAACGATCTTGACCTTCAAGACAACGGTGCCGTGAAGAAGATGGGCACAACCATGGCCTTCTTGAAATTGCACTCTGCCGGTGCACTGATAGCTCACATCGGCGATAGTCGCGTTTATCATATTCGTCCAGGAAGTGACGGGGAGAACACAGAGATACTTTTCGTCACCCATGACCATTCATTAGTCAACGACTTGATAAAAATAGGTGAGCTTACTCCTGAGGAAGCGAGAGTGTCACGACAAAAGAACGTGATCACTCGCGCTATGCAGCCCAATATGGAGAGAAGATGTAAAGCTGATATCTACAATACTTCTGATATCCGCCCCGGTGATTTCTTTTATCTCTGCTCCGACGGTATGCTGGAGCAGCCGGAGATGGACGACGGCTCGGCATTGAAGAATATATTTTCTCTTGAAGGGGGTGACGATAAGGAGAAGGTTAATATTCTTGAAGCAGCTACCGCAGAAAACCGTGACAATCATACGGCTCTTATAGTCCATATTCTTGAAGTTGAGGATGATAATGAAGATATTATGCCGGCGGCGAAGGACGAACGACCGCGCATAAGGCAGATGCAGGAGCACCCCGGCGACTATTGCGCAATGAAGACTCCCAACGTTCAACGGCGCAATGCCATGGTTAATGCAAAAGCACCTACTCCAAGAGCGGTGAAATATTCTCAAAGCTCCAATCGCAATATTAAAATAACGATGCGTAGATCCGAAGGATTTTTAGATAAGCTCAAGAGATTTTTTGATAACCTTTTTTAAGCACACGACTGAGGAGTATGCGATGTTAGAAGATAGAATTTAAGATCCATTATGGAGATTGTCGGATCAGTTTCGGGCGATTTTGACGATGGTGCGGTAGATTGTCTTCCAACTTGGCATAAAGACCCACGGACGCATTATGTTGCGATGCACCGTTAAAATCACGAGACTAATTATCGCCCCTATAAGTAGCCATCCATAAATCTCCTTCATGGAAACCACCAGTGCCTGAATCTGCACTCGGCCTAAAAGGTTTCCAATTGATATTCCTGTTGAGGCAGTGTCGAAATCAGTGATTGCGGAACTGAGCATCGCGGCATTTCTTGCCATAGTGTGCCTAAGCCATTCTCCAATAACCGCCGGACCGAAGGCTGCTCCCATTACTGCGCCGGTGAAGCCGTTGATAGTGAGTGCCTGTGGGAAGACGAAGAAGGGCAAACCTCCTTCAACTACGTAGGTAAGCATGACTATTGATATTATCACCGACCCGAAGCCGCGACAAAACAGAGGCAGAAAAAGCATCTCTTTCTCCACGCCATAGTCTATAAGGAAATAGAAGTAAGCTAAATATAATACTGCGAAGATGAATCCGATAATGGTCATAGTCTTGTAGCGCCACTTCCTGAGTGCAAACGTGCGCCAGCAGAATAAGCATCCTGCCACAATACCGGCGAAGACATACCAATTGAGGTCAATCAGGTTAGTTTCGTCGAAACCGAGGATGGTTTCGGCGTAGCTATGCTCAAAGACGTGCTCAGTGCCGAGGAGGGTGAAAAACACAAGATAAATGAGTGAAGCCTGTAATAAAGCCTTATTCCGTAATGTAAAAAAACTCACGTAAGGATGATGCAAAAATGTAGCCCTCCATAGGTTAACTCCAAGGCTTAAGAGCATAAGCACGGATGCACTGATTATCTCAACTGAATCCCACCAATCAAAATAATTACCGTAGACACAGATAAATGTGAAACTCATGAAAGTCACAGCCCAGAGGAGCGAGCCGAGCCAGTCTATGCCAAGCAAGTGGATATGAAGCGGCGTTCTCACCGGTTTCAGCAGTAGAAGAAGCAGGAGAATCATTAGACTCAGCAGTGCGGTCATAATTCTGTGCATCATTTCCCATTCGAGATGAAAAATAGTATATATTGAAGCGATACCGCTGAGTTGAATCACGCTGTCAACTATTATATATACATAGCAGAAAAAGACCGACATGTCACGCTTGGGTGTAAGCCAAAGCTGAATGGTGGAGTTGCATGCAAAAGTGGCCTGCATCCTAAACCAACCGGCTATGAAACAGATACATGTGAGCAGTGCCACATTGGTAGTGTAGCTGCAAATATAGTTTGCGGCTATAAGGACAATGGCGCAGACGAGGAGCTGATAAAGGTTGGAAAACCGGAATTTTATGCGAAACATCACGCAGAAATTGATAGCCATCCCAATAAGCGAGGCGTAGCCTGCCATTAATATGTCTTCCTGCATCAATGCCGTAGTGCCGACCATTGCAGAGGCGGAAGCGAGGTAAATGCCGCCGGAGAACTGGACTATCAGCACGAAAAATATGAACAGCCAGGGTTTAAGTCGGCGCGGCACTATGTTTCTCACATCAGGTATGTCAAACGGACCCTGTGGAGGATAATGATTGTCAGCCATATCAGTATTTCACCTTGCATTCCACATTCATACCGGCGCGTAGGCGTGAAGCTATCTTCGGCGAAAGCAGAGTATCAAAATCTATTCTTACCGGTATTCGCTGGCGCACTTTTACAAAGTTGCCGGCTGAATTATCTTGAGGAAGTATTGATAGTGAAGAACCGGTAGCCATGGATATAGCAGCTACTTTCCCCTTAAGCTCCAGGTCGGGTATGGCGTCGACTTTGATTATCACCTCACTTCCGGGAAAAATGTGCTTCATTTGTGTCTCTTTGAAGTTAGCGGTAATCCATACGTCAGATGAGTCTACTATATCAAGTAGTGTCTGGCCGGGCTGTACGAGTTGTCCCTCTTGAATCTCTTTGCGAGAGGTGTAGCCGTCGCATGGAGCTACTATCACGGTATAGCTGAGGTTAAGTTCGGCTTCTTCAAGAAGGGCTTTTGCAAGGTCAATGCCGGCGCTTGATTGTGTCACGCGACTTTTCTGTTCATCAACAACGCCGGAAGTTGCCGAGCGCTGGCGCGCGATAGTCTCATAGCGTGCTTTTTTTGCCTCATAGTCGGCTTTCACACCATCGTATTGCTGGCGAGTTACAGCTTCCTGAGCAAGCATATTCTCATATCTCTGAAGCTCGGTATTTGCAAGTTCCATGAGTACTTTGGCTTCAGCTATAGAGGCTTCGCTTACCGCTACATTGGCAGAAGCTGTGCTGACACTGCGTTCCGTCACTCCCTTTCCGGCAATAGCATTGGCATACTCGGCACGAGCGCGGGCCACATTGAGGCGAAGGTCAGAATCATCAATGATAATGAGTGTATCGCCCTTTTTTACCTCCTGATATTCTTTAAATCTAATCTCTTTAATATAGCCCTGCACACGACAATTTACGGGCACAATCTGTTGATTAATCTGTGCATTATCGGTAAATTCTACATTACCTAAATGAATGAACTTACTTCCTACCCACAGCGCTGCTGCTGCGACTATGGCGATGGATACTATATATGATATTATTTTTTTTGTACGATGTCTGAGTTTCATATTTTTCCGGTTGTGAAAAGAAGTTTATAGTAATAATATATTATGTCAATGCGCGCGTTTACGAGTTGCTGCTGTGCATTAAGCAGAGAGTTGGCAGCATCCAGCATATCAGTGATCAGAGCCATGTCGTTTGAAAATCTTGTATGTGTCACTTGATAGTTGCTTTCTGCCAGTTCCACGCTTTTTTGCTGAGTTTTAAGCTCCTCGTACGCTTCAAGATAGCGTATATAATCAGAATTTATACCGGTCTCAATATTCTCTCGGGTGGCATCAAGACGTTGTTGGGCTTCGAGAGTCGCCGCTTTGGAGCGACGCATGGCCGGATCGTTTTTATAGAGGGAAGAAATATTATAATTCACGCCCACACCTACATACCAGTAGCTAAGATTCCTGTTGATAGGAGGAACTTCCACAAGTATCGGTCCATCCATTGTCCATCCGGCCTTTAGCCCAATTTTAGGCATTCGTTCAGACTTAACCAGCTCCTCTGCTTTACGATTAATCTGCAATTGTGAGTCCATAAGTTTTAACTCGGGAGAATTGGTATTGGCTTCGTTTTTCCACCAATCACACTCCTGCATAGGCAAGGCGGCATCAAGGATGGTAGTGTCAGGCATTACAATAGTTTCCTTAGGAAGACCGGCAGTGGAGACAAGCTCAGTATTGAGTATGGAGAGCATATTGTCAATTTTGGTAAGTTGGAGTCCATATTGTTCGGTCAGGAGTTCGTAGCGCGTGATATCGTTGCGGAGAGCGGTACCGGCGCCGTGTCGCACTTTCATCTCTTCAAGCACTTTTTCTGCCAGTGTGAGATTACTTTCCATCACCCGGCGCAGGTTGTGGTATTTGTAAATATCGAGGTAATAACCGGTGAGCCGAAAGCGGATATTGGCAGTCTGCAAGTCTGATGCAAAACGCGCTGCTGAGGCTTTAATTTCAGCCATTTCAATTGAGTGTGTAATGGCTCCTCCTGTGTATACCGGTTGTTCCACAGTCACCCCAAGTCCGGTATTGAGATGTGGAATATGAGCAATTTGATAATCCGAGTAATCGCGTCGGGTGGTGAAGCCATTACCGTTGTATCCAACTGATAGATTAGCTGTAATTTCAGGTAGGCGAGCCGTTTTTGCCTCTTTGATACCGCGTTCCGCCACCTCTTGTGCCGCATAATATGGAAGCATCTGCGCACTGTTGGTCTCTGCCGAACGAAATATCTCTTGAAGAGTAAATACCTTTGGCTCTGCACTTCGCGCAACGACAATACTGCCCAGCAATGTCAGCGACATTGCGAGCAATCTGAGATTGTTCATAAAAATTAAAAATGTAAGTAGGAAAATAATGTGTAGGAAAGCATCGGAGAGCTACCGGGCACGCAATGCCCTGACGGTAGCGGTCTCAGGAAATCGGAGCTGTGCTTTTCCAGTTTTCCTTAAATGCGTAGTTAGAAAGTGCTGCGCTACAGAGTGTTGAAGAATAGTCTATATGATGCATTTGCAGTGCGGCTCTTTGTGAACCGCACTGCAAAGTTACAAATTTTCTGCTAAATACGCAATTCAGTACAAACTTGACTGAGATAACTGACTGATAAACGATGACTTATTTAAAAATAAATTTCCATAGAAAACTTTCTATTTTATTTATTTTTTTAGAAAATGATCCTTCGCTTCGTAAAATAGATTAAAATAGTGTTTCATATTATCAAGTTCCCACCAATTGCATATATCAACAGGATTATTATCAAGATTGTAGATCTTGGCTCCTTCCATAGATAAAATAAATGGTGAATGAGAAGCTATAAGAAATTGACATTTCCCATATTTTGCAAGATATTGAATTATGGTAGCAAGTTTCATTTGAAATTCACATGACATGCTATTTTCGGGCTCGTCAAGCAGATATAAACCCGGTTTTTCCAAAATCTCCGATAGTTTCATCAACGCAGTTTCCCCATTACTGAAGCCTCGTTCTATTTTTCCAATCTTCTCAATGAGCAGCTTATTGAAAGAATGGTTCTTACCCCTTTTTGCTTTCATTATTTCTACCCCTCTTTTAAATTTATCAACATTGTATCCTGTTTCAAAATTTAAATGATTAGGCAGTTCTCCGGGATTTTGGAATTCCTCCATAAGAAAATAACTCTTTTGCAATTTCTTGTCATTTTCAAGTCGGAGTTCAAGCATCAAATGGAAAATATCATCGCTTGTTACGACAGTTGTAATTTTAGAAATGTCATATTTCTGAGGAGTGCGATGGCCGTTATATAAAGTTTCCCCTGCCAGATTACTTGATGAAATATACTGACATTTTTCAACATATTCATTAAAATATGGACTAGTATTAAACATTGATTGTCTGTCAGCACACAGTTTTTGACTTACTACATTAATGATCGTAGATTTACCGGAGCCATTACCCCCATAGAGAATTGTAATCGGCTCTAAGTCCAATGACCATAAACCCATAGAGGAAGTGAGGTGAAAAGGATAAGTATGGTCAGAATAAAACGATCCCTTACCATCATTTATATTATCATGTTCAAGATCCGGAAATATAAATTTGTCAAGATAAATCATATTAAAGCGATTAAATTATGGTGGTCGTATTATTATTGTTGTTGTGAATGTTAGGCATTGAAGGTGATTAAGTATTTTTTTCCCGGTGAGGTGAATTAGAGCGGCTTTGTGAAATCCGCAGATTGTCACGCAGCCGCTCGTAGTATTGTTCTTATATCTCCCTTATATTATTTTAGGGGCTTGATGTTTAGCTTCACGGGCTTGATCATATTCTCCGGTTTGAGGATAGTATCAAGATCTTCTTTTGTGAGAATGCCGTGTTCGAGAATCAAGTCGTATACAGGACGTCCGGTTTCAAGAGCTTCTTTTGCAATCTTGGTTGAATTCTTGTATCCGATAACAGGGTTTAGAGCGGTCACTACGCCGATTGAATTGTGTACGTGAGCAAGACACTTTTCAACATTAGCTGTGATTCCTTCCACGCAACGAGTGCGAAGAGTGTCGAAACCGTTGATAAGGAGATCAACAGATTCAAAGTCACACTGAGCCATAACGGGCTCCATAGCGTTGAGCTCCATCTGCGCTGCTTCACCTGCCATGGTGACGCAAAGCTCGTTGCCCATAACCTTATAGCATATCTGGTTCATTACCTCAGGAATAACGGGATTAACCTTACCGGGCATAATAGAAGAACCGGGCTGCAT
>CAYNNV010000107.1:0-6883 GCA_964398625.1 uncultured Sangeribacter sp. | reverse complement strand
TTGCTTTAATCCTGCTTGTTCAAGTAGAGTCTCAAGCAGGGTTTCTCCCCAGTCTCCCTGCACCTTACTATTACCCTTGAGAGCGCTTACCAAGCTTTCAGTCTCAGAAGAAATCCTCTTGTTTGCCTCCTCAAGTCTTGATATCCAATCGCTCAGAGACTTTGTAGAGGCGTGTTGAGCTGTAAATGAATCCGCAAGGGAGCGTTTGAAGTCGTCAAGGCTTTCCTTAAGGGGATTGATCAGACCGGAAATATTCTCACTATTGGCATTTTTTAGGTCGTTAGTAGCGGTCTTAAGCAATGAAGCCGATAGAGTCTCAAACTGCAAAGCAAGCATCTCGCGAAGTTTCTTTTGCTTCTCTTCATAATCATCACGCATTCGCTTCATCTCTTCTTGATGTTTCTCCTCTAAGAATGAAATTTGATCCTTTTGTTGGCGAGTATATGATGCAATCAAAGTCTCATTTACTTCTCTAAGAGCAGAAAGCCGTTGAGCTTCGAGATTTTGTTGTTCGCGGTTGTTACGATCAAGGAGTTCCCGGAGTTCTGTAATAGAAGCGTTGGCGGATTGAGAATTTTTTCTCGCGGTGAAAAGCATAGCTGTAAGAGCAATCACCACAATAGCGAGGACAATTATGATATATATTTCCATTCAGAATCAGTGTTTAATAATTTTTTTGAAAGAATCTGTCGAGGTCACAGAGCCGTCAGCAAGAATAATCATAGCGCAGAGTTTTTCCTCATTTATCATTTTTTGCGCTTCTTCGGGAGTCATCGCCATAATTGCCGTAGCGTAGGCATCGGCCATCATACATTCCTTAGCCACAACGGTAGCACTTACAATTTTGGTAGTTTGCGGTCTTCCTGTGAGGGGATTGATAGTATGGCCGAATTTATTATTTCCGGATTGGTGAAAATTTCTGTAATTACCGGAAGTGGCCATAGCCATGTTTTCAAGAATTACGGTGGCCGAAAGTTGCTGACCGGGAATATTGCCCTCCTCGGGGCTGTCTACGCCTACAATCCATGAATCTCCACGGCGGCTTTTCCCTTTGGTTCTGATTTCGCCCCCCACTTCTACGAGGTAGTTTTCCACCCCGTTTCTTTCCAGCATTTCAGCTATCGCGTCTACTCCGTATCCTTTGGCTATTGCTGAGAAATTAAAAGTAATTCTTGGATCGTCTTTCTTAAGGTGGTCATCCGGCATGAGTCGAGTTTTTTTTATTCCTACGAATTGAAGGATACTGTCAACCGCCAATGCTGAAGTATCGGCTGTGACAGCATGACCTTTGCCGAATCCCCATGCTCGGATTAGGGGAGCAACTGTAGGATCAAACATTCCTCCGCTTTTTTCATTGACCATAAGAGATGCGAGATATACCTTTTTGAAAGCGGAATCCACGACAATGTCTTCTCCGGCATTGATTCGGCTCAACATACTTTTTGAATCAAAAGCGGAGAGCGACAGACCTACTTTATTAAAAACCTCCATAATAGAATCTGCGAGATTCTCACTGCCAAGATAGGCGACATTGTACAATGTATTCCATACACCGCCTGATTCAGTGTGCCATTGTTTATCGCTCCTATTGCATCCGAAAACAATAAGTAACACTATAAGACAAAAGAAAGACACAAATTTTTTCATCGCTATCGTCTGCTCTTTTTGTGCAAAAATACTAATTTTTCTCCAAATAGACACTTGTATTTGGGAAATTATGAAAATATTTTTTGTTGTATAAATAATTATTTGTAAATTTGGGCATTGGAAATTTTATTGTAAAAAAGATAGTCTATGAATGAATCATTTGTTTTTCTCGCTGACGGATTTGAAGAGATCGAAGCTCTTTCCGTAATAGATATTATGCGCCGTGCCGAGATTCCGGTCAAGACTATTTCAATTACTGATTCGCTTCAGGTGAAAGGAGCTCATGGAGTAATTGTCACAGCCGACCTGCTTTTCAACAACACAATGTTTACCGGCGCTCAGTGGCTTATTCTTCCGGGAGGAATGCCGGGTGCACAGAATCTTGTGGAGTTTGCTCCTCTTTGCACCCTTCTGAAGGAGCACAATGCTAATGGAGGTCTGATTGGAGCTATCTGTGCTGCACCGGCCGTTGTACTCGGTCGCCTTGGTCTCCTCGAAGGACACTCAGCTACATGCTATCCCGGATTTGAAGCTGACCTTAATGGTGCGCGTCATATTG
Source organism: uncultured Sangeribacter sp. (assembly GCA_964398625.1). Taxonomy (GTDB): domain Bacteria; phylum Bacteroidota; class Bacteroidia; order Bacteroidales; family Muribaculaceae; genus Lepagella. The sequence goes on along the minus strand of CAYNNV010000107.1, from coordinate 4,677 downwards.
ATGAGCCTGTGGTGGCATCAGGAAATATCATTACCGGCCAAGGCCCCGGATTTGCAATGGATTTCGGCTTTGCTATTGTCAAGAAGACACTTGGCGAGTTAGCTGCTGAAAAAGTAGCTGCGGGCATGTTGATTTATCATCGCTCTACGGATCATATTGATCATTACTTCGGTTAATTATTCGGGAGAATCATATATAAGCTGTGTCATAAGCGGGGGCTTACGATGCAGCTTATTCCATTTCTGCAGGCGGTAATAATAATTGTTAGTCGGAAATGCCAAGGCTTTGCATATAAGCCTTCTATTTGCTAATTTTGCAAATGAATTTACCTATTAGTATACGATATGGAAGCTAATACTAGTTCGGGCCAAGCGGCATTACAGCCTCAAGCATCGTTGCTTCAGCTCTTTACCACCTTTTTCAAGATTGGAGCTTTTACATTTGGCGGCGGTTGGGCCATGATTTCCATCATTGAGCGTGAAATAGTTGACAAACATCACTGGATTGAGCGCGATGAATTTCTTGACCTCCTTGCCGTTGCTCAAGCCATTCCCGGCATACTTGCCGTGAATATTGCCACTGTGGTTGGCGACCGCGTTAAAGGATTGAAAGGAAGTATAACTGCGGCCACAGCCACTATACTACCGTCTTTTCTGATTATTCTCTTTATTGCAATCTTTCTGACCCCCGATATAATCAAAAACAATAAGGTGATTTCATCAATATTCATGGGAATTCGCCCGGCTGTGGTGGCTCTGATAATTGCTCCGGTCATATCGTCGGCCAAGGCAGCAAAGATTGGTTGGAAAACAGTATGGATTCCCCTCTTAGTGGCTCTGATGATCTCTCTTGATTTGGGATTTATATCCAATCCTATACTCTATATAGTGCTTGGGGGAGTGGGCGGATATATATTCTTCATTCTTGCTCGGAGAGGATTAAAATCGGGTAAAACAAATAATTAAGAAGTATCATGCAGATATATTGGCAATTAATCTGGGCTTACATCAAGATAGGAGTCTTCGGTTTCGGTGGTGGTTACGCCATGCTTTCTCTTGTGGAAAAAGCTGTAGTCTCGCCGGGTTGGATTTCAGAAACAATGTTTACCGACATTGTGGCCATTTCGCAGATGACTCCCGGCCCAATTGGTATAAATTCCGCTACATACATAGGTTTCGTGGCTCCCGGTTCCGTCAATCCGGCTCTCTCCGGTATCGGTTGGGGAATCCTTGGCTCAATTCTTGCCACGCTTTCCGTGGTGCTTCCTTCATTCTTCCTTGTAATGTATAGCAGCCACTTCATACGGCGCCATAATGAGAGCGGAGTTATCAAGGGAATTTTTTCCGGACTTCGCCCTGTTGTCGTTGGCCTGATAGCGTCGGCAGCCATTATGCTTATGAATGCGGCAAATTTCAATCCGCAAGGTATCTCGTGGCAACTGTGGACTAATATCGCAATCTGTGCCGTAGCTTTCTGCCTTGTATATTTCTCCTTCCCCTATAGGGGAAAGAAAGTGAAGATTCATCCAATAGTAGTGATAATAATGGCCGGCATAGCCGGATATTTGATATATGGACTATAAAGAAACATTAGAATGGCTGTTCGGCCGACTGCCGATGTTTTCCCGCATAGGCGCGGCTGCCTATAAGCCCGGACTTGAGAATGTGGAAAAACTTGATGCATTCTTTGCTCATCCGCATCGGAAATACCGTACTATTCACGTAGCGGGGACTAATGGCAAGGGAAGTGTTTCAAATATGCTTGCCTCAATTCTTATGGAGAGCGGACTGAAAGTTGGACTATATACCTCGCCGCATCTCGTTGATTTCCGGGAGCGTATAAGAGTTGACGGAGAGATGATTTCGGAAGCCGGAGTCATTGACTTCGTAGAACGCTTCAGAACTTCGGGCTTTGAGGGAAATCCATCATTTTTCGAGCTAACCATGATGATGGCCTTTGATTGGTTTGCTCGGTGCGGAGTAGATATAGCCGTGATTGAGGTCGGAATGGGGGGAAGACTCGACTCCACCAATATCATTTCGCCGGAGCTTTGCGTTATCACCAATATTTCTCCCGACCATAAGCAATTCCTTGGCGACACTCTTTCTGCTATCGCCTCGGAGAAAGCCGGCATTATGAAGAGAGGAATTCCTGTAGTAGTAGGACGTGCCGAAGGAGAGGTAAGGAAAGTATTTCAGGATAAGGCTAAGGAAGTCCAAGCTCCGCTCATAGAGGCATTTGAAAATCCTCAAGTCAAAGACTCATATATTGAAGATAACTACCGGGTTATGGAGACTATCAGTTTTGGAAAAGTGAAATCTCCCCTGCTCGGAAGTTATCAGATAGAAAATTGCAATACCTCACTTGTTGCCGCTAAAGAACTTATTAGCCTCGGAACCGTTAGAGATGCAGATGCGGTGAGAAAAGGTATGGAGCGCGAAGAAGAAAATACCGCCTTTCGAGGTCGTTGGACAAAAATCGCGGAAAATCCCCTAACCATAGCTGATACCGGGCATAATATTGACGGACTCACTGCTAATGTGGTTCAAATCCGCGAATGGATGAGCCGACACGAAAAGGCTTCGCTGAGAATGGTGATGGGTTTTGTGGCCGACAAAGAGATTGACAAGATACTTGAGATTCTTCCACGAGAGGCGGAATATTACCTTACAAATGCCAAAATTCCCCGCGCACTTCCGGCTGCAGATTTGGCCGCCAAATTCCGGAGTGCAGGACTGAATATAGCCCTTGTTGAGCCCGACGTAACCACCTGCTACAAGAAGGCATTAGCCGCCAGCGCCCCCGAAGATATGCTCTACATCGGCGGCTCCACCTTCATCGTCGCCGACCTCTTCGAGCACCTTAAGTAAATTTAATCACACTCACTGTATATAACAGAGGCCGGATGAAAATATTTTTATCCGGCCTCTCGTTGTGATTTGCATTAAAGAAATTGAGCGTTTGCGTCAATTTTTTGGCTTTTCTTCATCATTTATCTCTGTCAGTTGTCTTCGTTGTCTCGGTTGTTTTCGCGGTTGTGCGATTTGGAGTGGGCGCTGTTGATGTCGCTCTCCTCTTTGAGGTCAATCTCGTTGCCGGTAGAATCTATCACTTTATATTCAAGGTATGCAAGTGACTCATCGGGAATGAGTTTGAATCCACGGCCATAGATTCGGCGCCATTTTGAATAGATCGAGAATAGTCCTTTCTTGACGTAAGCATCTACGAATGGATGCACGTAGAGTGTAAATTTCTTAACACCGAGAGAGTCCTGAAGATAGTCAAGCTTTTGCTTAAGTCTATCGGTGAATAGCAGCGAGGGCTGAATTTCGCCTTTACCATAGCATGAAGGACATGATTCCGAAGTTGTGATGTCAAGAGCCGGGCGTACACGCTGGCGCGTGATTTGCATCAGACCGAATTTGCTGAGAGGTAGAATGTTATGGCGAGCACGGTCATTTGCCATAATCTCGCGCATGTGTTCGAGCAGGGCCTGGCGATGTTCCGCCTTGTTCATGTCAATGAAGTCAATGACGATAATTCCACCCATGTCGCGAAGTCTTAGCTGTCGCGCTATTTCATCAGCGGCTTTGAGGTTGACGTCAAGAGCGTTTGACTCCTGGTCAGCAGCAGCGCGTGAGCGATTGCCGGAGTTGACGTCAATGACGTGAAGTGCTTCCGTATGCTCAATGATAAGATATGCCCCGCTTTTGAAAGACACGGTTTTGCCGAAGGAGCTCTTAATTTGGCGTGTGACATTGAAATGATCGAATATAGGAATATCTTTTGAGTAAAGCTTTACGATATCTTTTCGATCAGGGGCTATTAGAGCAACATAATTGCGGATTTGCTCGTACACTTCCTTGTCGTTGACCTGAATCTCTTCAAACATTGGGCTGAAAATATCTCTAATAAGCGATACCGCGCGAGATTCTTCTTCAAATATAAGTGTAGGCGGTTTGCTACGCTGCATCTTGGCAATGCAGTCTTCCCAGTTTTGCACGAGTGCCTGCATTTCATTGTTAAGATCAGCTACACGCTTACCTTCGGCAGAAGTGCGTACAATAACGCTGAAGCCTTTAGGCTTAATGGATCCGATTAATTGCCGGAGTCTGATTTTTTCTTCAGTGCTTCTAATCTTTTGAGAGATCGAGATTTTGTCGCCGAATGGCATAAGCACCATGTATCTTCCGGTAAATGAGATATCCGTGGTAAGACGCGGTCCTTTGGTGGAAATAGGTTCTTTGGCAATCTGTACGAGGAGTTGCTGTCCCGGTTGGAGTACGTCAGCGATAGCTCCCTGTTTAGGAATGTCGGGAAGCAACTTCATCTTTGAGATGGAAGGCACCTTCTTGGGGTCTTTCATTGCCGATTCAAGAAATTCTTTATAGGAGGCAAATTGTGAACCCAGGTCGAGATAATGAAGAAAAGCATCCTTTTCGTAGCCTACATCCACGAAAGCAGCGTTGAGGCCCGGCATAATCTTGCGCACCTTGGCAAGGTAAATATCACCAACGGCATAAGCAAGATTGCGGCTTTCCTTCTGCAGGGATACAAGGCGAGAGTCTTCAAGCAGAGCGATGGAAATATCTTTCTGCCTGACGTCAACGATTAGTTCGCTTTTCATCAGAAGTACAAATAAATTAGATTAAAAAAGATAAAGAACAAACTAATGAC
>CAYNNV010000106.1:5939-7031 GCA_964398625.1 uncultured Sangeribacter sp. | reverse complement strand
CGCGCTACGTTCGGGACGTAGAGGTCGGGCGTTCGAGTCGCCTCACCCCGACAGGGCAGATCGGAGCTTTCCGGTCTGCCCTATTTTTTGTACCTTGAGGTTCGGAATAATGGCTTGCAATCCCCGAAAATAGCGTGTGATATGAGGATTTACGGTTAAAAATTCTTACCTTTGCAAAGTGATGGATAATGATAGTTTTGATATCAGGCGTCCTGCGGGACAGCAATCGGATACCGATGCGGAGAAGGCTCTGCGTCCGCTCCGCTTTGATGACTTCAACGGTCAGGAAAAGATTATTTCCAATCTGAGGGTCTTCACTGAAGCAGCGCGGCGCCGTGCCGAAGCTCTTGATCATACCCTTCTGCATGGTCCTCCCGGGCTTGGGAAGACCACACTCTCCAATATCATTGCCAATGAGTTGGGAGTAGGATTTAAAGTGACTTCGGGACCGGTGCTCGATAAGCCGGGCGATCTTGCCGGTATCCTCATGCAACTTGAGGAGCACGATGTATTGTTTATTGACGAAATCCACCGTCTTCATCCTATTGTAGAGGAGTATCTATATTCGGCGATGGAAGACTTCCGTATCGATATACTTCTTGATAAAGGTCCGGGAGCTAAAAGTGTGCAGCTCTCTATTGCCCCCTTTACTCTGATAGGCGCCACCACACGCGGTGGTCTGCTCACTGCCCCGCTCCGGGCGCGCTTCGGGATAAACTGTCATCTTGAATATTATGAACATTCTGTACTTCAGACCATTGTGGAGCGATCTGCCCGCCTGCTCGGTATAGAATGCGATTCTGATGCTTCGCGCGAGATAGCACTTCGCAGCCGAGGCACTCCTCGAGTGGCCAATGCGTTGCTGAGGCGTGTGCGCGATTTCGCTATGGTGAAGGGTAGCGGTAGGATTGATCTTCATATTGCCCGCTACGCGCTGGAAGCACTCAATATTGATTCTCACGGCCTTGATGATATTGATAATAAGATCCTAACTACTATAATCGACAAATTCAAAGGCGGTCCGGTTGGCCTGACTACCATTGCTACGGCACTCGGCGAAGATCCGGGCACACTTGAAGAGGTGTATGAGCC
>CAYNNV010000106.1:0-5929 GCA_964398625.1 uncultured Sangeribacter sp. | reverse complement strand
AAACGCACCCCGAGAGCTAGGGAGGTTACAGAGCTTGCTTATACTCATCTTCATCGCGGTTCTTTTCATTCCTCAGCTACTCTTTTTGATTGAGCGAAAGGAAGATAATAAAAATAATCACTGATACTTTTTGCTTATGGCAGGAATAAAATCTTTAGCCAAAGAGACGGCAATCTATGGGCTTAGCAGCATTCTGGGGCGTTTCCTCAACTGGTGTCTTGTGCCTCTCTACGTCTATCTCTTTCCGGCAGAAGAATACGGCATAGTGAGTTATCTCTACTCTATGACGGCCGTAGCTCTCATAATCCTCAATTATGGAATGGAGACAGGCTTCTTCCGCTTCGCCTCACGCGAAGATGATCCGATGCGCGTATATACTACTTCCCTGATTTCTGTGGGAAGCACTTCGCTACTATTTATAATACTGTTGTCGCTCTTTTTGCACCCGGTGAGCAACCTGTTGCTTCTGCCCAAGCATCCGCTATATGTGTGGCTGATGGGAGTGACGGTGGCTATTGATGCCTTTTCCAATCTTCCCTTTGCATATCTCCGCTATAAGAAGCGTGCCGTGAGATTCGCAGCTATAAAAATTACTAATGTAGGACTGAATATCGGGCTAAATATCTTCTTCTTACTTGTGTGTCCGTGGCTTGCGACTCATGCCCCGGCAGTCATTGACTGGTTTTATACTCCTCTTGGAGGCAAGGCGTTTGGAATAGGCTGGATATTTATAGCCAATATTATAAGCACTGTTGTAGTGCTCCTGATGCTTCTGCCTGAACTTACCGGGCGAACTTATAGATTCAGCGGCGAGCTGCTCAAGCGTATGCTGCGCTATAGCTGGCCTTTGCTGATACTCGGCGTGGCGGGCATGATGAGCCAGAACATGGGGCAGATGATAATACCATATCTCTTTCAAGGTAATGAGGAAGCTGCGCGTGCCATGGTGGGCATTTATGGCGCCAACATCAAGATTGCGATAGTAATGGTGATGTTTACCCAAGCTTTCCGCTATGCGTATGAACCGTTTATTTTCGCGCAGGCAAAAAGTGCCGGGGAGGACAAGACGCAGGCTTATTCCGATGCTATGAAATTCTTTGTGATTTTCGGACTTCTCATATTCTTGGGGGTGATGTTTTTCCTTCCCGTGCTTAAATATTTCGTGTCAAAGCCATATTGGGCGGGTCTGAGGGTAGTGCCGATTATGATGCTTGCCGAGCTGTTTTTCGGTGTGTTTTTCAATCTTTCCGTATGGTATAAGCTGACTGACCGGACAGTCTGGGGAATGTATTTTTCCCTTATTGGATTCGTGTTGATGTTTGTGCTCAATGTATGGTTGGTGCCGGCAATAGGTATTCCCGACGGATATATGGGCTCGGCGTGGGCAGCATTTATCAGCTATTTCATAATGATGGTGTTATCATGGGCAGTGGGTCGAAAATATTATCCTATTGACTATCAGACTCGGCGTCTTGGGGGCTATACGGCAGTGGCCATAGCTCTTTTCCTGGTGGGTCATTTTCTCGTAGATTTCCCGGAAAGGATGTGGCTTACATATTTGGTGCGCATAATCCTGCTTTGTGCATATTTGGCTGTTGTGGGGCGATACGAAAATGTTCCCGTGCTGTCGCGCATGGTGCGCAGGATATGGCGATAAAACTGTGCTCCCGTTGATGAGGCTTAATAATTGAGGCTGCTTAAAATCAATTTGATTTTAAGCAGCCTCCTGATACGTTATACAGACTGTCAGCCTACCTGTGAGCCGGGGCGTACTTCTCCCTGCGGGCCTATCACCACAAGGCGACCGTCGGCATCAAGTGCGGAAAGAATCATACCCTGCGATTCTATTCCGCGCATCTTCCTCGGAGCAAGATTTGCTATGAAGCATATTTCTTTTCCTACAAGATCTTCCGGGGCATAGTGCTTTGCAATTCCGCTGATGATAGTGCGCTTCTCCATGCCATCGTCAATGAGGAACTGCAGGAGTTTGTCAGTCTTCTTTACTTTGCTGCATTCCAATACTTTACCAATTCGGATGTCAACTTCGTCAAAAGTATCGATTGAAATTTCCTTTTTTACGGGCTGTGGAGTCCAGCTTTTCAGTAAGTTTTCCTTCTTGGCATTTTCAAGCTTAGCAACCTGAGCCTCTACTACGGCATCTTCGATTTTTTCAAACAGGAGGTGAGGCTTATCAATCTCGGTGCCTGCGGGGATCAGGTCGAAGCGTCCTACCATATCCCATCGTATATTATCCAGATGCAACTGCTTGCAAAGGTCGGCACTCATAAAGGGAAGGAATGGCTCAAGAGCGACGGCTATATTTGCACAAAGCTGAATTGAAAGGTTAAGAATAGTAGCGGTGCGCTCGGGGTCGGTCTTGATCAGCTTCCACGGCTCCATATCGGCGAGATATTTATTGCCGGCGCGGGCTATATCCATTGCCTGGCGCAGTGCCTCTCGGAATTTGAATTCACGCATGTTTTCAGCTTCAAGTGCTGCGGCGCGTTTCACTTCTTCAATTAGGCTTTCATCCTCGGGGAGTAACTTGCCGGCTTCAGGTACACGTCCTTCAAAATATTTGTGAATCAGTACGGTAGCGCGGTTTACGAAATTACCGAGTATTGCCACAAGTTCTGAATTATTGCGGGTCTGGAAGTCTTTCCATGTGAAATTATTGTCCTTAGTCTCCGGAGCGTTGGCGGTAAGTACATATCGGAGCACATCCTGCTTGCCGGGAAGTTCACGGAGGTATTCGTGAAGCCATACTGCCCAGTTGCGCGAAGTAGAAATCTTATCATCTTCGAGATTGAGAAACTCATTGGCAGGCACATTGTCAGGAAGATTGTAAGTGCCGTCGGCCATAAGCATAGCGGGGAAAATCAGGCAGTGGAATACAATGTTGTCCTTACCGATGAAGTGTAGCATGCGCGTCTGCGGATCTTTCCACCATTTTTCCCAGTCATTAGGAAATGCTTCAATAGTATTGGAAATGTAGCCAATAGGAGCATCAAACCATACATACAGCACCTTCCCTTCGGCGCCCTCAACCGGCACGGGAATGCCCCAGTCAAGGTCGCGGCTTACGGCACGAGGCTGGAGCCCCATATCAAGCCATGACTTGCACTGGCCGTAGACATTGCTCTTCCACTCCTTGTGATCTTCCAGTATCCATTTGCGCAGGCGCGGTTCCCACTTATCCAAAGGCAGATACCAGTGGGAAGTCTCTTTGAGCACCGGTACATTGCCGGTGATCGCCGATCGGGGATTAATGAGGTCGGTGGCATTGAGTGATGTGCCGCATGCTTCGCATTGGTCGCCGTATGCGCGTTCGTTGCCACAGTGAGGGCAAGTGCCGGTGACGTAGCGATCAGCGAGAAATTGGTTAGCTTCTGCGTCATAAAGTTGTTCAGAAGTTTTCTCAATAAACTCACCTTTATCATATAGGCGGCGGAAAAAGTCGGAAGCTGTGCGGCGATGAGTCTCGGAAGTGGTTCGACCGTAGGTGTCAAATGATATGCCGAGTTCGGCCATTGAATCTTTTATGATATTGTGATAGCGGTCGACTATATCTTGAGGCGACACACCTTCGTTCTTAGCTTTTATCGTGATGGGAACACCGTGCTCGTCGCTACCCCCGATCAGGAGCACCTCTTCACCGCAAAGGCGAAGGAAGCGGGCATATATATCGGCAGGCACGTATACGCCGGCAAGATGACCAATGTGTAGAGGTCCGTTGGCGTAAGGGAGTGCGGTTGTTATGAGTGTGCGTTGGAATTTCTTATCGTTCATAGACTGAATATCAATAATGTGACTATCGGAATGCAAAGTTAATAAAAAATCGGCTAATTAATTGCATTGCTACAATTTCATCGGATTATGATTCTGTTGTGCCTGCGGAAGATGATGCAGTGGTAACAGTGGTAAAATTAACGCATTTAACGCAGATATATTAAGAGTGTTAAATATTCGTGTTGCAAAAAACTATGAGGCGCGCCGCGTGGTTATAGTTATAAAGAATCTTTCAATGCGTGCCGGTCGTAAGACTGCACGAAATTTTTTTGCGAAATACAGGTATAATTTTGTCGCTCTTCGGTGGGGGCGTTTCAGGTGTGGAGTAGAACGCGCCTGCCGGGGAGTGACGATTTTACCGGTGTGATACTATTATATATGTGGTAGCACTGCTATTCAAGCAGCTTTTCATAACCTTGACTACAGCGGCTGCGGTTTGCATTTAGCATCCGCAGCCGCTGTTACGATTCGGGATAAGTTTATATCGGTTTCTAAAGGTTGAATATCAGCGCATTATTCTGATGTTTTCAGTCTTGTTGCCGTTGGTGGCTTTTACAAGATAAAGGCCGGCCGGTAGCGAAGAAAGAGAAATCTCGGTGTTCCCATCTACGGTCATTGCAGCGTACTTCACTCCTGCGGTATCGAAAATTTCAATGCAGGTGGTTCCTTCAGCCTCTACAGACAGCAGATCGCGGTTAGCTGCTTTCAGCATCTTCCCTTCGGTATTGAAGACGGGAGCAACGCCATTTAGATCCATTGCGATATTGCAGCCCGGCTCAATGTCGGCTTCTGTGGAAAGAATGACCGTGTTGTAGCGTTCTACGTAGATTTTATAGTGTCCTTGCAGTATTCCCGTGTACTTACATTCTACGTCGAAACAACAAGTGCAATCCATAGGATATTCCCCTATATCCTTGATTATAAAATGCAATTCGCCGGCAATATCAGCGTTGCACTCAACCACTAATTCGGCACCGCAATTCTCCCAAAGATTATATACCCATATTGAGAGCTCGTTGTTTTGATAAGTTATTTCTGATAAAAGCGTGTTTTCAGATCGAGTGTGCGATTTGCAAGGGGACTGGTAAACAGAACTCGGGTCGATGATTTCGGCAGAGATTGTAGTCCACGAAATAGCTACTAAAAATGCTACGGTAATTCCTTTAAGTAAATTTCTAAACATAGGCATTAATTTTTGTAATTATTAATTCCGCAGCTAAGTTAATATTTTATTTTTAGAATGCAAATTTTATTCTGATTAGAAGCATCTATTTAACAAAGATTAACTCAACTTTTGTCAGCATATCTTCACATTTCACCCTCTCAAGCTTCAGGGCAACGCCATGACTTTTCATAACATCATCCACTTCGTGGACCCCTTTTTATGGGTGTGGGCTTTCCCTCGACTCGCCCTGCCGGCTTCATCGAGGGTTAACCACAATCTCGTCGCTCCGCGACTCCGCTCCCCGTTATATGAGCCGCTCGCCTCCGGAGGATACGTCCATCGGAGCATAGCGAGGCACTCACAGCGCAACCTCTCAACCCATTCAACCTCTCTATCTTCGGCCATAGGCCGACTTTCAGAAGTAGCCCCGATAGGGGCGTTATTGTGTTTAACAGGGGATGAAGCCCGCAAGGGCGAGTCCTCGGGGCGCGGACGCGAAGAATCGCTTCCCTACCGGTCACCCTTTCATCACTTCATTCCTGTCTAAACTCAACCACCTCATTATTATTGTGTTGCAAAGGCAACGATAAAATGAAAAACCGTGCCGAAATATCGCATTTCAGCACGGTCATACACAAAAAGAAAATTAGTTAATGTTAAGGTTAGTGTATCTGATAAGTTATGCGTCAATATTTGCGTAAGAGGCGTTTTCCTCTATAAATTCGCGGCGCGGAGCTACTTCGTCACCCATAAGAATGGAGAAAGTGCGCTCGGCTTCGGCTGCCCCTTCGAGAGTCACCTGCTTGAGGATACGGTTTTCGGGGTCCATGGTGGTCTCCCAAAGTTGCTCAGCGCTCATCTCACCAAGACCTTTGTATCGGTCAAGCTCCATCTTGCGGGCGTCGCCGCCGCACTGCACGTCGATAAATCTTTGCACCTGGCGGTCATCCCATGCATACTCCATCACCTTGCTTT
>CAYNNV010000105.1:0-7108 GCA_964398625.1 uncultured Sangeribacter sp. | reverse complement strand
CATACATCGTAGTACTTCAGGTGAAGTATGCTCAGGGGCTACTTTTAGCCTTCCCCTCACATGTCGCGTGATCCATTCGCTGATATCTTGCTTGTTCGCCTTGTTTACTTCCGGATTTGAAGAGTGAGCCATTGAAAGGTCGTATCTTACTCCTGAGCCAATGAAAGATTTTTTTACTTCATCCATAGCATCGACTTTATGATATATGTTGAGCAATGGACGATGATCGTTATCAAGATTCCTGCATGGCTGAGGATAAAGACAAGATGGACGACGGCATTTTTCGCATAAAGATTTATCTTTACCACCCATGGCATACATATTGGCAGAAGGACCGCCAAGATCAGAAATGTAGCCTTTGAAATCCTGCATCTTCACAACTTCTTTCACTTCCTTTAGGATTGATTCCTGAGACCGTGATTGAATAAATTTCCCCTGATGTGCTGATATTGTGCAAAATGAGCAACCTCCGAAGCATCCTCTGTGCAGGCATACGCTGTGGCGAATCATTTCATAAGCAGGTATGCGCTTACCTTTATATCTTGGATGAGGAAGTCGCGTATAAGGTAGATCAAACGACCGATCAGTCTGCTTTGAATCTGCCGGTGGAAGCATTGGATTTGCTTTGATCCAAATATTTCCGGTTTTCTGCCATAGAGTTTGCCCCCCGTCTATTCGATTGGATTCCTCTTCAATATGGCGGAAATTTACGGCGTGATCCTTTTTAGATTTAAGACAACTCTCATAGGATGATAGGGTTATTCCCGGCTCCGCATTTTCGCGTCTTGCCGTTCTTACAACAGATTGAGGTAAATCCTTTATGTCGCTTATATTTTCTCCATTGTCAAGACGTTTAAGCAGCATTTCCAAGGGACGCTCTCCCATTCCGTATATTAGCATGTCGGCAGGGGCGTCGATAAGTATAGAAGGCTTTAGTGAGTCAGACCAATAGTCATAATGGGCTAGTCGCCGCATGGAAGCCTCAATTCCACCGGCAATCACCGGAATTTCAGGATATAGCTCTTTGAGAATCTTACTGTATACGATGGTAGGATAATCAGGTCGCATACCGTGTTTGCCACCGGCGGTGAAAGCATCATCATGTCGTAGACGTCGGGCAGCGGTGTAGTGATTCACCATAGAGTCCATTGCTCCAGCGGAGACTCCGAAAAACAGGCGAGGCTTCCCGAGTTTCTTAAAGTCTCTGAGATCATCACGCCAATTTGGTTGAGGTACAATAGCAACTTTATAACCAAGTTTTTGCATATATCTACCTAATACAGCGGCAGCAAATGAAGGATGATCAACGTAAGCATCTCCTGAGAAAAGAATCACGTCAGCTTGCTCCCAACCCAAAGCTTCCATCTCCTCGCGTGAGGTTGGAAGGTATCTGTCGCGGGGCGGATATTTTAGTAACGGTGCGAGAGTATTAGTATCAGTATTTCTAATGCTCATTTGTCAGTTTTTTTCTGTACTTTCTTCAGCTTTCAGTTCCTCAAGGCGATTCTGCATTGCAAGCAGATCATCACGAAGTCGTGCCGCCTCCATAAAATTGGTCTGTTTGGCAGCTGCAATCATTTCATTTTTTACCATATTGATACTGCGTTCCAGTTCATTAACGGACATATATTCAACCACAGGTTCCGCAGCAACAGGAGAATCATATTCTTCAATGTAAGGTCTTGGACTATTATCCGGCAGCTTGGATTTCTGAGAGTGTCGTACGAGGTCATTAGCATGAGAGGATTTTCCATGGTCAGAAGGCAGACTATCCGCAAGGAAATCGGTACCGGCTGACGAACTGTGAACCGATGTGGGAATTATGCCGTGGCGTTCGTTAAAAAGTATCTGTCTTGCTCGACGATTTTCCGTCTCTTCCATAGCCTGACGCATGGAATCAGTAATCTTGTCGGCATACATAATTACGCGACCGTTAATATTTCGAGCTGCGCGTCCTGCAGTCTGAATAATAGATCTTCTGGAACGAAGAAATCCCTCTTTGTCTGCATCAAAAATAGCCACGAGGCTCACTTCCGGCAAATCAAGGCCTTCACGTAAAAGATTGACTCCTACAAGTACATCAAAGTCTCCTTTACGCAATCCTTCTATTATATCTATGCGGTCAAGGGTGCTTACGTCACTATGAATATAAGCGCTTTTTACGCCCCATCTGTTAAGGTGTTCATTTAGTTCTTCTGCCATTCGCTTGGTTAAGGTAGTGATAAGAGTGCGTTCATTTTTTGCTATTCTTATACGTACTTCTTCCATCAGATCATCAATTTGATTTTCCGAAGGCCGAACTTCTATCTCCGGGTCAAGAAGACCCGTTGGACGAATTATCTGTTCCGCTACTACTCCTTCCGACTTTTCAAGCTCATACTCGGTTGGTGTGGCGCTAACGTAAATTACCTGTGGAGTAAGCCGTTCAAATTCGTCAAAGCGAAGAGGCCGGTTATCAATAGCTGCGGGAAGTCGGAAGCCGTGTTCAACAAGATTGATTTTTCTTGAAAAGTCACCACCGTTCATCCCTCTCAGCTGAGGCAGAGTCACATGGCTTTCATCAATTATTGTCAGAAAATCTTTCGGGAAATAGTCTAAAATGCAGAATGGACGCATACCGGGTTCACGTCCGTCAAAGTATCTGGAATAGTTCTCAATGCCTGAGCAGTGGCCCAACTCTCGAATCATTTCAATATCGTAAGTAACACGCTCATATAGGCGGTCAGCTTCAAGGTCACGCCCTTCACTGCGGAAGAATTTCACCTGTTCTCCTAAATCAAGCGAAATTTGATCCAGAGCCGCGCCGGTTCTCTCTTTCGACGTGACGAAGATATTAGCAGGGTAGATATTAAAAGAACTTTCTGTTGATTCTACTACGCCATTCTTAGGATTTATAGTTTGAATTTTTTCAATTTCATCGCCCCAGAATGAAATCCTCAACTGAATTTCTTCAAAAGAAAGCATGATATCAATAGTATCTCCCTTCACCCTGAATTGGCCACGTCTCAGTTCCATTTCTGTGCGTGAATATAGTGCATCTACCAGTTTGCGGAGGAATGCATTGCGCGAGATTTTCTCACCCACGGAGACATTTACCACTCCCTTGCTAAAATCCTGAGGATTCCCCATGCCATATATGCACGATACCGAAGATACGACTATCACATCTCGTCGCCCTGACAATAGAGCGGCGGTAGTAGCCAAACGTAATCTATCAATCTGCTCATTTATCAACAGATCTTTTTCAATATACTTATTTGTAGAGGGTATGTATGCTTCCGGTTGATAATAGTCGTAATAACTAACAAAGTATTGCACTGAGTTTTCGGGGAAGAAACTTTTAAATTCGGAATAAAGCTGCGCAGCCAGTGTCTTATTGTGAGAAAGTATTAGAGTTGGTCTCTTTACTTGTTGAATTACATTGGCCATAGTGAAGGTCTTTCCGGATCCTGTGACACCGAGAAGTGTCTGAGCCGGTAATCCCGAGTTGACTCCATCCACAAGTTGGGCGATTGCCTCAGGCTGGTCGCCGGTAGGATAATATGCTGATGTAAGTTTAAAATCCATGAATAATCAATTTATCTTCCGGATATAACGTAAACTGTTCTATCTTTATTTTTTATTGAAGCAGCTGTAAGTATATATAAACTGTAGAAAGTCGGAGCGATATACCACCAAATATTTACCGGAGTAGTTAATGTAATAATAGACACATATATCCAGAGATAAGTAGTTTGATTTGCAAACCGATAATTCAGTACTACTCGGTCAGGTCTTTTTATCCAAAAATGTAAAACCCCGCATATAAATATTATTAACGACAATATGCCTATAGCTGCCAGCAAAATAGAATCCATGAATGCATCAATCCATAAAAGAGAGGTCAATAGCACGACTTCACAGATATTTAGAAAATAACTGTAAAAAAAGGCATGGAGTCTGGTATGTGCACTCTTTTGTTTCATTTTGCAAAGATAATAAATTAGCCCGTGATTTTTGCTGTAATTAAATATTATTTCGTATCTTTGCACATTATTAGCTATAAATTTGAATCAGCAATGAGAAAAAATATTGTTGCAGGCAACTGGAAGATGAATACATCTGTTGCCGATGGAATCAATCTTGCAAAAGAAATTAATGATACTCTTAAAAAGGAGTCGCATAATTGTGATGTTGTGGTTTGTGTGCCATTTACTCATATATATCCGGTAAATCAAGTGATTGATAAAAATTTCATAGGTCTTGGTGCAGAGGATTGTTCAAGTCACGACAAGGGAGCCTATACCGGAGAGGTGAGTGCATCTATGATTACATCAGCCGGTGCTGAATATGTAATTCTTGGTCACAGCGAGCGTCGTCAATATTTTGGTGAAGGCAATAATATACTTGCAGAAAAGCTTGCTCTTGCACTTAGTGAAGGACTGAAGCCTATATTTTGTGTTGGAGAGGTACTCGAAGAGCGTGAAAATGGTAGTCAGAATGAAGTAGTCCGCCATCAACTTGCACCTCTGTTTAATCTCAAGCCTGAAGATTTTGCCAAGATAGTGATTGCATACGAACCTGTATGGGCTATAGGTACAGGTAAAACTGCTACATCTGATCAGGCTGAAGAAATGCATGCGTTTATCCGTCAGGCTGTTGAAGAGAAATTTGGGAAGGAAGCCGCTGAAAATGTATCCATACTTTATGGCGGAAGTTGCAAGCCATCTAATGCCAAGGAGATATTCTCAAAACCTGACGTTGATGGTGGTCTAATTGGAGGAGCAGCTCTCAAGGCCGATTCGTTCCTTGATATAGTGCGAGCATTTAATGCATAAGATTACCTGATATATACCTGACTAATATAATATTATATCCATTCCGAGTATGCGCTTATCATATCTTCTTCGAAATAGTATTGTGGCAGTAGCAGTTACAGCGACTGTCATAACAGCTTATGCAGAAACTCCTGAAACAAATATAGAACCACCGGTTCAGAAAAATCTTGTCGAGATGATAGAGGAGGAGTCTGATGGCCGGATTGAAATAGATATGCCAAACTCAATAATTGACAATCTACTCAAATACGGTACCGGAACTAAAAAAACTGTAGTGCAGAAGACAAAGCCTGTAGAACAGAAAAAGGTTGTGGCCGGCCCTCAAAAAGTTGACGGATATCGCATTCAGGTATTCTCGGATGGAGGTAATAAAGGCAATCTTGAATCAAAGGCAAGAGCAAGAGCTAATGCTGTAGCTGCCAAGTTCCCCGAATTCCGAGGGAAAGTTCTTTCCTTCTCCAAAGGTCCGAATTGGTACGCTCAGGTAGGTGCATTTGAGGATTCAAAAGCCGCCAATGCCGCCCTTGCGCGTCTCCGCAAAGCCTTCCCGGGATTTGCGGCGGAAATGCGACTTGTGAGAGCTAAAATCACTGTCGTAAAATAATAGAATCTCAATTATTATGGCAACAGACGAAAAGCTGATAGCCGAGATAGCATCACACTACAAGGAAATTCTACGTCTTATTGGAGAAGATCCGGAACGCGAAGGATTGGTTAAGACTCCTATGAGAGCGGCTAAAGCAATATATGATATTACGCAAGGGTATCGGCAGAACCCTATGGAGATAGCTACAAAGGCAGTTTTTGAGCATGCAGGGAGTAGAATTGTTATTGTAAAAGATATTGAGTTTTACAGTATGTGCGAGCATCACATTCTCCCTTTCTTTGGTAAGGTATCTGTAGGTTATATTCCTAAGGGGAAGATGATAGGTCTTTCGAAACTGGCTCGGATCGTAAACGTTTTTGCTAAGCGTCTTCAAGTGCAGGAACGCCTCACAGCGCAGATATGCAATTTGCTTGATGCAGCTCTGCCAAATGATGGTATTATTGTAGCATGCAATGCTGAGCATCTATGCATGAAAATGCGAGGTGTGGAAAAACAAGATGCATCAACTACAACTTTCGATTATTCCGGCCGATTTGAAAAAGACCCTACACTTAGGGATGAATTTTTGAAATTACTAAACTATTAAATTTGCCCGAATGAAAAAAGTTATAGTTCGCTCCCTCTCCGGAATCGTATATGTGGCTTTTATTATTGCATGCATTCTAACAGGAGAATTATGGATAACTTTGATGGCTGCGCTCTTTGGTGCAGTGGGTATTCTTGAGCTTAACAGCATCACGGGCGGATATACTGCTAAACGATGGCCCTTGCTTCTGCTTGATATGCTGTCGGTGATTTTAATGACGTTCATCCTCTTATACCCTTCAATATCAATACCTTCACTTTGGGGGGTAATAGTATTAAGAGTAATAGCTACTTTATATATAAAAGACTCTCGGTCCTCATATCGTCTTGCTGTATCAATATTTGGATACTGCTACATTGGTATACCTATGGTTATTTTAACAATGATGGGGGCTACCGTACCACATTTACTACTTCTTTTATTCATATTAATATGGATAAACGATACAGGTGCTTTTTGTGTCGGTTCGTTGTTGGGGCGCCATAAACTTTTTCCATCCATATCGCCCAATAAGACATGGGAAGGATTTTTCGGTGGATTTATATTTTGTATCCTTATAGGGCTTGCCATAAGCTATATTCCATCACTTTCGGAATTCTTTTCAAATGGCAGATTGGTTGATATCTTTGGATGGATTATTATTTGTGGGGCTACTTCTATCTTTGCTACCTACGGAGATCTGATAGAATCTCTTATCAAGCGCAATCTTGGGATAAAAGATTCCGGTCATATTTTACCCGGTCACGGAGGCATACTTGATCGCATAGATTCTCTTCTTTTGGTAATAGTAACGGTTGGTGTCATCCTTTTATTTGTGACAATGCCTTAGAATATACTTATATTTACAGCGAATTTTAAAGCTCCGAAAATCTCCAATCCGGATATTTCGGAGCTTTAATTATTTTCAATCTGCAGATTCTATAAATAAATGTATTATTGGTATTGCCTGAATCAAAAATAATTTATACTTTTGCAGGTACAGACTGTTTCACAGAGGGTTACTTTATATACTAATGAGGAAGGTCTGTAGATAATTTATTTGTAAGCGTTTATCCGCGCTGATTCTTGATTGTTGGAAATTCTCGCAAAATTTCATTC
>CAYNNV010000104.1:0-7208 GCA_964398625.1 uncultured Sangeribacter sp. | reverse complement strand
AACACATCAGATTCGTGTCCACATGCTGCACAAGGGGCATCCACTCTTTAACGATGAGCGCTATGGAGGCGATAAGATTCTCAAAGGAACTACCTTCGCCAAGTATCGCCGTTTTGTTGAAAACTGCTTCGCTGCGTGTCCTCGACAGGCACTCCACGCACGAACTCTCGGATTCCGACATCCGATCACCGGCAAGGAGATGGACTTCAGCGCCCCTATTCCCGATGATATGATGGCTCTTATTGAAAAATGGGAAAAATACTCAGAGGAATCTGTTAGTAATCACGCTTAATCATTTTCATTCTTACATTTTATGTTATGGCTGCTAACCCTTGTAGTAGCCTGTGGTCGTGTCGGTTACTCCAAAATTTGGTTCATTAAGCTTACCGGATCACCAAATTTTCATTACTTCAGTGTAACACATACCCTCCATGATACGTCTTAATCATATATACTCACTTATCATGGAAACTAAATCTCTATACCTTATTGCATCTTGCAATTATACACTTTTGGGTATAGCAGAGAGGAATCGGAAATGATAACTTTGCAACAAAATCATTATCACTCCGTTTTATGAAAATTTTACTTACGACAATATGTCTTTCGGCCCCTGCCCTGATGTCATCGCAGACTACAGCGACAGACAGCATTAAGTCAAAAGAGCTGAATGAAATTGCAGTGGAGGGACAACTTCAACGCACTTCACCAACCGTCAGCACATATATTCCCACCACAAAGCAAAAGAATGCTTCTCAGAACGGCTATGACCTTCTCAACCGTATGGCGATTCCTCAGCTCCGGACTTCTCCCGGACTTTCTACTTCCGTGCAGACAGTGAGCGGTCAAAACGTGGATATTTTTATCGACTATCTTCCCGCATCATCTGAGGATATCAACGGCATGAGAATGACTGACGTAAAGCGAGTGGAATATATCAATTATCCGACTGATCCCCGATTTCAGGGCAAAGCTCACGTAGTTAACTTCATTATGCATCAATATGAATACGGCGGTTACGTGAAGGCGGCCGGAAGCGCATATCTCATTTCCAATTCCTACAGTGCCAATGTGATGGCTAAGCTGCAATATAAACGCATGACCTACGATTTGGCGTTAGGAGGATATTATTATGACTCGAAACACCTCTATTCAAATACTACGGAGACTTTCCGGCTGCCTGTCGGTGACAACGCTTTCAGGGATATAGTGAGGGAAACTACTACGGATGACGCGCGCGTAAGGAATAAATATATCTGGCCAACTTTTAAAGTACTGTATAAATCTGACAACATCACACTACGAAACACTCTTGGCACAAACTTTGATTCCTATCCTGTGAAAAAAACTTCAGGCCTTGTATCTTATTCCTACGCATCCGATTTAGCCCCTGAAAGCTTCTACTCCGACACATCCTCCAAGAATAATTCCCTCACTTACAGCGGAGACTGGAATTTCATAATCAACGATGCTAACTCGCTGAATGTAACTCCTTATTATTCCTATAAATACACTTCTAATTTATCCAATTATTTTGAGGATGAAGTGAGACTTTCCAATCTCGCCAAAGACCATACCCACTCCGCAGGACTCAACCTACTCTATTATCACTCCTTCGGAAAAGCCGGAAATCTAACGGCAGCACTCGCCGGAAGCATGATAAGAAACAACACCGAATATTCCGGCACGACCGACGCCCATGATATCACCACGATGTGGAATGCTCAATCCTACCTACAATACAATTTCAATAACGATGTACTTAATTGCTCGGCAAGAGTAGGTATTAACTGGAATCAATCTAAACTCGGAGATGTGGGAGACAATAAACTTTCGCCAACGGGGATGATTTATTTGCAATACTCACCCTCAAGTCGACATTCACTGTCTCTATATACGTCATACTCGGTTAACAATCCGGGCGGACAATACAGAACCAATGCCGTAATTCAGCAATCACCTCTGATGAGCAATACCGGAAATCCTTATCTCACCCCGGAGCATAACTACAATATCAATTTGTCATATACATGGCTGCCATCAAACAAATTCAATCTTGGACCTTTTGTCAATTTCTATACCGTAGGTAACAGGTATGCATACTACTATGAAGCCTTGCCTACCGGCATACTGAAATCAATCGTGCAACCCGCCGGCGGATACAGTGATTTCGGAGCCGGTGTATTTGCCACTTACCGATTGCTTGACAACAAACTCACCCTTTACGGCCAGTTATACTATGATTATGTCTACGACGGCGGACAATTTAATCTCAAAAAATCATTTGTTCGCGGCACTTGTCAGGCTACCTACTATCTCGACAACTGGAATTTCGGAGCCTACTATGTGACCGGCTCCACCAGCTCGCGCGGGAGTATGAGCGGTTATCTCGAAAAGTCAAGTTCAAGCTATGGTATACTTGCAGGCTGGGGAAATTCATCGTGGAATTTCCAGACATACATCTGCAATTTTGCACGATGGCACTGGAAAGACGCTTATACCACCCTTACCACACCAAATTATACCTACGCCGGACAAGCATTTACAGTCAATCAGCACTGCTTCATACTCCTCTCAGCCACTTATACCTTCGGCTTTGGCAAGAAAGTGCAGGTTGGAGACGAAGCCACTCAGCAGACCGGTGCCTCCTCGGGTATATTAAATTAACAGCCGGTGGATTATCAATTTTGTAAAACAAAAAGAAGTTAAACAGAACCAAATCATACATTTAGACAGAAAGAGACAGATTGAGAGTCACTCAGACCTCAGTCTGTCTTTTAATTTCCTCAACGGTCTGTATTATTACTGCTGTCCGATAAAACTTTGCATAGCTGTTGAAACACTCAGGCTTCTATAATGCAAGGTAACTTAAAGTTATCTACTACGATTAATACGGCAAGCTACCGGACCGGAACATACCGGATGATACTCTGGATGACGCTTAAACCAAGTGACTGCATAAGAGCAAGTGGCAGCAACTTTATTGCCTTCAGCCATTATCCTGTCAGCTGCCATTTTCACCAATTTTCCGGCTATCCCCTCGCCTCTTAATGAAGGGTCTACATATGTATGATCGATAGTCGACACCCCATTTTCAGTTGGGAAAGTTACTTCAGCCACTACTTTTCCAAGAGCATCAGTAGCATAAATTCTGTCTTTTTCTATTATAAATTCCATATTCAAAAAATTGGTATATATAACAGTAACGTATTCTGCCGTATATTGGTTGTGCTACATATAAAAATCCATACTTGTAATTAAAAGCGTACTGTATGGTCAATGGGTTCTTCTTTGATGGAAGGATTCTGAATTTCGGATGCTACCCTTACTCCTGTCTCGAATGCATTCTGCAGATCTTTTGGAAATTGCTCTTCACGCTGCCGGCGCTTTGCCGGCTCTGAAAAGGCACTTGACTCGTATTTGGCATAATCAGTAAACTGATATGTATCAAATGCTGTTACCCTATGAGTGGGCATGAAATAAAACAGGCTCAATAGCTTTTCTTCTAATGCGCAGCGGGCATCTATTCCATAATTCTTGAAGTATTCTTCAGTGGCATTCATGGAATAGAGCATTGTAAACGAAACTCTTTTGGGTGCGAGACTTACGGAAGGACTTGAATATTGTGCCACTGAGAAAATCATTCGCTCCAATAGACATTTTGTATAGGCATTAAGATCCATGTAATATATGGGAGTTGCAATGGCTACTGCATCTGCTTCGCGCACTTCTGCCAGCAGATCATGAATACCATCCGGAATAGGACAGGTTCCAAAGAATTTTCCCCCTTTCATTTTGCACGAAAAACAACTGCGACAACCCGTGAATTTAAGATCATAAAGATAAACTTTCTTCACCTCGGCATCGGGAAGCTCAGCCTTGATTCCCTCTATCCATTTATCAAGAAGTTTGTCACTATTCCAGCCTTTACGCGGGCTGCCATTGATTGCGATTATTTTCATATTGACACTTTTTTAATTTAATCATCTATAATCAAAACAACAAGACTTATACGTTTGTTAGAATATAAAATGTTTTAAATGGCTTCAAGAATGTTGTTTTTAGCTTAAGCTATGAAAATAGTTGATATACCCACGGTAACACAAGAGAATCCTAAAGGAAGAACCTTCTCCAAGGATTTATTTATATATCATGGTGGTTGGCATAATGAAGACGGAAACATCAATTATCGTCTCGACTCCCTTTGTGTATGTATAGTAGAGAAGGGAACCCATACATCCACACTAAATGGCAAAAATTACGTTGTGAGGAAAGGTGAAGTTCTGATCTGCCATCCCAACGATTTTTATACAAATATCAAATTCAGTGAAGATTTCTATGCTACATTTATATACGCCAATTTTAATTTGATCTCACACCACATCTCATCTCTTGAAATAAGAGAAATTCTGATGAAATTGAAAACAAACCCTGTCTTGAATCTTAACGATGACTCAAAAATTCTGATTTGGTCATACCTCAATATCTTGCGCAAAAAAAATTATTGTATAAGCAACAATGATAAAGCAATTGTAATATTGACCGCTACGGCTTTGCTGATTGAATTATTGGCACTAATTGAAAGCGAACAATTTTACTCTACAACAGAAAATATATCGCAGCCGGCACTCCTTTATCAACGTTTTTTAGACTTCTTGATCAGTTTGCCGGTCAAACCGCATAATATGTCATATTATGCCGACGAATTGGCAGTGACCCCTAAATATCTTTCTTTTGTATGTAAAATACAAAGTGGAAAGACGGCTAATGAATGGATAAGGGAATATGTCATGAACGATGTCTATCGCTATCTTACATCATCCGATTTGTCTATAAAAGAAGTCGCATCAAGACTTGGCTTTTCCAATTTCTCCTTCTTCTGCCAAAGCGTAAAAAAATTCTGGGGAAAAACTCCCCTCCAAATCAGAAACACTAAAGACACTAAAGATTAATAACATTAGTTTTTCTGTGCCGGAGAAGTCAAATATTCTTGACAAATAGACTTAAGTTTCATTACCGGAACCCAATATGCAGATACAATGCCCCGATACTATCCTATGAATCTATGGACTAAGATCCACTCATTCAGATAAGTTGAAGAGAAAACGCAAAGGACGAGCCACTCTCCCGGCCCAAGCTTTTTCTTCATGAGGAGCTCCGTAATCGATGTAACTGTCGAGATTTTTACCGTAAATATATCCTTTTTCCTGAGCCTTTAGCAATGCCTTCGTTTCCCACGGGCCATAATAGGCATCTATTGTAGAAGTACCATGATCAAAATATATGCGATGAGTCGAAGGGTCCGGAAGATGATTCTCTACGAAATCTATCATGGCATTCCCAAATAAATCTCCGGCACTATGCGAGCCGTACCAATGAGTAGACAGACAAGCTGCTCCTCCAAACGTTTCGGGATACATGGAAATGAGATAAAGCGACATTAATCCTCCCATACTTGAGCCCATCACCATCGTGTTGGCTGCGTCAGGAAGAGTAGGATAAGTCTTGTCAACAAGGGGCTTTAACGTTTCTACTACAAAAGCTGCGTATTTATTACCAAGCACAGGCTGTCCTTTTAATTTTACTTCAGCCATTAGCTCATCAAGTCCGGCATCTTCTACTGCTTGTTGCGGCATCAGCTGAGAAACTCGTTTTTCGGAGTCGCTGTGAATGCCAACTATAATAAATGGAGGTACTTGACCATCCTTTATGAGTTGACCGACTGTAGCATCCATTTCCCATGCCTGGCCGTTCCAAGTGGTGTTGGCATCAAAGAGATTCTGTCCGTCATGCATATAAAGCACCGGATAGCGCTGAGTTTGGTCTGCACCTAAACCCTCGGGAAGCCAAACATCAACAACAATTGAATCCTGCAGCTGAGGAGATTCTACAATCAATCGTTCAATGCGGCCCGTATCCGCATTTTGAATTGCAGATGCCGCTGCATTATTTTCAGATGCATATCCATTTCCCGAATATACAACTCCAATAGTACATACGAAAGCAAAAGCAAGTGCTTTAAGTTCTATCTTCATGGCATTACTTCTTTTTACGGATAACTATGCGTTCATACATTCGGGTAAGCACTCCATTCCTCAAAACATAAAAACGGGGACCACCGCCCTGAACATTACTCATCGTTCTAATCTCTGACATATCAGCTACGTCAGAACTTTTACCCAATATTTCAAACTGTTCGGGATTATATTTGTCCAAGAATGTGATAGGCACTCCCATATTGCCATCGTAGTCCATTGGTATTTCCGAAGTTTTACCAACTTCTATCGCATCATAGTTATAATATGAAGGGAATTCTTCCGGTGAGTAAGTTTTGTATAGAATCAAATCCTCATGTCGTTTCTTAATTTCGAGATTGGTGAACCAAGTAACGCCTGATACTCTAATCATGCCATCCTTATGATTCCCGGCTGTAGCCGTGTCCTCATAGTGAGAAATAAAATGACCGGCTCCTCCTTTGAATCCGTAACCAAGCCAAAGTTTATTATCCTTGATTAGAGGGAAAATCTCCTTGTACTTGATTGCATTCTGATGACCGATTATAAGGAACTTCTTATCATACTTGACAAGCTGGGCTACATATTCCCTGAATAATGAGAACGGTGGATTGGTAACGACAATATCGGCTTCTTTCAAGAACTCTACACATTCCGGAGAGCGGAAATCACCGTCTCCCTTCAAAGGCTTTACTTCAATGCTTTGCGGATCCGGCAATCCGTTATCGCCAAACTGTCCTTCATAGACCATATAGACAGCCTGCTCACTTGCATTTTGGGAAAAGAGGTCAACGTCTTGACTCTTGTAGCAGGTAGCTATCAATTTCTTTAGACCGAGTTTATGGAAATTATTGGCAAAATAGATAAAGAAATTGCTTACGCGGGGGTCATCACAGTTACACAGCACCGTCTTACCACGAAAGTGTTCGCGGTAGTGGCGCAGTTCATTGTTTATGTCTTCGAGTTGAGTATAAAACTCATCCTTCTTAGCCACCTTAGCCTTATTCAAGTTCTTATTTGCCATTATCTCTTTCCGGGAGTAACTTAATCGATATGCAAAGTTAGCAATATCCTGAATAATAACGCTGTTTTCAACAGCTATATTTCATCTGAAACGAAAATAGAATAGCTAATTCGTGGCATTTTTTGCTGAGGCGAATTTTGTGTAACGATTTGGTAACGAATAAGCGTCTG
>CAYNNV010000103.1:0-7228 GCA_964398625.1 uncultured Sangeribacter sp. | reverse complement strand
CTCCATTTCCCATTTCACAAACCCGAGAGTCCTGTTGTCGGCTACAAGAATCTTTACCGGGAGATTGTATTGGATAATAGTAAGCAAGTCGCCCATAAGCATAGTAAGGCCGCCGTCGCCGGAAATAGAGATAACCTGTCTGCCCGGACAAGTCACAGCTGCACCAATAGCCATAGGCATAGCGTTGGCCATAGAACCGTGGGTAAAACTTCCGAGCATCACCCTGCTTCCGGTCTGCTGTAGATAGTGGCTTGTCCAGACATTGTTCATGCCTGTATCAACCGTAACTATGCAATCATCTGAGGCCAGATCGTTGAGTTTTGAAATCACAAATTCAGGACGTATACATCCCGGTTTGCCAGGATTCTCAACCGGTTCGCGGAATTTTTTTTGAATTATCTGCCAGTTTGCAAGAGCGCGGGAAAGGAAAGTGTCATCACTTTTTTGAGATAGTTTTTTTAGTAGAGAATTAAGAAACAGTTTGCAATCGGATCGTATGCCGAGATTCAACTTTGCACGCTTACCAAGGCGTTCTGCTCTGACATCAACCTGAATAATATTCTTATCTGTCGGGAAGAATCCGGGATATGGGAAATTAGTACCCAAGATCACTACGACGTCAGCTTCCTCGATGGCCTGAATTGCCGACCACATGCCAAGATATCCCATATGACCGACATAGTTTGGCTGGTTTGCCGTGAGTTCAAGTTGTGCTTTATAAGAGGTGACGACCGGGGCTTTTAGCAGAGCCGCAAGTTTTCTAATCTCATCTACTGCTTCAGCTGCACCACTTCCGGCAAAAATCGCTACAGTAGATGCTTTGTTAAGCATCTCAGCTGCACTATCTATATCCTTCTCTGACGCCTCATACAGACGCTCTGTGAAAGAGGGGAGGAGCGATGCGGAGTCAGTAGAGGCAGGTTGAGAAATGACGTCAGCCGGCACGCCTACAACGCTGACACCGCCACGAGAAACGGCTTCCTGCATAGCACCGTGCATCATACTCGGTACCTGCTGAGGAGTAATTGCCATCTCATTATAGACTGTGCAATTGGAGAACAAAAGAGTAGGATTGGTTTCCTGAAAATATCCGGTGCCGAACATACTTGATGCACACGTTGAGGCAATGGCCAGTACGGGAGCATTGGAGCGTTGGGCATCATAAAGACCGTTAATAAGATGCACATGCCCCGGACCGCTGCTACCTGCGCAACAGGCAAGACGCTTGGAGAGCTGAGCTTCGGCACTTGCGGCAAAGGCTCCGGTTTCCTCATGGCGCACATGAATAAACTTAATTCGTCCGTCGCGGGAAATGGCGTCGGTAAGAGCGTTGAGACTATCGCCTGTGATAGCATAAATATGATTGATTCCCGAGTCAGCCATTTGTGCAACCATCTGCTCGGCTACTGTTTGTTTTGCTTGAGTGTTTTTCATAATATATTCATTCGATATGTGATATAAACGAAGTTGCCGGTAATTTGGTTCGCTCTGAATGTTTTACTAAAATTCGACTTTGAAAACATAGCTCTTATGCAATGTCTTTGAAAATCAAAAGAATTGTAGTATCTTTGCGTTATTGTTTACATCACTGTAAAGGTAAGATTGGCATGAACACAAGCAGATACTTGTATCTTAATTCACGCGATGAATTTTTTCGTCTTGACATCACTAAAATTGTCTACTTTGAGTCAGACGGCAATTATACCAACATAGTACTCAACAACAATATGAAGGCTACTATTTGTATGAATCTCGCCAGAATGCAGTGTATCCTGGAAAATAGCCTTAAGGATTCCGCAAGGAGCTTTGCGAGAATTGGGAAGCGCCACATAGTCAATCTGAATTTTATATTTCACATAGCAGTTCTTCGCCAGAAACTGGTGCTCAGTGACGGTGAAAATTTTGAATACACTCTCAGTGTCTCCAAGGAGGCTCTTAAAAAGTTGCGTGATATGTACATCTCATCATCTATTAGTATTAACTCAGAAAAGTAACTTCAAAAAATTATATGGAGCGTCTCAAAGGGAAAAATATACTTATAGGGCGTGAACCCGGCAAAGGACGACTTTGCATCACCATAGCAGGTAAGCAGGCTTATATGGGTCACGACGGGTGCGTGCCTAACTCTGTAAGCCGTTGCCTCGCTGAAACGGGTAAAGCTCATGCTAAAATATCAATAGATAGTTCAGGCAATGTATCGGTTACTAATATGAAGATGCAAAATGAGACTTTTGTTAATGGCGTGCCGGTGATGACTAAGCGCATTACTCCTGCTGATAAGGTAGAACTTGGGTCTGACAAATTCTCAGTGCCGGTGAAAAAGGTGATTGATGTCTGTCTTAAAATGATGCCGGCCTCCGGATGCGTTGTGAATACTCCGAAATCCGGATCATCTCAGCAACCCCAGGGGCAGCCTGTCCAGCCTACACAAAAGATTTTTAGTGTACGTCATCTGAAATATATATGGGAAGATTATAAGAGATACAAGGATAGAATTAGAAAAGAGCAGAAGAAGGTGACTCTTGTACGTACAGGCTGCAGTCTTTTCACAATGCTTTCAATGCCTTGTATTAGTCTGATAGGACCGATTGGATTTATATTTACCGGAATTGGTATTATCGGCGCGCTTTACGGCTTTTTGGGTATGAAGAATGATAATAGTGCTGAACAATTAGAAAAGCTTAACGAAGATTTCCAGATGCGGTACGTGTGTCCAAACCATGACTGCGGTCGCTTTCTTGGCAATTTTTCATACCGGGTGATGCTGAATAACTATCGTCATCAGTGTCCTTATTGCAAAAGTAAATTTATAGAATAATTTATACAATCAGTAATAATATGCATACAGTCCATAGTCTGAAGCAGGGAACGATACTCGCAGCCGGTGCCTACAAAGTATTGAGCATATTGGGTAAGGGTAGCTTCGGCATAACATATTTGGTGGAGGAAATTTCCCCCGCCTCTCCTCACCGTGGCAGGAAAGTAGCGATGAAGGAGTTCTTCATGGCTGAAATCAACAGTCGCCGGGAGGGAGCCACAGAGATAGAAGGCACAGGAGGCAGCGTATTCACCAATTACTGTAACAAATTCAAGAAGGAGGCTATAAATCTTAAGAGTCTTGATCATCCTAATATCGTGAAGGTGTATGACGTCTTTGAGCAGAATAACACAGCCTATTATACCATGGAGTATATTGAGGGAGAGAACCTTGATGATTATATCGCACGGCATGGCAGATTGGATGAGCAGCAGACAATAAATATAGCGAAGACACTGGCCGATGCGCTGTACTATATGCACGCCCGGCAGATGCTTCATCTCGATATAAAGCCGAAGAACGTGATGATCTCGAAGGGTGGTGAGATTCAACTTATTGACTTCGGCCTTTCCAAGCAGTTCGGTTCCGGCGGTCAACCCGAGAGTTCCACAATTGGTCTCGGCACGCCCGGATACGCTCCGTTGGAACAGGCAAGTACTAAATTAGACGGTGAGTTCCCGGCCACACTTGATATCTACGCATTAGGTGGTACAATTTACAAGATGCTAACAGGAGAGCGTCCACCGGTAGCCACTGACATCCTCAACACCGGTTTCCCTAAAGGGAAATTGGCAGGAGTTGGAGTCTCTGAAGAGATGCAGAAGATTGTGATGAGAGCAATGGAGCCAAAGGCGGTGAATCGTTTTGACTCAATGTTTCATCTTTCCAAGCAATTGCCTGACAATAAAATGTCGCATATAAAATCGACCTCTCAAAAAGCAGAGTCGCAAACTGCTTTTGAGAGTTTTAGTATAGGTAATGAGCACACCGCGAGAAGACCCGGCGGCAACAACGGCGGGGGTGGTAGAGGCTATAGTTCGAGTAACAACAGTGGTGGCTCGCAGCCACCCCGCACGCCACGTCCACCACATCTACAGCCACAACCTAAGAAAGACAATAAGTTGCTGATAATACTTTGTGCTGTACTCGCGGTTCTTGTGATAGTCTTAATAGCTGTATTTGCATTAATAAATAATTCAGGCAGGTCAGAACTTCAGCAGGAAGATTCCAATTGGAGTGATACCGATTATACCTTAGAAGTAGTGGATACGGAAGTAGCGCCGGAAGCAGGATCGGCTGAGGAGGTTGTTGAGGTCGATAGAGAAGCTACGGTAGCGTCCCGTAAGGTTGCTAACGTTAATGAATACGGAGACGCTGAGGATTATTTTCAGGCTGTTGCTTCGGCTTATAAAAATGGTAGGGTGATGCGCTATTCAGGATATTTTTCTGATTCTACCGGTGAATATCCCATAGTCCTCGATTTTTCTCTTGACTCAAGTGATAACGCAATCAGCTGTAAATATGTCAACGTGAATTATAACGTTACATTAAAAATGAATGTGAGGTTTAATGACGATGAGATGATCGTCTATGGTAATGCCGGAGGCAGTCGGTTTACTATGACTTTCTATCCTGACAGAGACGGCAAATGGTCAGGCAGTGCGGTAAACGGCTCCAAACATTTGGATGCCACCATATTCGTGTGATATGATTTCCCTTAGAAACTAATTATTAGTAGTGCTAAATAGGTACGATAGAGAGTTTTTGGGAGTTTCGTGTAAAATATCGGGTAGTTCATACAAGATATAGAATAACTCTTGCATTGTTGATTGTACGAAAGTAATTTTGTGACATAGAAATTAGTAACCCCTCAAATATAAAATAACATGGCAATTAAAGATTACGACAACAACAGACAGGAATTTACAGACTATGATCCCGAATACATAGGAGATTACAGTCGTCATAATGGTTCTGATGCTGCTCAGATTCTTCCGGATCCTGAGGGCACGGAAAAATCCTCCGGCTGGAAAACTGCAGCTATTGCAGCAAGTGCTGCCGTAATAATAGGTGGTGTGGGCACAGCTGTATATGCTATGAGCAATCCTGCAGATGAGCTTGAACCCCAACCGACATCTGAAACGGAATCGGACGCGGAATCCGGGTCCATCGCCGATAACGAAATTGCCAAGACTTCAGCTACGGAAACAACAACTAAGACCACTACTACCCACGTAACTAACGTGCACAATTATAATCACAACGATTATTTCGTTCACCACCCGGGAGACGTTCACCCCGTATGGATTGACGCCACCGTACCCGTGGCTTATTCACCCAACGACGCAATGTCTTTCTCTCATGCTTTTGCCGCTGCACGCGCTGAAGTCGGTCCCGGTGGATGTTTTGCATGGCGTGGCGGAATCTACGGTACGTATTATTACGATGAATGGCACAATATGTCATCGGCTGAAAAGGCTCTCTATGCGAGCCATTTCAACTGGAACTATATTGATCATTCTTACAGTGATTTACAAGCTTATCACGAGGCTCTTATGGCTGAACCGGCACACGATGAACTTCTCAGCGAGCATCTTATGGCTCTTCGAGACGTTGAAGTACCGGAAGAACCGGCTACTATTTCAGGCGAAGGAGACGGAGAGGATGCTCCCGTGATAGGAGTTGAGCCTGAACCAACAGATGGGGGAGAAGAAGTTCCCGTAGTAGGCATTGATGACCCGGCTTTAGGCCTTGAACCCAATCCCGGTGAACCTATCGAGATGCCAATTGATCCCATTGATTACACAAATGTAGATTCTGAGTTCGGCCCCGATTACAACAACGATGTCGAAGTTCTTGGCTATGAGGATGACGCATACGAAAATTCAGTAGAATTTGATGACCCAAACAGTGTAGTAGTTGATATTGAAGGAGATATTGCCTACGCAGGTGTAGATAATCATTCTGTTTCCGAGATGGATCATGCTGATGCCGGTGTTGATTACTATGATTCTTCAATGGATATGGCCTCCGATTATACTGCGGATCAGATAGATATGACGGATTCGTTTGATACCATGGATTATTCATCAGATGTATGCTGAGGAAGTATTGAAACTTAAATATGTGCTGGCAGCGCTCATGCTTTTTGTAGCGCAGAGCGCAGCCGCACGCATTTATGTAGTTGCTGTAGGAGTAGCAGACTATAGAGCCTTTAAAGACGGAATAGCTCGAAATCTCACTCTACCTCTTAACGATGCTAATGAAGTGGCGAATCTTTTCTCTCGCAAAGCTAATGCCGCGTGTCAGCTTCTGAAGAACAGTAAGGCTACGAGGGATAATATACTCTCTGCCATCAGAGATTTGTTCCGTTCAGCTCAATTGAATGATATAGTGATATTGTTTTTTAGCGGACACGGCTATGCCGATGGTTTCTGTGCATATGATAAGATACTAAGCTTCTCTGATGTGCGCGATGCTATGGCTAAGGTAAATTGTAAGAACAAGATGATTTTTGCAGATGCCTGTTATTCCGGCGGCCTGCGTTCCGGTAAGTCGACAGCCTCACCGTCAGCGTTGAGAAATGGCAATGTGATGCTTTTTCTATCATCGCGCGATAATGAAAAGTCAATTGAACGATCCGGTATGCGTAATGCCTATTTCACGGCTTATTTGCTGAGTGGTCTGCGAGGCAAAGCTGATGCCAATGGTGACAAGGTAATTACAGCTCGAGAACTTTTCAGATATGTCCATTCCGGAGTGGTGAAAGTATCATCCGGAAAACAGCATCCTGTGATGTGGGGGAAATTTAGTGACCACATGCCCGTGATGTTTTTATAATGCTCTTATAACTAATGATTATGGTTGCACCGGAAGATATAATAAAAATAAAATGTCCGTTTGACGGAAAAATCATCATTGTCAAGAATATTCCGGGAATTGAGAAAAAGTATATTACCTGTCCGGTATGCAATAAGCGATTCCACTTCAGCCAGTATAAGCCGGTGACTCCGCGTCCTAATGAGATTGACTCTGAAGATACAAGTTATCAAATCGCGGGGAACAGTGGAAAAGAAGTGTCAAAAATCAAAGAGAAAAAGACAGGTTTGGGAAAAATTGTCGTTAAGGGAACGGAAACTACTTATTGTCTCAGACCGGGCAGAAATGTGATTGGTAGAAAGACTTCCAACTCCCAAGCTGACTTTAAGATCGATACCGGTGAGGATCGTAAAATGAGCCGGGAGCATCTTGTAATCAATGTGCACTCGGTGCCGGGTAAAGGTTTTATTCATGTCATATCGCTATTCAAGGAGAAAATTAATGCTACATACATAGGAAATGAGCGAATACTTTACCGCTCACTGCCCTTGTATAATGTTCTGACTCGCGACTTACATGCCGGCTACGGCG
>CAYNNV010000102.1:0-7266 GCA_964398625.1 uncultured Sangeribacter sp. | reverse complement strand
TACAATTAGGAAATGAATGGTCTTTTTTATCCTACCATTTTACAATTAATCTTCAATATCGAAGGTGGTAACTATATTGCAGGCATTGACGCCAACAACAAGTCAAACTCTTGTATCTACTCTGAAAGGGGTGGTGTAGTCAACATCTCAGGCGGTTCATTCCGTTGCCGGAAAGCTGCTGCCGAAAATGCCGATTGGTACTATGTGCTCAACAAGGCTAACGGCTCTGCAGGGTACTTCAGCGTAACAGGCGGTACATTCTACAACTACAACCCTGCCGACGGCGACGATGCCGATACTACTGATAACTGGGTTGCAGAAGGCTACAAGTCAGTTAATCTCGGCGACGGCGTTTACACAGTAGAAGCCGAGTAATGACCCGGTCACGCTTCTGTTACTCATAAGCAACAGAGAACAAATATCAGCGAAGGCTGTGTCATGATGAAAATTTGACACAGCCTTCTAAAGTTTTTCCGGAGAGAATGATACAAGCGACTCTCAATTCCTCAACCTCAACGTTCGGCTACAGGCCGACTAAAATTACAACCAAATGAAAAAATCGCTATTTATATCAGCCACAATAACAGCACTCGTAATGAGCGGCTGTGCATCAGGTAACGGAAGTGATACTGAGCAAGATTCAGTATCAGTAGTGGCAGAAAATCCAAATAATAAAATTGTTGATAACTTCTTTACACAATTCCAACAAGAAAATCCCGATTGGACCGAAACCAAAGCGGGGCACAACAAGCTCAAGCAGGAATTTGAGAAAAAGATGACCGGAGATCTCGAATTTGCAAAGGCTGTAACCCAATACACTGACGACTACATGCTTTCTTCAATAAGCCGACAAGAGTCAATCTCACCATATAGCAAAGCCGACGGTAGGAAAGGAGAAATAAAGGCCTTTGAGATAAGCATACCCGTAGCTCTCGCGCAACCGCTCTATAACGGTGAAAAAGAGGTCAGGGTAAGCTGTGAGATAATAAGTACCATACCGTCAACAATCGAAGATCACAGCCGTCCTTACACCGACGGCGTGAACCACTGTGCCACATTCAGCCCATACTTCAAGACCTACAATAATGGAGTACTATCGCTCGGCACGTTCATCATCACAGAAAAAGATTAAACCTCGTCAACTCATAAACAAAGAATTCTTCCGCCATCGTTTAATTAATTTCGCACCCGCTGGTTTAATCTGAAGAAAAAATTTAAAATTTATATTGCAATAATATGGCCGTATCACCAGAGTACAACAAATGCATATATTCACGCATAGCGTTTGAGCTCGCCGCCGCTATTAAGTACGCCGACAACAATAAGCTCCATATTGATGATGCTCTCATAGTGGCTGCAACACCTACCGTATTGCTTAACTATAAGGCCATCGAGGATAAAGACCTCAAACACATCATGATGCACATGAAACTATTCTTTAAGCGCAATCCACGTTTCCTCGACTTTACAAAAGCTGCTGTCGCACACGGCTTGCGCGAGGAATGGCTTCCTACGCTCGAAGATTCAGAAAAATGTGAATTGCTTGCCGATTTTACTCTCACTCCGGCAGTAGATGAGGATGGATTTGTTATTTTCAATCCCACTGTATTTGCAAACCTTACCAAGTGTGAGCATCCTGACCATGAATCGTATGGCAAAGGCGAATATACTCCGCGCCCGGCTCGCAAGTCAGCTACGAAACGTGGTAAGGTGCTATTGACATCGGCCACTCCCGATTCCAAACTCGCTGAAAAACTCGCCCCATATATCGCCTGGTATAAACAGAACTGGTCACAACTACATACTTTGGAAGACTACAAATGGAAAGCCATTCGCCACTTTCAAGAAACCTTCGATCTCGATGCCGAAGACCTGGCCGCAAACTTAAAGGAATCTTTCAAGTATGAAACAAATCTACTTTCCGGTCCGATGTATATGCCTTTGTCGATGCTTTTGAAAAATGCTCGTCTTTCACATGATGATGTGCGACAGGCGCTCGTCAATCTATATGACGAAAGCAAACCTTTGGCCGAGAGGTCTGAGACTTTTCTTGATGAATTTGCCGCTATCAATCAGCGCAACAAAGAGGCGGGTAATATACGTGAGAAGGAGAATGACATGCAGAGTGACCGTGCGACCTCTGTCTATTTAGCTTTTCGTTATCCCGACAAACACTATATATTCAAGACTTCAGTTTGGAACAACTTTAAAGACGAAGTCGAGCTCGACTATCCTCCGCTTTCACATTTCGTAGGCAAACTCTACGGTTATGAGCTAATGGCCGACCAAATCCGCGAAGTCCTCATGGCCGATTCCGAACTGATGTCGCTACTTAAGGCCGATGAGCCTGATGACGACTACAACGGCTACCTGCTTACGCAGGACTTCATGTATGCCGTTGCCGTGCATCTCTTAAACATTAACGACAATAACTAACCATTGTGCAATGGCAGGAAGTGCAAAAAACAGTTGCTTTGCAGCAAATAAATCATAAAATCTATTATCGAACAGCAATAAAACTAAATTATCCGCAGATAGAGTATGGATCGAAAGGTACACCGCAAGGATAAGGAGCCACGCATGTGGTTACTCGCTTTTCCCGCTGCCTTGATGAATTACATCGAAGCCGGTGAAACAGTCATTGACCGCATATTTTCAAAAACCTATAAGTTTTTGCCCGGTGACGAGGTGTTTGCCTACATTACCGCTCCACACTCCCGTATTATGTATCGCTTTGTAGTTACTGACAACGATGTTGCATTCGGGGATGCGCTCGACTGCACCGGTGAGTGGCCATATAAGAATATTGATGTCGACAATATTGAGAAGCTCAGAGTAGTCAGGATGGAGCTCCGCGACTCTTACAATTTTTCCATCTACGATGACCGACTGAATTACGACACCCTCAATCAGCACGGCATGGGACGACTCAATCTCTATCAATCAATTGTAGGAGAAAAGAGAAATATTCTCCGCCGGTTAACTACAGAGCCGACAGTATCTATTACGGCAGAGCATCCAAAAGTTGAACCCTTAGAGGATCAACACACGGTGGAAGTTCAACCACACCGGCCCATCAAGACCAAGACAGAATTGTTACGCGAGCTTCGTGCCGATAAAAACAAAAGACTGAGAGCCAAGTACCGGCCTAACGGGGGCACCGACTACAACAAGCAGAACATTATCGTGCAGATGCCCGACGGCAAGTGTATAAATGAGAAGCATACCATTGACACATTTATTGAGGTCGCCCGCCAAATTGGCTATGGGCGTATTGCCGATCTCGGCATCATTCACAGGGATAGATATCCCCTTATCACTCGCAAAAATTCGGGTCGCAACTACAAGGAAGCTACCATGGGCTGGTTTGTCCTAAGCAACTGTCCGGCTCCGCTGGTGGCTGCATACATCAATGACATTGCTGATGCCTTAAATATTAACTTAATTGCCGATATCGGTCTCAAATAATGCTCTATTATGGGATGGGATATCGTAGCTATAGGTACCAATCACAACCTGCCGCTTGACAATCCACAAGAGATAGCCCGTCGCCTGCTTCCATTATGCCCCGGTGACATTTCAATCGGCTACTACAGAGACAGGGCCGTTGACCTTCAAACCAAGTCAATCTTGCGAGGAGACTTTAAATGGATTGAGGAAAATGTAATTAAATCATTGCTGTCCGATACAACCGGATGATAGTCAAAATGTGTGGCTCGAAAGCTGAAAATCAGCAGTCGAGCCATCCAATTTTGCTTAAACCGAATTTTCCAGGACGACAGCAATAATTAATTTAAAGTGGTTATCGTTAGTTCTGCCTGAATGTTATATCATCAACAATGAGAGTCTGTTTGCCAAAGGTATAGAATCCGATTCCGGAGTAATCAAGAGGCATATATTTAACTTTGAGAATTTCCATTCCATCTACATAGAAGGAAAGTACATCACCATCACATACCAGTTTCCACTCCTGCTCAAGTTTCTTATTCTTCGGCCATTTTATACCTTGTACGATATTTCCAACTACTCTATTGTCAACGTAGCGAGTAAAGTTTACCATTTCATTATTAAAGTTGAAGCAGTAGAAATTGCCACCATCTTTGTAATTGAACACAAATCCGCAGACGCGGTCATTAGCCAGTTTATCAATCGTTACGTTGGCAAGTACCTCAAACGGTTTTTTTACATCTATAGGTGCATAGCAGTGGGTTTCAAAGAAGGTATTCTCTCCAACTTTAGTGGCAACTCCACTCAATCCAGAGAGGATTGCCCCTGCCGCTTTATTTTCACCCTTTGATTTAATTGTCATCACACCTTTGTCAATCACGGCAGAACCTTTATTGCTTTCAAAAGCACATTCCGTCCACCCAAGTGAGTTAGCATCGAATGTTTCAACAAAATTCTGTGCATAGGACGCAACGCTTGCTACTGCAATCATTGATCCGAAAATTAAATTTCTTTTCATGTCGTTAGTTTATTAAGTTAATTAAAAAGTATTGTTATAAAGTATTATTAGAGGCTTCCGGCTTTTCCTATTCTTGTCTGTAACTCTTCGACCATAGGCTCTAATTCCTTGGGTAATCTATCTACTTCTTCAAATTCCCCGTGTCGTGCTTGCATTGAACCGGCAACTTCAGAAGATATTTTAATTTGAAAAGCCACTCGTTCAGGAGTTGTTACATCTCGTACGGTCACACGATTACGAAGTTGTTTATCTGACATATTGAAAGTTTTGTATTTCCAAGGAGTCTGCAAATAACCGCCGTGGAAGTCAGTGGTTTCAATTTCAGGAAAGTAATTCAGAAGGATTTGATGTAGAAGCTTCCATGCCGCTTCACAAGCCACTTTCCCATTGGCGTCAATAGTATAATATTGAGGATCAAGGGTGATTGTCATGTATTTATTAACCAATCCTGAGGCTGCCGAGCCGCGATAGAATCCATCCTGCATGAGGTTAAAAGAGAGTGAATTTCTTTCATCACCTCCGTAGAATTTTGAGTTAGCAGTATTATATTCATTACATTCCACCCTTATGATTGCTACCTGATTCTTCTTTGGAGGGCGGGAGAATTCACCATAACCATAGCCGATCAAAGTATTATCAACGTAAATTGCAGCTTCCTGAGGTTGGACGGAGATTTTGATTACTTTAGCTTTCTTCTCTGCTTGTGCAGAGAAGGCCGAAATTAAAATCATCAAGATAGTTAGGCTTTTTTTCATGATTAATATGGTTTAGATGAATATTTGTAATTTTTTGGAATTTGTAACTCAATGAGTGTCCCCTTTCGGTCTTTTACATTAATGTTTCGGTGATACACTTCCATACCTTTGTCTCGGCAAGAGACTTCAATATATTGTTTCCCCTTAGGTACAGTGTAATAGACTAAATCACGCCCCAAATATTCATCATCAACATAGATCTCAATCTGGCGTTCTTGGCATGTCAATGCAATTGTTTTAGCCGATGAACATGATGACATGACTGACAAGAAAACAGTAATGATGCCAAAATAATATTTCTCAAATGAGCGGATATGTTTCCGGTTCATATTCTTTTTTTCTGCCTCCGGACCCCCTCATTGGCTTTTTATTAATATATCTATAACGAAAAACGTGAGGTCTGTACTGTTGCTCGTTCTGCAGCTTGAGGCCTTCGCATTGCCCGAAATCAGAGGAACGAGCAAACGCAGAGGCCTCACGAGCATATGCAAAATTGTCAAAAGCTGACGCTTACACGCCGAGCATTGACAGAATATACATATCCGCAAAAGGCATCTACCGTTTGCTACATTCTTGACTGATTTCTGAAAGTTGCGAAGTTTCAAGCTGCCAAGAAAGAGCGTCAAGTAAACGCTTCTAATATGTCTGCCGACCCACCCCCATAGCCCAAAACCGGGCCTCTACGATGCGGTCTGCGACTGCAAATTTAATTTAATTTATTTAAATATCAAAATGACAAAATTAATTAGTAAATTTACAGAGCTGTTACACGAAGTTGATTGAAGGAACTTTGCAGATAAACTTCTGACCTGTATGAAACCGATTATCGCCAACACCAAGAAAGAGATAGCCAAAGTGAAGCATAACAAACTTTGGTTCAAGCGTGCCACTGTTGACTTTCCGCTAACCGATGAGCAATTTGAAATATTCAAGAAGGGGTACGCTCCCGACTGGGATTGTCGGTTTGCGCCCGTCTATATGGACGGATGGTTTTATATTACGCGCTCCGGCTATTGGTTGTTCAAGTTCAAATATGAGAGGAAAAAAGATGGTTTATGGCACATAACGTCTAACTATGACACGGGTTTTACTCCCGGTTACACAGTGATGCTAAATGTCATTCACGAAGGATATTTTGAGCCGCAGATATTTACAGCGCGAGATATAAAGCGGTATATGGACGCATTGAAGGATACCGCACGATTGCCATTGGCCGTCGATGGGAACCCGAAAAGTTGCGTGATATGTCATTCAAAGGTTAAGCCTGTAACATTCGGTGAGCCCACTCCCGAAACATGGCGCAAGATAGAGCGAGGACAACTAATTGATTATGGATGCCGCGTTGGGGTGGATTATCCTGAATGGATGTGCCCAAGCTGCGGACAGGGTTATAAAGACCGACATGACAAATGGAATGCAGATACGGATACAATAATATATGCGCGTCGCCCGAAAGTATGCAAAAAGTGTGGAGGTGAAATCTTGGGCATTGTCTATGGTTATCCATGCCGTAAGACTTTTAAGATGGCTGAGCGAGGAGAAATAATCCTCGGAGGGTGTTGCGTCGAAGAAAACCAACCTGATATGGTTTGTCGGGATTGTCATCAGAGATATCGGAAGTCCTATAAGGAATCAAACGGCGATGAGGATGCTGCAATGGATTTGCTTTCGGAAGACTTTGACATATTTGAGGCAAAAGTGATGGGCGCAACAGGTACAATGAATCGCGGTGTGCCGAAACCCGAAGCCTTAGAAAGGTATGGTTTAACAGAGCAACAGTACAATGAAGGCTACAATCGAGTCTTCTCTGATGAAGATTTATAAATGTACCGAATACGTTATGGGAAGGTCTATTTCCATTGTTACCCTCAGTTACCGTCTGAGCATACTTGCAGGCAAATGTTACGCGGAACCTTAAGCTCGCCGTAGGCAATATTTGAATTTTGCCTGTAGAAAATAAAAAGAGCGACTTAACTTTGTGATTCACACTGTTGTTAAGTCGCCTTTCTTGTGCCCAGAACAGAAGCAACCAAATGAAAGGGTATG
>CAYNNV010000101.1:0-7293 GCA_964398625.1 uncultured Sangeribacter sp. | reverse complement strand
TTTCCTACCAATCAAAGGACACACATCAGCTAACCTCAGACCCATTTCAGACCATTTTTTGCTACCTCCACGCTACCCTTTTTTTAAAGGGTAATTCTTCTCGCATTGTTTTATATTTAAATATCGGAGATTTTTAATAAATTTGCAATATGAAAAAGTGTGTTAATTACGATGCTTATAATTTGACGCTGAAACTATTATGGACAATAGTGTGATTATCCGGACACAAGATTCATCTGAATTCCACAAATGAGAATTCATGGACGTTTAAAATTGGCGCCAATATTTACATCTCTAAAAAACGAGAGACGCAATTTTTGCGTGAGTATTTAGAAAAAGGCGAAATGCCTACTCTCGAAGACCTCCGGTCCTTGCCTCAGCATGGTGAACATAAAGAACCACCCGCACCAGACAGATTCATTAAAATATTCTTAAAGCAACATGTTTGCATAATTAATGACAAGCAAACTAATTGTTGGAAAGCGAGGTGGAAATTTGGAGATTTTATCACCGAGATTAAATGTATATGTTTTAATATCATTAATGGAATATGGTGGGTCTGCTTTGCTACTTTGAATTATGGAATCTTAAGAACCATTGGTGCTGACGATGGCTGGGAAATAGTCGGCAGAAAATGCGTAGTTAACAGCTTACTATTCATGGGGGGTATGCACCGCTGTATTGCTATTTCGCAAAAGCTATAGAAATAATATAAAAAAATACCTGACTAAATGGAAATATATTAAATGGGCTATTTTGTATGGGTTGCTATGGTATGGAGCTGCACATTGTTTGCAGCCTTCCAAACCGATAAACTGGGGTGATAACGTATTTTCTCAGTATCTGTATGAGTTAGTGTGTTTAACGTTAGCCCTCGGATTATTCGTAGCTACAATAGCCTTTATAATTATAGGCATTATTGCTGCTGTAATAAACCTCTTTTCTGATGATGAAACACTATGATACAGTTAAACCAAACAAAAGCATTGTAACTACTTTGCATTACAACGCCTGATGAGATTTTCCGGCAAAGGGGGCATCGCACCGTGATTCATACATATATAGGCTGAGGTTGCAACTGCTATTTCATGCGCCTCCGGCAGACTTATGCCCTGTAGTAATGAGGCAATGAACGAGGCCGTGAAGGAATCACCGGCTCCTACGGTGTCAGCCACTTCCACCTCCGGGGTAGGCAGAAAAGAAGTCTCACCTTTTGCAAATACGTAACTGCCATTGAGTCCGCATGTCAAGATAAGAATCCGAAGGTCAAACAGTTCTAAAAGGACACGGGCTTTTTCGGCAATCGAATCTCCCCCTATTTCATACATTCGGCATAGTTCCTCAAGCTCTTCGTCATTAATTTTCACTATATTGGCATATTGAAAAGAGCGTGTCAGTACATCTTTGCTGTAAAAGTTCTGTCGCAAATTCACGTCAAACACTCTCAACGTATCCGCTCCGGATTTCATTGCGTCAAGAAACTTAAAAATAGTATCGCGCGACACAATACTACGCTGCGCGAGCGAACCGAAACATACGGCCTTTGTTCTACGCGCTATTTCCTCAAGTTCAGGCGTGAAAGGTATATTGTCCCAAGCTACGTTTTTCTTAATATCATAACGCGGCACTCCGGCTTTATCAAGCTCCACAGTAACCGTCCCTGTGGGAAACGGAACTTCGGCAATCAGGCTATCTATATCTTTTTCTATTAGTTGCGCTTTGATTTCTTGCCCTAATTGGTCATTGCCCACGGCACTCACGACACAACCGCCGAGTCCGAATTGCGAAACATGATAAGCAAAGTTGGCCGGCGCTCCTCCAAGCTGTTTCCCTTCGGGAAGCAAATCCCACAATATCTCACCTATACCCGTGACGTATTCTTTTTCTCTTATCATAAGTTCTGTATATTTCCGGAAAAACACAGTTAATGCTCATCAACTATAATATCAATAACATTGCAGTTGCACAAATTGTTTTTGCCTAAACTTTAAGTAAAAAGGCCGTAGCGACCGCCACAGCCTATATATTATGAAGTCAATTACCGAGGATTACTTTACGTGATATATTTTACTTATTATCTTCCAATCATCACCATCCTTGACGAGAGTAAACATATCATCAAATCCGGTATCACCGAATTTTGAATCAATTCTTACTATTGCCACATCGCCCGCTACTTCACATGCAGATATCCGGTACTCAGCGGGGTGCGGGCCCGTCTTGTCATAATATTCACACAGAGACTTTATTGGCGACGATATCAGATGGCCGGCATCCGAGTAAGAGATTGTAGCAGTAGAGGCAAAGGCGGGTTCAGCAATCTTGCTGTCTCCCTTCACGGCTGCTTCTACATAGAGATTCAGCGGTTTGCGGATTCCCGCGAGCTCATCTGCAGTAGCATTGCAACGATTATTACAATCAATTGTATCTGTGGTCATATCTCTATCTTGATATTCTATTTTTCCAT
Source organism: uncultured Sangeribacter sp. (assembly GCA_964398625.1). GTDB lineage: Bacteria > Bacteroidota > Bacteroidia > Bacteroidales > Muribaculaceae > Lepagella. The sequence continues at coordinate 4,826 of CAYNNV010000101.1, read as the reverse complement.
TGCAGGCCGACAAAAGCAGCGTTGCAAATGAGAAAATTATTATAAAGCCTCGCATTATTCACTTCTTGACGGTATCAGAATTCTGATTGTAGGCTTTTGCCACACACCTCCATTCACCGTTAAGTTTCAGCAATAGCAAAAAGTCAGTGAAATCTATTCGTCCGCCCCAACCTTCTTCAAGGACTCTGACCACTGCAACGGTTTCTTCAACTGCAAGCACATCAATTCGCGCCTTGAAGTTGTCTCCGGCACCGAAGGTATCCACATTGTGATAAAACTGCTCAATAGAGCCATGTTCCAGTTCTCCATCGAGCATTCCAAAAAGGACTGCATCGGTAGTAAAAAGTTGTTTTGCATACTCACTATTGCCCTCGGCAACACTCTTTACGAATTTAGCTGCTGCTGCTTCCACGGCAGCATATTCCTTAATTTTATCTCTCATCTTATCTGGTATTTAATTCGTTGCAAAATTACAATCAAGACTATATTCCGTCAAGTACCGAAAAAATATTCATATATAGAAAATTTTTTCGGTATACTGATTCTCAGATATATTAATTAATTTTGTGACGTAAAAAATCTTTTTATGGCTTACGAAAGGAAAATACCCATTGACCTTGACTGTCCTTTGAGACTGACAATGAGTCTGATAGAATCAAAATGGAAATCTTGCATTCTTGACGAATTACGTTCGGGTAAGAGAATGCGCCCCAGTGAAATTCACAGATCGCTTCCGGAAGCAACTCCAAGAGTCTTGGACATCCAACTTAAGGAGATGGTTGATGACGGACTTGTTGTCAAGACCATTTATCCCGAGCTTCCTCCTCGATCAGAATATAATATTACTGAATTAGGGAAATCACTTCTCCCTATAATTGATGCGATGCTGAAGTGGGGCGTAGATCATTTCGATGTATTTGAGAAGAAATACAGAAAATGAAGATAATACCCGGTGATTTCAAATTATTTTAAGACAGACTGATATACTTCAGCAGTACGAGCCGCTATTTCAGACCAGTCATAATCTTTAAGATCATATTCGATTCGCTTACCAATCAGTTGAGGAAGCCGCTCCTCCATCACTTGGCGCATATCATCTGCATTGCCCGGATGAAAGCGATTTTCATCGTCAAGCTGCGGAATATCAGTTGCCGGTATTCGCGAAGCCAACACAGGAAGTTTATGCCCCATCGCTTCAAGCATGACTATAGGGAAGCCCTCATTTACTGAAGAAAGGATAAAAGCTCCGGCGTGACTGTAAAGCTCCGAAAGTGGAGCGTGAGTAAGATTTCCCGTGAAAATAATCTTTCCGCTGTTGTCAAGCTCTTTAAGTTCACGAAGGTAGGAATCACCGTGATCAGCACCGCCGGCTATTACAAGAAAAGGAGGATTCTCCATGGCATTAAGTGCTCGGATAAGATGATCAAATCCCTTTTCGGGAGTGAGACGACCAACAGCGAGAATATATTCCCGATCCTTAAGTCCATATTTATTGAGAATGCCGGCATCAGGCACCTGTTTTACCTCTTTCACTCCATTATAGATATGAATGGATTTGCCCCTCACCTTATCGGGAAATTTCTCCATCTGAGCCTTATTGACAAAGATAATACGATCTGAAAATGTGAGGGCGATTTTCTCCGCCAGCTTTAGAATCATCTTGGCCGGACGACTCCACTTGGCATGCTCATAGTTGGGACTGTGATATGTGAGTACCACTTTCAGACCACCGAGTTTGAGTAATGGAGAAAAAAGACCCGGACCAATATTATGCACATGCACGAGTTTAGGCCGGCGTATAAGACAACTCACTGACGCAAGAAAAGTATGTAACACAGCCTCCAGTCCGGCTTTGCGCGTGGAGGGAAGATCTATAAATCTTATGTTGTGATATACAGGAGCCGGCCGCGAGTTATCAATATATGGTCTGCGACGATAAACAGTGAAATCATACGGCATCAATGGATATAGTTCTTCACTATGATGCTCAACTCCCCCTTGAATAAAAGGGAAGCCTCTGATACCGATTACGCTGATAGGTTTCTCTCCGCGCGCCACCATACCTCCGGGGATTGAAGAAATTAATCCCAGCAGATAGGCTGACCCTTGCGAATACGCCACTTATTCTTAAGAATCCACTTGATGGGAATCCATGGGCGACGCTTCATATCATGCCTTTCCGTTACGATGAAAGCACAGTTGCGCTGACAGTTTTTCACCTTTTCGAGTGCAGCTTTTGCCTCATCGGAAGCCATAATCTCTTCAAATGGTTTTTCTTTTATATTTCCTATAATCCATTCCTCTGCTGAACCGTTACAAGGAGAAACGTTGCCGTGAGGATCAATAAAGAAAAAGTCGGTAAGTGCGCCGCATGGAGGACGATATTCGCCCCGGTCACCACGGAGACGACGATGAATGGAACGGTTGAAGTAGGCTCTGCCGTAGTCTTTCAGTCTGTCTTTGAGGCGACGCCTCTTTGAAGTAAGAAGTGCTTTTACAAACAATTCGTGCTGCCGCAAAGCCTCTTCACTCTCAATCTGATTATCTTCTTTATGAAAATACCATGAGTTATGAACAGCTGAATTCCCAAGCTCCACGTCAAGCGCTACGCAAAGCTCATACAGATAGAGAAGATCCTTGTAGTTATCAGGCGAAATAACCACAGAGAAGCCTATATTCTTACATTTAGTCTTCTTGAGCTCAAGCATAGTGCGCAGAGCATGGTCAAATCCATTCTGAATGCCACGCTTTGAGTCATTGACCGCCGGCAAGCCTTCCACGCTCACGCGAATAAGGATATTGGGATATTTATTCGCAAGTTCTACGATTTTTTCTGTATTATATCCATTTGTAGATAGCTCAAGGAGCGCTGACTTCGGATAAAGTATCTCAAAAATTCTGTCGATATCCTTGCGAAGGGTAGCTTCTCCGCCGGTTATATTGATTCGGAGGCCGGCGGGAAGTTTTTCGTAATATGACGGGTCTATCTCCTCGGACGGATGTGTTGGACACTTCCAGATGTTGCACATATTGCACTTGGCATTGCATCTGAAGGTCGTAATGAGACTTCCTTGGACGATATTTTTCATTTTAAATATTAACCTGCTTGGGTAATAAGTTCTATGCCGACACAGCGGCTTCACTTTCTAAACGAAGTGTGCGGAGAATTATTGCATCACGGAGAATAATTTTTCACTCTTCTTTTCCGTAAGCTTTAAGAAGCTTCCTCAGATGCACTTCACGAGAGAATCTTTTACGCTGACTCTCTGCAAGATTGCGGTGTTGGTCAGCAGTCAGAGCCTTGAAATCAGAAAGCACCCGTGCAAGGTAGTCTGCATCTCCGGGTGGAAAAATTTCTCCCGCACCATCTTCTATAAGCTCCGGTATTCCTCCCATATCAGAGCCTATCACCGGCGTGCCCGCGCAAAGCGATTCTATTACACCAAGTGGATTGTTCTCATACCATTCCGACGGTATGACAGAAGCCTTGGCTCCTGACAACAGTTTGGCCACGTTTTGAGCATCAAGCTTTCCAAGAAAAGTAATACCAGGATCTTTGCCATATTCCTTGATCAACTGCTCTGCAAGAGGACCGTCGCCGGCTATCTTCAACTCTACTCCACTTTTGCGGGCGCCCTTCAGAAGAGTCTCAAGCCCTTTTTCGCGCGACAGGCGGCCAACATAACAGAAGTAATCGCCTCTATCTTCTCCGGCATCTTTAGCTTCATATACCGCCTCTTTTTCGGGATCAATAAAATTACATATTTCTACAATTTTTTGAGCCGGATAGCCACCTTTTTCCATCATCTCCTTCATAAAGGAGCTTGGAGCGATAAAAAGATCGGTGACTGTTGAAAGATACGACGGATTAAACTTCTGCTTCTCTATTTCAGCCAACTTGCTCTGCAGCCGGCTTCCTTTCATACACCGGTATTGACTCACAAATGCTGAATTGTTAATACAGTCAGAGCAAACCGTTCCATCCGGTCGCAGGCAGGAATATGCAGGGCATACGAGCTTATAGTCATGGAGTGTCCATACAGTCCGCACCCCATGCTTATGAGCTTCCTCTACTATTGCCGGTGAAAGATAAGAATGAATGTTATGAAAGTGCACCACATCAGGCTTGAAATCCTCAAGTACTTTACGAAAGGCTTTTCTCACACCACCACCCCCAAGCACGCGACTCACGCCCTGCAGTTTCTGCATCAATCTACCGCTGAAATCAACCGCCGGAGCAAATGACCCGCTCTCCGGCAGACTGACGTTGTCGGGATGAGTCATTGAAAACACCCGTACTTCGTGGCCTTGACTTTGAAGCATCTGTCGCGTTGACATCGCTACTATGCAATCACCACCACGCGGATAGAAGAATTTGTTGACTATCAATACCTTCATAAACTCACTCAATGGAGCATTAAATTAGCGCAACCCGGCAGATTATCAGTCTGCCGGATGCTTTCTATGGATTATTATTCCGTTGCTATTATCAGTCTTCAAGCTTGTGGATTACGAGGCCTGAGCGAAGTTTGGGCTCGAACCAAGTGGTTTTAGGAGGCATGATGTTGCCACTATCAGCTATGTTAATGAGCTGATCCATAGTGACAGGATAGAGAGCCAAAGCCATCTTCATCTCTCCTGAGTCAACGCGACGCTTAAGCTCCTCAAGACCGCGGATACCGCCTACGAAGTCAATACGCTTGTCTGAGCGGAGATCGGTGATGCCGATAATATCGCGTAGAATCTTATCAGAAGAAACGGTCACGTCAAGCACACCAATAGGGTCGTTGTCATCGTAAGTACCTTCATTAGCAGTAAGTGAATAC
>CAYNNV010000100.1:0-7568 GCA_964398625.1 uncultured Sangeribacter sp. | reverse complement strand
GTTTAGTCCATACCCGCTGTTTATAGATACGGCTGATTCTTTTGTATTATGCTCATTAGTGTTAATTCCGACCACTTTATCGCCTGTAGAGAATACATAATCCACATATCCTCTTACCGGTTTTGCAGGAATAACCCATGAGCCGATTGTGTTTTCGCCATTCGATACATTTTCTCTCTCTGTTGAGAGTTCAAAATCAGCCTCAACCGCAATGCCGCCGATTCGCACTCCTGCAATCTCAATGTCATAGAGTGTAGCGCCTCCCCATGCACCAATTTCAACTCCGCTTAGCTGATGCTCAAAGTTAAGCTCGACCCGGGAGTAAATATCGGCTGTCTTATTGCCTTCACCAATAGCTGTAACGAAGTCAACCTGCTTGGCTATATCTTGAATTACGCGGAAGCGTGTAAGTCGGTAGTCATAGTTGATGCCGGAACTGTTTTTTGTAGATGAATTTGAAAAGCCAAAATATTCGTTGCCAAAACCGCCACGATCCTTCATCACAGAGATTATGGGGTGAAAAGCAAAAAATTTCAGTCTTCCGCTATTATCACCTTCATTATTTGGCCATCTACACCCGTTTGAGCGGAAAATACCATCAACCTCGCGTTCTACAATCTGACCCTCACAGTGTGTGGGAAAAAGCCCATCATCCTCCGGATCGTTGTCAGGGCAGAAAGCGGAAACTGTAAATCCATGATTGAAAAACTCCTTAGTCAATTCGTATGGCGCGCGTGAAGTAACTCCGGGAACAGAGGCAATAAATGAGACCTCATCGCTATCTACATCAAGGATGTTTTCATCCTGAGAGCAGGATGAAAGCAATAGTGACACAGATAGAAGAGTCGAAACTGAGTAAATAAAAATATGATTAAATCGTCTCATAGGATAATCAATTTTTTAAGATCCGGGTGCTGTGAATGTGTCGCCTCCTCCTTCTTCCCAATCTTTGACAGTGTAAGTGAAGCCCACTTTGTCGCTAATGACCGGATCACCCGCCTTCGGGAAAGTTGTCGTCACCTCCGGATCATGAAGTCCGATCCCAAGAGTAAAATCAAGTTTGTAGGTATATATTTTCCCTGCCTGAAAATTTCCTGTCACCGGAACTGTGGCCCAACCAAATTCCTTTACCTCTTCGCCTGACTTTAATGTATAGGCTTCCGAGTCGTTCTCATTAATGAAATATGCATCTCCCTTTTTGTAGACACGAGTGATGACTGTATTATTTGCCTTGTCTACTAATAAATAAACTCTCGGGATAAGCATAGCATCAGCACCCTGCGACAAGTCGGTATAGGGATAACGCTGCGGATTCTCAGGGAATTTCCCGGATGTAAGGGTAGCATCAGTGATCCTTAACAATACACTGATATACATACCGTTAGGATTGGCATTAGCTTTCCAGTCATATCTATAATAAGCGGGAATAACCATAGCATTATTACCGTCAGCTACAGTGTTGCCCATGATAGGAAGAGCTCCATCAATCGTAGCAGTCGTCTTTTCGCCCTTCTTCAGAGAGATAATTTGATCCTTATTCCCGAATATATACTCTACAACTCCTTTATTTTCTTCTAAGAGATCAGACCAGAAGCCACCTTCGTCCGTATTTCTGAAGTTGAATGTTCCGCATAGATATACACCGCCGATTCTAACTCCGGCTATCTCGATGTCGCAGCTCTTATGTCCACTATAGGCCATTACATTGATACGACTTAATTGATGCTTAAAAAGAAGTTCTACGCCGCTGTACATATTATCATTCATGTTTCCGGTGGAATTGGCTGTGATAAAATCTTCTTGCTTGGCTATCTCTTGTTCCACTCGAAAATTTTGGAATTGATAATCAAAAAATCCATCCTTTGAACCATTGAATATCTTTTGTGATTCATCAGCTTTGTCAAGTCCGGGATAGAAACCGAAGAATGTCATCGTATGGTCTTCCTTATTCACATCAGGCCATACGCATTCCTCGGAGGTAAAAACTTTCACACCATCAATTTCACCACCCTCCGGAGCTTCTACTGTTTTATTGTCAAAAAGGGGGTCGTGAATACCGTTGTTTACCAAATCCGGGTCAGACATATCAAAAGCTGTAACTTGGAAATAATGCAAACTCTCGGTTTTCATGATTCCCGCCCGCGTAGCGAGCCCGGAAAGCGATGTGCGAAAAACAATCTGCTTACTTTCGCCTCCTATAGGCGCAGGTATATCGTCTCGAGAGCATGCCGAAAGCAATATGGCAGCTCCGATAATTAAGTATGTCGGTCTTACTTTTATATTCATGTGCTATTGAGTATTATTTTCTTGGCACTGAAGTGTCGGTTGTTGTTCCTTCTTCCCACTCCGTTACACTGACATTGAATAGGATTATGCCTCGAACCATTGACAATGAAAGTAAATAGTTCTTCCCCGGCGCAAATCCAATTGGTACAGTCTGTATCACAGTCCGCTCTTCCTTAAGATCGTAATCGCCCGGATTCTGAGTCGACGGAACATACATTTTATACGTTATCTCCAAACTTGTAGGAGTAGTTGTTGGCAATACAAGAAGAGGGTCATTGTCAGCAAGAATCATGTGGGGCTGACTGTCACCCGGTACTTTGTTCAAAAGATCGGATCCTTCCTCCGGGAATGAAATATTCAAGTCAGAAGTTCCGGTGAATGTCCACCCTTCGTCGCTACCCCCGTCATCAGTCTGAGTGCTGTTGGCTGGAATAGGTGCCGGAGAAACTGTATATGTAGCCGAGGTGGTGATATCTTTAAAAGTAATTCCGGTAATTACCAGATAGCATTGTTCCACACCGGAATCCTTCACCGTCACCTGAAATCGGATACGCGAAAGCAGATGATGAAAGCGGAAAAATACAGGAAAAGCTTTATACGAGGAGTTCAAATCGTACCAACGTCGATGGGTAGCCAAGAGTATATCGGCGGCCTGACGAAAATCCGAAGGATAATTATATGTAAAAGAAAGTTGAGAGTTATTATATTGATATGTGCCCGGTCCGGTTATGACAGAAGCCGGATGCACGGCAACAAAGGAATGTTCGTGTTTGGGAAACCAGTATTGAGTACCGGAATAAGACCATGCCCCGTCGGTATAACTTACTAAAGTACCGTCGTGGGTTACGGTCAAAAGCGAGCCGTCCTCAGGATGCATATCCCCGAAGACTGCAAAAGGCGATTTTGTGATTGTAGAAGCATCAGTGGTCGATGCACGCGATACGTCGCCTACTGCAAAGGTCATAGCATCAGAGCCCGACGGAAGAGGGTCTGACTGACATGATGCACAAAGTGTCGCAATGAAAAGCGAGGCTATGTAATATATGGTATGTTTTCTAATGCAATACACCGTTAATCCAAGTAATTGAGGAGCATGAGAATTTTTGATTGCCGGAGAAGGCTACAGATCACTGAAATGAAATCTGCGCCACTCTCCGACAATATTTATTTCAGATATTATTGCCTGCTTATCAGACAATTTATCGCGAGTTAAATTCTTACTGGAGTGAGAATGTCATGTTCACACGCTGAGAATCACCCCAATTATTAGGCTCAGCCATATCGGATGAAGACTCAAATGTGATAGGTTCAAGTTGAAGTTCGTCACCGCCGAGCTCTATATAATAAGTATATGCCCATCCTTTTTGCCAAGTAGGCTGCCATACACCTTTAACTTTGCGAGTAAGATATTCTATACCATTTTGTTTTACGGTGACAGTAAATTGAATTTCTACAGATGCAGTCTTATTGTTTTCATCATCCTTACTGTATTCCATCGGGATCATGAAGATAGAACCGGTAGTCACCGAAGTAGTATTTTTAGGATCTGCTGCCATAGAAGTTACATCCTGTCCTTTAGTGATATCGAGAGCGATTGACTGAGAAGGAGCCGTTTGAGCGCGATTCTTCCAATTCATCGGATCAAAGTCAAAATCAGCCTTATCATAGTAATTTACAATCTTTACATCTGATACAGTAAGATCGTAGCCTACAGGGAATTTACTTGTAAAGACTGCATTAATCTTCGAAAGCGCATGTTCAAACTTAAATGCTACGTTTCTGGTGACTGTGAGATCTGCTGTTTTCTCCATTCCTACCATTTTCTCGTTTTTTGCAACAATAAGGTCGTGCTGATGGAGATCATTACATACGAAATTTTGAATCTCAAGAGCACGGTCTTCAGAAGCAGACTGATTCAAATCAAGAAGAGTTGTACCAAATTGTCCTGATTCCTCAAGCTTAACATCTGCACATGAATATGCGTAGAAGTAGTAAGTTGATCCGGGAATCCAGTGTTGAACGGGAGAATAGTACCATTTGCTGTCACTATTATTCTTCTCAACAATTTGTTCATCGAATACCTTGACAGGATTATTCTCCTTACCTTCTTGTGTATAATAACCGGTGACAGAGAATAGATCAAAATTATTCACAGTCATGTCGCCCGTGACAGCACGTGTATTCTTGCCAACCACATTCTCGAAGCCGATGGCATTGTATTCACTTACTTCAGGGACATCATCAACCTGAGTACAAGAGACAAGAGCTAATCCGCTCAATGCCGCTAAAAATAAGTACTGTTTCATTTCAAATTGATTTTAGTTAAGTTAATTATTATTTATTATGAAATATTATTTTATATCCAAAGGTATATCCTGATGGTTTCCCCATCCTTCGACATCGACATCAAATCCCGACGGATTTTCGCCGCCCCCCACCGAATCCTCAATGCGGATACCGCTCACAGTGATTACTCCGCCGCGGGGTTGATTCTTCATCTGTTCGCTTATGTCAAAGTTGAATTCCAGGAATTTACCGTTTTTAAGTATCACTTCAAGATTGAGAGTATAAGGACGATCCGGTTTTTCATCTGACGCTCGACCAAAATATTCATCAGGAAATCCGGGCACTCCAAATGATCTCACATTGGCATAACATCCATAATCAGTAAAATTACAATCGAAGAGGATGATTGACGTTTCTTCCGATGTCATACCATCGCGCAAATATACAGACTCAGCCATGCCGCCCAGCGCCCCTCTGGCAAGTGCTACATATTGCAATCCGGCCTCAAATTCATATCTTATTACGTAGGTATAAACCAACGGCTGCATCTTAACCGGAAGGTTCTTTACCTCATGCTTGGCAATTTGTGGAGCCTTTTCAAGATATGCGGCATACAGGATGTCAGGAGGATTGGTAGCTCGCGAATTGGGATGACGCTCCATTACGTATGATATAGATGAACGAGAGCGTGAGGTTGCTGATGCGCGAGCATCGGGAATATGAGCCATATTGGAGAGAATTATATATTCTGTATCACCGTTATAGAAAAGCATCGAGCAACTGTTATCCTGATCAATTATCACTTTACCGCCTACAGGATCAAGAAAGTTCTCATACGATTTCCCCTCCGGACTGAATCGCAATAGATGAACCCATTCGGGAATATTGGGACGCAAGGCATCGTATGCAACGCCTGATACAGCCTCATCCCAAGCCTCGGCATGGTTCATGCCGTAATCACGCTCCCACTCACGCTCCCATTCAAATTGAACGGCTGCGGTAGGATAGTGATCATAGCATAACGGCTCCATACACGATGTCAATCCTGACATCATAACAAGTGCGAGTAAGATCAATATGCTATATCCCAAGTGTTTCATTTAGTCATTGTCTTTGTTCTGCGGGCTCTATTAATGTCATAGAAGCGCCAAGCTAAGGATAGTTTTATTTTCAAAGGTCCGAAGTAGTGAAAGTCACTGGTGCGCTGATACACTTTATGCCCGTCAAGAGGAGTGTAATGTTTGGTACGCGAGTACAAATATCCGGCTCCTATACCTGCTTCAAGCGACAAGCATCGAGATATTGGCCACATATAGCCTACCGAGAGTCCTGCCATCGCCATCGGACCACGATAACCATGACCCTTCCCACACAAGTCATAAGCTCCTCCGGCTGCGAATGCTCCTATATATAGCCCGTGCCATTCAGCACGTGGCTTAATGTGATATCGTACTTCCGGCGATCCGTATGCAAGACGATACGTTTTTGTATATGAACGGTTCCACCAAGCTGCTCCTCCTTCGATTGAAACAGACCAATTTCGATTGATAAGCCATTCAAGTTCGAGATTTGGCATCAGAACGGCATCGTAAAGCAGATTGGTTTTCAGTGCAAATCGGTGGATAGGAATATGATCCTCCGAGACACTCACATCTATTATTTCAGAGTCATCAACTACACTGTTATTATCTGACTCAATTGATTCTACATCAATTATTACGATGCTTTCAGCCACTGTATCAGTGGGTGTAACATGGTCACTCTCCGCAGCTTCGCGGCAGTATAGGGAAATTGCCACGGCATTACGCAATTCCGGAAAGAGATTCTTTAACATCCAATTCCAAGGTCGGCCGCCGCCAAGATCCATCAATTGTTTTTTACGACCATCAACAATCCTTCCCCGTGAATCATATACCCAAATAGGCGTATTGTCAAGAATATCGAGTACTTTCTCTCGATAAGGGACGTTGGGGTTGTCATAAACAAGGCGACGAAGCTCACTCCATGCTATCCCGGAAGGCCTCTTCTCTATAAATGAAGAGTCCACTCCTGTATTAGCTGATATATAGTCGGCTATAGAATAGCAACGGTTGCGAGCAAGGCGTTCATTTGCCAATGGCCTTCCTTCCGGTGAAGCGTAACCGTAGACCACAATATTCTCTATTACGTCATCAGCAGCCGCATTTCTAACTTTATTAATAAAATCGTTCATGACTTCACGATTATTCGCAAGCGAAGGATCGAATTTACTATGACCCACACTGAAATACACATTTACCGAATCGGCACGATTCTGGCCGAAAGCTACAAATGTGATAAGCACAGCGAATATGAACGATAAGAATTTCATTACTCAGAACAATTGACCTATTAGGTGAAGTAAGTATAAGATCAGATTCAATAGTTACCTTTAGAAGGCATCATTCAAATATAAGTTGATAATACAAACACAAAATTAACTAATTAATCGTTGAAAAGCAAATAATTTGGTTAATCTAAATGTTAAATTTATAAGAAAAAACCGATAAATAAGTCATTATAATGCATCTGATCATTTATAAAAATATTAAATTATAATTACCCCCCCCCACTTAATTGATTGATAATCAGCATGCTTTAAATATCTTAACTATAATCAAATTAATTTAACTTATTTTAACCTTTGAAATAATTCAATAGCTCCCCTCCTCCTCCCGGCTCTCATAAAGCTCTTAGCCCTCTTAGTGCTCCCAGTGCTCATAGTGCTCATAAATATTATAAGTCTTATAAGTCTTATAAATCTTATAGATCTTATATTTGCCATCCCAGGCCCTCCATAGCCCTCCCAGTGCTCTTAGTGCTCTTAGATCTCTTACTGCTCTTAGTGCTCAACCAGTCCCTCAAAAGCCCTCTTAGTGCTCTTAGTGCTCTTAGTTCTCTTAGTTCTCAACCAGGCCATCAAAAAGCCAAAAAAAGGCCGAAGCTCTTACGAACCTCGGCCTCTAAGGGGGCGATTA
>CAYNNV010000099.1:0-7573 GCA_964398625.1 uncultured Sangeribacter sp. | reverse complement strand
GCGAAAGCCTTGCCGTGGTTGCCGGCATTGCAGTCTACGATGTCAAGGTAGCGCATTTCTGAGAAATGATGCTTGGCCGCGTAAGCTACGAATATAGCCGATACACCCGGATCAAAACCGCAACCGAGGATGGCCGTAAGACCTGCCTTTTCAAATTTTTCTCGATAAGCCCACTGCCAGGAGTATTCAAATTTTGCTTCGTCAAGGGGCTCATAGTTGGCCGTATCAAGATAATTGACACCACACTTCAAGCAGGCCTCCATGATAGTGAGATCTTGATAAGGGAGAGCCACATTGATGCAGATGTCAGGCTTATGGCGGTTAAAAAGCTCAACAATCTCATCCACTTTATCTGCATCCACACGATCGGTGGTGATGTTTGGGGCACCGATGCGCTCTGCAAGACGGTCGCATTTTTCTTTGGTGCGAGAGGCTATCACAATATCAGTGAAAACCTCGGGATTCTGAGCGCATTTGTAGGCCACGACGGTGCCGACTCCGCCGGCTCCGATAATCACAACTTTTCCCATTGGCGAATAGTTATATTACAGTATTAATAATCAATAATTTAGCTCCTAATCTGAGAATTTTATGAAAAAATTCTCAGATTTAATTGCAAAGATAGAAAAAAATCCTCAAAATCCCCACTTTTCATTTCACTAAACTCCCCTAAACTCCCTCTGACGAGGTTGTGACAAGATTGGAGTCGCTATAATTAAATTATCAATTGTACGCGTTACGTGTCAGGGAGTGACGGAGCGGGGCGATGAGGGTGCGCGTGAATAGGTTAGCTCCGTCGGAATTGAGATGCGAAGGATCGGCATATAGCTCTTTTCTGCCAAACTGCAGGGAATCTGCATAAAAGTCTATCACCGGCACATTTTTTTCACGACATAATAGTGTAACAGGCTCAAGTGCACGCGATGACCGGGCTCCATACCAGGGTGAATAGACGGCTACAAGCTTTATCCCACGCTCTTTGCAGAGCGCTATCAGCTTCTCGAAATATTTCTTCTTAACAGGCTGCCATTGAGTGGACGCATCATCAGGCCCTTTGCCGTCATAGTCCATAACTTCATAAAGCGGACGGTAGCCGCGATCGATTATTTCCGGTGCGCCGGTATTCTCCTTAAGCATCTGTATGAATTGAGTATTATAACGGTAAAGATTTGAGAGCATCTTCACTCTTTCAAGGGGAGAAATATCGTTGATTAGAGAGTCAAGTGCATGATTATCTGCCCACCGGTTGAGCCATTTAAGAGATTTGAGATTGTCTTCCTCGCATATATCAAATGCCGGTATAACATCGTATATAATCACCTTGGGAGTATATCGCTCCAGCATAAGAAGAAGCCGACCATATTGGAAGAGTAGACCATTGCCGTCGAGTCCGCAGTTCCACGCCTCCATTCCCAGCGAGTCGGTAAGTATCGCAGGGTTGTAATGATGTGCCGCCCGCGAAGAGCCCAATACGAGCACCGGCGACTGCTGCTGCACGGTAGTAACATATTGATTATGAGTATCGCCGCCACGAGCGTGACTGTTTAGATACCGGCATAGCATACCGAATACTACATCAACTACCGCTACGGCCAGGAAAAATATCAATATTGCCTTGAGGAATCTTTTCATCTCAGAAATTCACGTAAATAAATGAACCTGAGTCAAGCACACCTACACAAAGCAGTATGCAGAACAGGCCAAGACATACAATCCACCGCACTTTTGGAGAGTCAAGCGCACGAAATTTCTCACGCAAAAATTCTCCGCGCAACTCTACAGCAAAGAGCAGACAGATAGCAAAGAATGTGAGTAACTTGTCCGTATTAGTGGCCTTTGCCATAAACTCCTGCGGATCATGCGCAGTGAAAATACGGGCTATAAAATTCACTGCATCACCAAGCGTGGGCATACGGAAAAATATCCATGCAAAAGTCACGATCAGGAAAGTAATTATGATCCTCAGTGGCTTAAGCCGGCGCATAATCGGCTTGGAGGCATGGCGTCCTTTCGGATCAAGCCCGAGTGCCTTTTCCCCGATCTGCGCAAAGCCATGAAGTGTGCCCCACACAATAAAGGTCCAATTTGCACCATGCCATAAACCGGACACGGCAAAAGTGGCCATAATATTAGCATACTGTCGCCTCTTCGAACATCTGCTCCCCCCCAAAGGTATATAGATATGAGTGGTCAGCCAGCGCGTAAGCGAAATATGCCAGCGACGCCAGAACTCCGTTATACTATCAGCGAAATATGGGCGTCGGAAATTGTTGATAAGATCAAAGCCTAACGTCTCGGCTATGCCGAGTGCCATAAGAGAATAGCCCGCAAAGTCACCATATATCTGGAGGGTATATAGAACCGCCGCCCAAAAGCAATTAAGCGCCGAAAAATGCTCATAATTTCCCATTACGGTATCTACATAAAGTCCGAGACGATCAGCCACCACGCATTTTAGAACCAATCCCCACAATACGTATCTGAGGCCGTCAAGTGCCTGCCGGTAGTCAAATTCAACCTCACGCTTAAGTTGAGGTAAAAGTTCCGAAGGGGTAGAGATAGGCCCTGAGGCCGTCTGAGGAAAAAACGAACAAAACAGCATATAATCAGTCAAAGATTTCTCGGGAAGTTCTCGACCTCGATATACGTCGAAAAGGTAACCAAGAGCCTGAAATGTGAAGAATGATATGCCCACAGGTATAGCCCAGTTCAAACCTGGAAGCTCAAAATGCAACCCCATGGTCTCCAACAGGGAGAGAACCGACTGATTAACAAAATTGTAATATTTAAACAGCAACAAGGGTCCGGCAGCTAATATCGTCAAAACCCATATAAGCACTCCTTTCCGATGCTCACCTGCTGCAATAAAACGCGCACCGTAGTAAGTAATGAGGGTAACATAAAGCAAAACAAGGGCAAAGACCGGCTTCCAATTCATATAAAGCGCATAGCTCACCACAATAAGATAAGCATTGCGTACTCTCACCATTCTCTTGGGTATCACCCAATAGAGAATAAATAAGAGTGGAAAAACAAGCCAGAAATTAAAGCTGTTGAAGGCCATATCTAAATAACGCCTATCCTCCTTCTCTATTGCATTACAACTCCAACTATTTGCCTCTCAAGCGAAGCCTCCGGTTTTGGCATATTATGCGATAACAGATATGTGATCACGCTATTTATTGTTGCCGCTATCTTACTTGAACATTGGAAGTGAATAGCGATTTCCAGGATGTCGAATCACAAGACCGTCGAATTCCATTTCCGTCAGCATGGCGAGTATCTCGGGCATCGGCAGGAGTATAGAGGCGTGTATTTCATCGGCAGTCAGAGCATTGCCGCTGCGATGAAGCAATTCTACTATTTCACTTGTAGGTCCCGTCCGGGTCTCAATTAGAGGAAGTTCAGGTTGGTAATATTTAGGTTTCTTTTCCTTAATATCCCAATTGGCCGCCTTAATCATATCAGTGGCAGAGCGAAGCACTGCCGCTCGGTTGCTTTCTATCAATGCGATGCATCCCGCTGAAAGCTCATCCGTGACTCTCCCGGGAAGTGCCATCACGTCGCGATTATAAGTGAAGGCCGAGGCTGCCGTGGATAAGGCCCCTCCCCGTAAGGCGGATTCTATTACGGCTGTCACGTCACACATTCCGGCTATAATACGATTGCGTGCAAGGAAGTTGTTACGCAGACTGCGCGTAAGAGACGGATATTCTGTGACTAAGGCACCACCCGATGCAATTATATCAGCCGCAAGATGCCTGTGAGAGGCCGGATATATAGTATCGAGACCATGCGCCACAACAGCTATCGTAGGTAATCCTTCGCTCAACGCGGCTCGGTGTGCTGCGGCATCGATTCCATAAGCAAGTCCTGATACTATGGTTGCGCCACACCCTTCTTCATGTAACCCTTTTATGAGATGAGCGCAAAATTCTCTTCCATAATCCGTAGGACGACGTGTGCCTACGACTGCTGCCATCGCCGCTGCGCTTAAGTTAGCATCTCCAAGACTATAAAGCACAACAGGTGCATCGTGACATTCCTTGAGGCGTGCCGGATAATCATCGTCAAGCAGAAAATGAGCGCGAATATTGTGTTTGTGTATAAATTCAATTTCCCTTGCTGCACGCTCCACCGCATTACGACGATTTTCACCCGACAGAATGTCTGTGCGTCTTAGTCCGATACGCTGTGAAAGGAGGGCTGCTGGCATTACCATAAAGTCCGCTGCAGTGAGTCCGGCATCATCCATGGCGCGGACCATCGGCGCCGTTACGCAACGCAGCATCGACAGCGCGATTTTGAGTTGCAGATCGTCTTGATTTGCGGCCGCCATAGACATTAACGGATATATCTGGCGAATACTTTGGCGAGCTCATCACCGCGCGATAGCTTGCCGTCTTTAAGCACTACTACCGTCACAACTCCTTCAGCGGCAATGTCACCATTTTGCTTTATAATATCCTGATGGAAAATGAATCGTGCACCTTTTCGTTCAAGTCGAAGACAACTGACAAATCGATCATTACCACGTAACGAGGATTTATATTCAATTTCGATTTTGCGCACCACAACATCCATTCCCATCTCGTGCATCTTGATGAACGACAGTCCGGCATCGGAGCAAAATGTATGGCGGGTGTGCTCCATATAATGGAGATAGTTAGCATTATTTACAATCTGCTCACAATCAAGCTCATAGTCACGCACCACCATCTCCATGGCGAAGCAGTACGTACGTTTGTCTTTTAATATTCTCATTATTTGGTGAGTTTTGATAAAGGCAAAGATAACAAAGATTTATTATCGCAACAAATCCACACTGTTTATTTTCCCGCAGGTGCTATAAGTCTTCAACCGACGGGGCCGGCAAGTATCTGTACAGCACGGCGAAGAGAGTCTTCTGAATCAAAGGCTGAATATGGTAATATGATAATTGCTCCACCCGTGCGGAGAGTTAAGATAATAGCTGAGGAATTAGCGTTGTAATGCGATATTTCTGCAAGCGGGATTATCACTTCGCGCATTATTGCTGACTCATTCCCGACCACTTCCTCATCCGTCGTAGAGGCATCATTTTCATCTTCTTTATCCTCCTGACAATTTTCATCATATATAAAGATTTTAATACCGACAGGGGAAATATCCGCGCTATGAAGAACACGATTAAGTGCTGTGACAGGCTCTGTTCCTCTATAAAGATAAAGGAGTGCTAACAACCCCGGTGCCATAATCAGAATTACCATTAGAGCCACAATTAGCCAGCGCAAATCAATTATTATAGACAATGCAATGCCGACAACCGCTACTAAAGCAGCGGCTGCAACTATTGCTGTCCCGGTCCCGGCGGCGAGAGTGCGGATAAACAATAGTTGTGAGACGCGAAAAGCCCGCGTGACAACAACTTGATCCATTGACTTTGTGAGGAAAGTATTATTCTCTGCCAAGGCGCTGACGCGTCATACGGTATGTATTAAGATTCTGCATCACCTGCCTCTGACAATAGCCATCGTTGTCAGCATTGAAAAGAAGATCAAGATTTACGATTTTCTTCTTGGCTGTACTTTTTGCAAATACTTCGTCTCTTAGTTTTTTTGCAGCATCAGATGCAGGAGAATGCCCATTGGGCAAGGTGCCTCTGAAGCTCGCAGGCATTCCGTCTTCCCGACAATATACAGGCGCTGTGATTGCTGTGGGAGGATAGCCTAAAGCGGTCCACATGATATATTCATCCACCGGGTCGGCATCAGTGCCAGGCACAATACCCTCTATCACTACCGAGGCGGTGGATTTATAGCGGGGTATAAAGTCTACATCAGCTACGAGCCGCTGCTTGCCATGAGCAAAATTCAAATCTTCCGTGGCCCGATAAAAGCATCGGCTCACATCCTCAGTAAGCATCTCAGCGGTGATCTCTCCGCCTCGCGCCGCCTTGCGGAGCAGGTGCTCGGCATTCTCCTCCCGCACTTTCCCGGTCTTTGGATTACCTCCGGAATGACTGTAATTGGTACGAATCAGGATTCCATCTTCGGCATCAGCCAAATCATACACCTTATATGAATGATTATTGGTTTCAAAATATGCACCGTTACCCTCTGCATCAATCACTCCGAAGTTAGCCTCCACGCCCAACGGACGCCCAAGAGAAATGAGGGAATCAAGATATTGCCTGAAATCATCCAAAGAAACACACTTTTTAAGTGCTCCCGTCATGATGATACCCTCGCGATCCATCTGTGAATTAGGCACCTTATCGTCTTTTATATTATAAGATGCAGTATTCATTACCGCAAATCCCATCTCATTCATTCCCACCCAGGCTTCTTTTCTATCCTTGTCAGAAGCATTATAGAGGGCGGTGAAGCTATATTCGGTAGCAGAGCCCGGAATAAAGTCAACAACATTGTCAACGCTTGATGTATCTCGATGCTTCCATAGTAACGGGCGTCCGTTACGGCTTGCCTTAGAGCTTATAATGGCCGACGTACAACCATATGCATCGCACACAGCGCATACAGCTGTAAAAAAAAGCAAGATTGAAATATGTAATCGTTTCATTTAAAATAAGTTGAGTAGTTCTTATGCTTGCAATTTCCTCAATCGGAAAGCTAAGCTCACTCTATGATTAACTGCTCCAGAGGTCGTTTAGGCACATGATGTACGCCATCGGGTGTGCGATAATACTTAATATCAGCATCCTGCGAGCCATCAGTGTCTACAATTTCAACTTTCTCCATTCCTTCTCCAAGTGCAACCACATACAGAGGCTCTAAATACTCCGGCATAGAAAATTCTTCCTTTAAGGCCGGTGCGTTAAAAGCCTTTATGATGCATGCTGATAATCCCTTGGCTCTTGCTCCAAGTGTTATGGCTTGAAGCTGAAGACCATCGTCGCAGAGAATATTCCTGCCATATCGGGTATCATTTGCCTGAACCAGATATGCAGCCGGGCGCTCACCATTAATCGGGCCATCCCAATCAGGTAAATAACCGGCCCACTTAAGAAGCGGAAAAAGACGAGCGCAATCCTCTTCCGAATTAATAATCAGATAGCGGAGAGACTGAATGTTGCGACCTGAAGCACAATAGCGCGTAAGATTTACCAATTCAAGAAGTGATGCACGTGATATTCTGTGCGACTGACAAAAACGGCGTACAGATCTGTCAGATTCGAGCAATTCTTTGAAAGAGTTGAAATCCATTTTTTAGTATATGATTAGATATATTATTGAAATCAGCAGACCGTTTTAATTAAAGCTCCGGACAGAGATGATCTGCAAAAAATTTTTACAAAGTTAATCAATTGATACATAAACTCAAATTTTAAATTTCTACTTAACCGCTTAATCCCGGTCTGATCCCTTATAACTAATACCTTCAAACATAAAAAATGCATTGCACGCAAAAAAGATTAGAAAAAAATTTTGCCGGACAAAAATAAATGCTTAACTTTGCACCACTAAAACAGCAGTATGATTGCGAAAATTTCAGTGATCCGATGCACTGAAATATATTAAGGTCCCATAGCTCAGTTGGTTAGAGCACCTGACTCATAATCAGGGAGTCCTTG
>CAYNNV010000098.1:0-7577 GCA_964398625.1 uncultured Sangeribacter sp. | reverse complement strand
CGAACAAGCCCAGGGCGAAAAATCGAGGTGTTACGTATAATTCACCGTCCTTTTGGCTTATGATATTGTTCCACCCATAGGAATACGCCTCATTATCTAAGGTTGCGTGGGTTGAGCGATTTATCCAGTCCTCGCTTATAATACGCTTGCCGTCATGAGCTGCCCCATTTAGATATAATCTGCCAATAAGAGCAAGGTTTCTTACATCGGTAGCAATACCACCATAAGCCTTTGCCTGGTGGTGCTCTTTGCTATCGAGAGCAAAATAAGCGTCACTCTCCATCTTGAGAGGCTTCCATACTTTTTCTTGCAGATACTGTGCAAGTGCTTGGTCAGTGGCCTCTCAATTACAACTCCTAAAATTGCTGTAGCAAGAGAATTGTAGTAATACTTTGAGCCGGGTATATCTTTGAATTTTGATTTGTAAAACACAAATCCAATTAGACAAATTATTGAATTTTGAGTCAATTGAAATTCTTATTACTTTTGCATTGTAATTCAAATGCGCAATGAATTATACGACTATAACTTGTTAATTAACAGCAGTCTATAAAATACATAAAACTCATCTAAATAGCGTAGAACCGGCAAAAGCGGATACCGAGTTTTTTAATCGCGAAGCGCTTTCGTAGCAAAGCGGAGAAAGAATCTCGGCTCACCGCTAAACGACTAACCGGTAATACATTGACTAACGGTAGATTTTATTTATTTAAAAACTGTAAAATACTAAATTGACTAATCGTATTTGTGCATTACCTGTTCAAGATAATAGGATTGGCACAAAGACGTAAAAGATTAGCAAAAAATAACTATTCTCATTCTCATGGACTCTTTTATCCAACTTTTAAGGGATCATCCCGTTATACCTCTCTTCTTCACTCTTGGAGCCGGATTCTGGCTCGGACATCTAAAATATAAGTCCTTCTCACTCGGTGCTGTTGCGGCCACACTACTTGTTGGTGTTATCGTCGGGCAGCTTGACATCAGTATTCCCGGCGAAGTCAAGAGCATCTTTTTCATGCTTTTCCTTTTCTCGATTGGCTACAGTGTTGGTCCCGTTTTTTTTCGCTCCTTTAAAGGAGGAGGTCTTAAACAATTAGCTTTCACCATAACAGCTGCACTGGTAAGTGCAGGTACTGTGCTTCTCGCATGCAAAATAATGGGATATGACAGTGGCATCGGCGGAGGCCTTTTTGCCGGCTCACAAACCGCCTCGGCGTCATTGGGTGTAATGGGAGAGACATTGCGGGGAATGGGTATTCCACAGCCTGATTATGATCTTACCGTAGGAATGATTACTACCTGTTATGCTGTGACTTATATTTTTGGCACCATCGGAACTGCCTGGTATCTCTCTAATGTAGGACCATGGCTTCTGGGTGGTCTTAACAAAGTATTAAAGGAGACTTCCGATATTGAGGCAATGCTTGATGATGGTGTGTATCAGCCCTCCGCAGGATTTATCAATGCACGGCGCCCTGTTTCTTTCCGGGCATTTCGGGCTGACGGTGAGTTTTTCTCCAGTCCGCATACAGTGACAGAAATAGATGCTTTCTTTGAAGAACGAGGTATGAGAGTCTTTGTGGAGCGACTGCGGGTAGATGGAGAAATAATGGAAGCAGATCCGGAAATAGTAGTAAAAAAAGGAGATACAGTGGTACTTAGTGCCCGTCGTGAGGTCATGGTAAATGAAGTCAACAAACTTGGTACGGAAGTTGTGGATCCGGAGCTTCTCAATTTTGGCGCCGAGCAACTTGACGTGACTATTTCCAAATGTGGGTCAAATGGCATAACTTTCGGTGAGCTACGTCATAAGCCTTATATGCGTGGAGTAATAGTAGGAGCGATTAAACGTGCTGGGATGAACCTTCCGGGGAAAAATAAACTTATGCTCCAACGCGGAGATGTTCTAACTCTTGTTGGATTATCCTCAAGTGTAGCTGAGGCTGCCAAAGAAATCGGTTATGCCGACAGGGAACGCACGGAGACCGACATGGTGCTTCTCGGATTCGGTATTGCACTCGGGTGTCTGATTGGTGTGTTATCATTCAAAATCCACGGGGTTCCGGTTTCCCTTAGCTCCAGCGGAGGCGCATTGATCGCAGGATTAGTTCTGGGATGGTTGCGCGACCAGCATCCTACATTCGGGCGCATTCCTAAATCGGTAGTATGGATGTTGGATAATCTTGGCTTAAATATGTTTATCGCTGTGGTGGGAATTAATGCCGGTACAACCTTTGTATCCGGTCTGCAACAAGCAGGTGTAGGACTGTTTATTGTTGGAATTTGTTGTACCATTGTTGCACTTACCATCAATATTTTTATAGCTCGCAAACTTTTCCGCTTCTCATCACCTGAGACGCTTGGATGTGTGGCCGGTGCACGTTGCGGTGTTGCATCAATAGGCGCTATTCAGGAGACTCTTCAAAGTAACGTACCGATGATTGGGTATACCGTCACCTACGCAGCAGCCAACATCATTCTCATTTTCGCCAGTCTCATAGTCTTATTTCTCGCCTGATTATCCTGTGCGATTCAATTCTCAATAATCTGACGTCTCAGTATGGAACAGCTGCACTTTGTCATTGAATAGTCATTTAAATATGATTATATCACATAGTAATTCCGAGATTGCTCTTGAATCAGAGTGAGAATTATTATTTTTTTAACATAATTAAAAAGTAAGCTGTGCCTTAATAATTCCCGGCACAGCTTACTCAATTTAATACGTAATTATGGAATCTTGTTTTATGAATTCTTAAGGTTTGTGCTGAAAGATTATCTTTTTACCATTGTGTATATAAATACAACCGGGTTGAGGATTTGCTACTTTTATACCCTGCAAATTATAATATGGTGCGGAAATGGTCTCGTCTAACGCAATATTTCCCACATCGGTAGTCTCGCTGCTGAATTCACTACGAGCACAACTTACATTATAACCATCGTTGCTTCTAATAGCCCCTTCAGGTATTACTATTGTATACCCCCATTCATCATCGCGATAATAGCCACCGAAATCACACACCAACAACCAACAGTTGGCATCAGTATTGAGCCACGGGGTAACCTCCATTATAAGTTTATCGGACGGGTATATCTCATACAACTGAATTTTTGCGTCTTCAGCAATTTCTATGGGGCGATTGAAGGTAAAGGAGACCTCTCCAAGTATGCCTGAATGGTCGGTATAAAGGCTACACCAAGAATATGTAAAAGGCAATGCAGGATTAGTATATCCACCAATGAAGTCAAATACTACTTCTTCATTGGTAATATCCTCCCTATATTCGGCACTTACAGCGCCTGCCGGCAAAACAAGACTATAGTTTACGCCGTAGTCGAATGTCATATATTCATTGAATACGGGATAAGCCTGACCTAAATTCCAATCCCATGTCACAAAAGCAGGCAATTCAGCTATCTTCTCATCTTCGCGATAAAGATCAAACTTCGGCTCTCCAACGGCTTTTGTCTCATACCCCCAATAAAACACGATGAAGTGGTTTGAATCCGGTATATATAAGCCCTCTTCGGTACCTTGGGTTGGGCCGAGTGATGCAGGCACACTAAACTTTTGACTTGACGCTCCATTGACAAGTTGAACACCATCTTCCAACTCAGTCCATCCAATTACACCTTCGGGTATACGCAATTCGTACGTTGCAGCTTTGGGCAGATTCTGCTTCTCAAAATGCACATTTAGTATTCCCTCAACAGATTTACTGCTTTCATTGTTGGTGATTTCAAGAGATTTAGCCTCAGCTACGACAACACCATTGCAGATTACCGCAACAGGCTCTTCAACTTCACCCATAAGTTTAATGGCGCGATCGAACTTAACTCCGATTTCTTCGAGCGGATAAACAAACGGCTTATCCGACTTAACAGTATACGATGTCGGCCACATTACAGGAGCATAACGGTCATTATTACTTGCTAATGCATGCAAACTTAACATCGTGCAAACGATAGTGATGAGTAGTTTTCTTTTCATAGGTATAAAAGATGATTTAGTAAGGATGACCATTATTATTATCTTCCAATCGCTGTCATCCAACGCGTTTTGAAGTCTGCTGCAAATTTACAACTATGATTTTAATTAATTCTCAACAAATGTTGATAAGTGACAAATTATCTTTTTGAAATTATTTTCTATAAATGTCATTTTTTGCTATATTTGCAAGCGCAAGCACCACTGCTTGCTGATTTCATATATCATTTACTTATCATTGAAATGACAGAACTGCACCTTCCTCCAATAGTGAACTCGGAATCTGATTCACCTATACCGGGTCCGATTTTGCGTTCTCGACAGATAACTATTGTCGGAGCCAACGGCTCGGGTAAATCACGCTTCATGGATTATCTGATACGCACTCTTCCGGAGCGTGCTTTCGTGCTTTCAGCTATTAAGGCTTTCTATCCCGAAACCTCAGGAAATACTCTTGAAGGCTCGGTCGACAGGCTTTTCTCCACACATATTTCACGCTCCCGCTATCTGCGTGCAGAGTCACCTTCGGAACTTGATAAACTCATATTCATGCTGCTTGATGATGAATTTGATTATCTGCTTTCGGTTAAGTCCTCACGACTTAGAGGGAATGATGTAGCAGAACATCCTACTCGGCTTGACAAGCTCGTGGAGCTTTGGGAGGAGATTTTCCCGGGCAACAGAATTCTACAAGAAGGAACAAAACTGCTTTTCTCCACCGAAGCAGGAGATGATGTTATCGCATCTACAAGACTAAGTCATGGAGAAAAGGCTGTACTATATTATATAGCAGGAGTGCTCTATGCCATGCCCGGTGCTGTAATTTTCATTGATGCCCCCACGAGATTTCTTCATCCCTCAATTCTTTATACTCTATGGAATGCAATTGAGAATCTCCGCCCCGACTGTACTTTTGTATATATCACCAACGATGCCGACTTCGTCAGCACCCGTACCGAGAATGTATCAGTGTGGGTAAAAAAATATGATTCAGAGGAAAATTCATGGGATTATGAGGTTTTACCTCCGGGAGATGTACGCGAAGATCTGTTTTTTAATCTTATTGGCACACGACGACCGATACTTTTCATTGAAGGCGATGCAACCCATAGTCTTGACTCCAAGCTATATACTCTCGTATTTTCGGACTATGTAGTGCGTCCGCTCGGAAGTTGCGACAAAGTCATTGAATCCACCCGTACATTCCGCGACCTTAACGTGATGCATCACCTCGAATCCACCGGCATTGTTGACCGTGACCGACGCACAGACCAGGAAATAGCTTATCTGCGCCGTAAAAACATCTTTGTCCCGGATGTCGCTGAAGTTGAAAATATCTTTCTGCTTGAAAGTGTGATTCGTGCCATGGCCACAGCGAGGGGAAAGGATCCGGAGAAGGTATTTATCAAAGTGAAGCAACAGGTATTCTCACTCTGGAAAAGGCATCTGAAGGAGCAGGTGATGATGCACGTTAGGCACAGAGTGAAGAGAACTGTAGAATATCGGATTGACGGAAAATTCAATACAATCTCAGAAATGGAGGAGCATATAAAGGCGCTCACTGACATTGTAAATCCAAAAAAACTCTATGATGAGATTCACGTTGAATTTGCGTCCATGGTTCCGAGTCAAGACTATGAGGGAATTTTGAGAGTTTTCAATCATAAACCGATGCTTTCGGAGACAAATGTTGCCGGCCTTCTCGGTTTCCCGGGACGCGATGCTTATATCCGTGGAGTGCTTAACACTATCAAACAAGGAGGGAAAGCCTCAAAGGTAATCAAAGATGCAGTAAAATACAGCCTTGGTATGACGGCCTGCCAGCTCGCAGCCAATCCGCCGCTGCAACCCAAGCCTAAGGTGAAGAAAGTAATTGAAAAAACCACATCCCCGGAAATTAAAAACAAGAAAAACAGACCGGCAAACAAAAACTCGGAAGAAAGTGTTTCTAAGACAAGACGTACCGGACACCGACGCTCTCACTAAGTGAGTAGACCTTACGGAGCCACTCTTACATTTTTGCTTATCTAATGAAAAGAAAACAGCTTGCCATTCTTCGACACGACTCATGGCTTGAGCCCTATGCAAAAGCTATAGAGGGACGGCATGAGGATGTGCGTAAAAAATTTCGTGAACTCACAGAACATTGCGGAGGACGACTATCAGACTTCGCCAACGGATATAATTATTTCGGCCTGCTTCCTGACAGGAACGGAGGATATATTTTTCGCGAGCATGCTCCCAACGCCACGGCAATTTATCTTGTAGGCACTTTTTCGGATTGGAAAGAACTTGATGAATTCCGGCTTACGCCTCAGGATAACGGAGATTGGGAGCTAATCATACCACCGGGACGCATAGGTCATGGCGATCTATACAAGATGCACGTATACTGGTCCGGTGGAAGTGGTGAAAGAATCCCTTCATACGCTAAAAGAGTGGTACAAGATCCGGACTCAAAGATATTCTGTGCCGAAGTATATGCACCGGAACATCCTTATAGTTTCAAAGTTTATGACTTCAAGCCTGATGTAAGGCCGTTGCTCATATATGAGTGTCATATCGGAATGGGTACTGCTGATGAGAAAGTTGGAAGCTTCGAGGAATTTCGCCTCAACGTATTGCCCCGTATAGCGGCAGGCGGTTACAATGCCATTCAGATCATGGCCATTCAGGAACATCCCTACTATGGTTCATTCGGATATCATGTAAGCAATTTTTTTGCTCCTTCTTCACGCTTTGGAACTCCTGACGATCTCAAGCGACTTATTGATGATGCTCACGAAAGAGGAATTGCCGTCATCATGGATATTGTGCATTCACATGCGGTGAAGAACGAAGCAGAGGGACTTGCAAGAATCGACGGTGATCCTACGCTCTACTTTTATCCCGGGGAGCGTGGGCTGCATCCGGCCTGGGACTCTCTCTGCTTTGACTATGGCAAGGACTATGTATTGCATTTTCTCTTATCTAATTGCAAATATTGGATGGAGGAATTTCGTTTTGACGGGTTCCGTTTTGACGGTGTAACCTCAATGATTTACTTTGACCACGGGCTTGGCAAGGCCTTTACTACCTACGCCGATTATTATGATGGCAATGAAGATATCAATGCCCTCACCTATCTGTCGTTGGCCAATATCCTGATTCATGAAATCAATCCCCATGCTATCACCATAGCTGAAGATATGAGCGGGCTTCCGGGATTGGCTCTCAAATTCGAGGATGGTGGCGTAGGTTTTGATTACCGAATGGCGATGGGAATTCCTGATTACTGGATAAAACTCATTAAGGAAATGAAGGATGAAGACTGGCATCCTACATCCATATTTTGGGAACTCACTAACCGGCGTGCAGATGAGAAGACTATCTCCTACTGCGAGAGTCATGACCAGGCTCTCGTCGGTGACAAAACCATAATTTTCCGTCTTGCTGACAAAGAGATGTACTGGCACATGGAAGCCAATGACGGCGACATGACCGTGGCGCGAGCCATAGCTCTACACAAGATGATACGCCTCGTTACTCTCTCCACTATCAATGGCGGCTACCTTAACTTTATGGGCAATGAATTTGGGCATCC
>CAYNNV010000097.1:0-7659 GCA_964398625.1 uncultured Sangeribacter sp. | reverse complement strand
CCGGCTGAGGATTTCAATATATCTTCACCATTATAGTATTGATTGAGAATATTGAGAAAATTAGGCTGAATCTCTACATCCTCAGGATGCCATATAGAATTTGAAAATGTTATTTCCACATTCTCCCTATCCGTCTCGGGAAGTGCAGTCAGATAGATATAATTAGTCTCATTAAGTTTCTTGAGTCCTTCGGCTGTAGTATCGTAACCGATCATTTTTAGAATCTCATCCCTGCTTTCTGCTGTATCTCCGTTTGCAAGCATAGAGAGGACGGCCATAACGCTTGTCGGACTCAAACATATATTCTTATCTTTAGCCTCTGAATACGCAGCCTTGAAAAGCCTTACTGAAAAATCATTAGCGATTGCAACGTCACCGGCACTGATATCTGAAAGGTTTGCTTCAGGCAAAACTATATCTTCAACAGGAGCGATCGGGTCAACAGGAGCAGGAGTAGGGGCATCTTCATTACTGCACGCCGACATACCAAGCAATGCCGCTATACCAAATATATATGATATTTTTTTCATAACTGTAAATATTTGAAGTTTAATATTAAATGTTGGTGTTTACTTAATTATTATCTTTTTTGTATCAATCACAGCACCGTCGCGATTATTCATTGGCGAGGCGCATTTTGTTATTTTTAGTATTACTTCCCCATAGGCGGTAAAATATTAGGATTAATAAAAATCCATATCAAAATTCGCTTGAAAGATGATATCTTTTTGATTTCGGCGGCAAGTTAACGAAATATTTTTGATTCTCCAAATATTCTAAACAGAATTTTATGCAAAATCTTCAAATTGCGCACAAATTCTTTCTTCACCTGATACTCCGAAAAAGCTATTTTCATTTGATATTTTCAAACCGGGCGCAAGTTGATGATAGCGCCAAGGATATTTTTGAATACCAATTGGTATTTGTGTTGCTTTTATAAATTTGGTGACTCGGAGAATACTTATTATCTTTGTAATACGAAAAGATGAAAACAGATCTGCAAAATAAAGAATCTCACGGAAAGCGAGTCCGTAAGCACGACGTGCAGACGGCCTTCGACTTCCTCTTCATTCTGTGTATGCTGGTATTTTCCGCTGTCTGGGCAGTGAGAACTTATCTTCGTACAGCCCCTTACGTTGACCCTGAGCGATACCCGATTCGAGGAATTGACGTTTCTGCTCACAACGGTATGATGAATCTGGACGCTGCCGCAGCTTCAGGCATACGGTTCATCTTCATCAAAGCCTCAGAAGGGGGCGACTTCCGCGATGAAAATTTTCGTCTTAACTACGATAAAGCTCGCCATGCAGGGCTTAAGATAGGTGCTTATCATTTTTTCAGATTCAATACCGACGGTGTGCAGCAAGCTCTTAATCTGCTCAGCGTGATTGGCGACCGCAATCTTGATCTCGGCATTGCTGTGGATGTGGAGAAACACGGTAATCCCGATGTGCCCTTCGATTCTATCGAAATGAGACTTAGAGATATGTCGGAATTTCTTAACATGAAAGGGTATCGGGTGACTTACTATGCTTCCCGCGACGGATATTATGACTATATCAAGCCGGGATTTGAAGGGTTCCCGCTCTGGGTATGCAGTTTCTCTTCAACGCCAATACTCACCGACTGGACTTTCTGGCAATACGACCACCACGGACGCGTGCCCGGCATACGCGGCGATGTGGATTTAGACACCTTCTATGGCAACGAGCAGGAATGGGACGACTGGCTCAACCGCAACGCTATAGACCGGCGCAACGCCGCTAAAAAGAATATCCAATAATTCGCTTTAAATCATCATGTTGTAGCATTAATACATGCACTTGACCGGAAGCTCGAAAAAATTTGTTAATTTTGCATATCCGTATACCCTGAATATCTGACGAGTAATGAGCGAAGTTTTCTGCTATCTTATTATAGTGACTGTACTGGCAATAGCCGGTACTCGCGGCTACAAAAAAGGTGTAGTGCGTCAGCTTCCATCAGTACTCGCGATTATCGTAGGGGTATTAGCCGTGCACCTCGTAGAAACACCCTGGGAAGATATTCTACGAAGAACATTGCCTTTCGACCGCGAAGGGCCGGCTTCGGAATTTGTATACGGCAACTTTTCAGCCTCCACAATCTTCCTCGGAATATATTTTATTATTTTTACCCCTTGTCTGCTTCTCTCCAATACACTCCGACTCCTGCCGGTGGAAATTCTGGGCAAGATTTGCGGAGCTGCGCTGGCATTTGTGAAGTCTACATTCTGGCTAAGCCTGTTCCTGAATCTGTGGATGTGTATGCGCCCGTATGATAAGGGGGTGATGCACTCGGCAGAAGCCGGCGACGGCAATCTGATAGCCGCAGTGATGTGGGTCTCTCCGGCTCTTTTCGGAACTCCTGATACCGACGACCTCCACCATGCCTTCCAGCTTGAGCAAGCAAGGCAATTTGAGCGCGCAAGAGGGATCGGAAAAGTGGAACTGAAGGATGCTTTCGACCTTTCCGCGCCTGAATTTGTTAATAACAGAAAGATTCATCGAATAAAACGATATAAATATGCTTAAAGTAAGCGAACTGCATGCTGAAATCAACGGCAAAGAAATACTCAAAGGAATAAATCTTGAAGTCCGCCCGGGCGAAGTCCACGCCATAATGGGTCCTAACGGCTCCGGCAAATCCACTCTCTCAATGGTACTCGCCGGAAATCCTGCATATACACCGACTTCCGGCTCAGCCACTTTCTATGGCAAAGACCTCCTTTCCATGCCCCCTGAGGTGCGAAGTCACGAGGGTCTTTTCCTTGGTTTCCAGTATCCGGTAGAAATTCCCGGAGTCTCAATGGTCAACTTTATGCGCGCAGCCATCAATGCGAAAAGAAAATATTTCGGTCAGCCTCCCATGTCGCCTACCGATTTCCTCAAGCTGATGCGTGAGAAGCGTGCAATCGTGGAGCTTGACAACAAACTCGCCTCTCGCTCGGTCAACGAGGGATTCTCCGGCGGCGAAAAGAAGCGCAACGAGATTTTCCAGATGGCAGTGCTCGAACCGCGTCTTGCCATCCTTGACGAGACTGACTCGGGACTTGACATTGATGCTCTCCGCATCGTAGCTTCAGGCGTCAACAAGCTCAAAAACGATGACAACGCTACTATAGTCATTACCCATTATCAGCGTCTTCTGGACTATATCAAGCCCGATTTCGTGCATATCCTCTATAAGGGTAGAATAGTAAAGACCGGCGGTCCTGAACTTGCACTTGAACTTGAGGAGCGCGGTTATGACTGCATAAAAGAAAAGGAGGATAACAACTTATGATTCCCGCTCTGAAGCAATATATCGACCTCTATAATGACCATACCGCACTGATCAACAGCGGCTCCGCACCGGTATTCAATGACCTGCGCGAAGCTGCAGCCGATATGCTGCGGCGTAAAGGGCTTCCTGCCAAAGGTGAAGAAAACTATCAGCACACATCCATTGCCGATATTCTCGCTCCCGACTTCGGCATTAACCTCAACAAAGTACCGATTGACGTGAATCCCGCAGCTTCGTTTCATTGCGATGTACCCAGGCTTTCATCACAACCCTTTATTTGCGTCAACGACACTTATCTTCCTGCTACGGAAGATAATCATATTCCCGCCGGTGTCTATGCCGGACCAATGCTTGAGGCTCCTGAAGTTGCGAGTAAAGCGGCTGCGCGATATTATGCCAAAATAGCGGATCCGGCTAATCCACTCGTCGCTCTCGACACAATGCTCTGTCGAGACGCTTTCCTCCTATACGTACCTAAGGGAGTAAAAGTAGAGCAACCGCTTCAGCTTGTAAATATTTTCCAGTCCGGAATTCCTCTGATGGGTATCAGGCGTATGCTCATCATAATTGAAGATGACGCAGAGGCAAGGCTTCTGGTATGCGATCACACCCAAAATCCCGAGCAGAATTATCTATCGTTGCAGACGGTGGAGATCGCTGTGGGGCGCAATGCACGTTTTGACCTCTATGACTTGGAAGAATCCACGGAGAAGACCGCCCGACTATCAAGTCTATATCTGAGTCAGGAAGAAGGCTCAAATGTGGTAATTGACGGCATCACGCTCTTCAATGGCATCACACGCAATGAATATTACTGCCGATTCCGTGGAAAAGATGCGGAACTTAATCTGCTCGGACTTGCAATTGAAGACCGTAGCCGACATCTTGACACTTTCTCCCTTATCTCACATGATGTGCCTGAGTGCCGCAGTAATGAGCTCTTCAAGTATGTGGCTGATGACAAGGCACGTGCCATTTTCTCGGGACGTATATTTGTGGCTGACGGTGCAGTAAGAAGCGAGGCTTATCAGAGTAACCGCAGTGTGCTTGGATCTTCCGAAGCGAGGGTTTACTCCAAGCCTCAGCTGGAAATATACAACGACGATGTGAAGTGCAGCCACGGCTGTGCCATCGGCTCACTTGACGAAAAGCAGATATTCTATATGCGCACCCGCGGCCTTGACCTCGAAGTAGCCAAGATGCTTCTGAAGCAGGCCTTCATGGCTGACGTAATTGACAGCGTTAGAATCGATGCACTTAAGGAGCGTCTGACCAGACTTGTAGCCGGCCGCTTTGCCGGAGAGAATTCTGCTTGCGCCTCGTGTGTAAGATCAGGAGAATGTAATTGACTTCAGAATTGACAGCAGCCATGCAAGCTAAACCCTTTTCGCCTCACGAACTTAGTGAGATAAGAAGCAAATTCCCGATTCTCGGTAGCGAAGTATATGGGAAACCTCTTGTATATCTTGACAATACAGCCACTTCCCAAACACCGGATGAGGTGGTCAGAGATATTGTGAAATCATATACCACAAGTAAGGCCAATGTGCACCGCGGTGTTCACTATCTTTCACAGGCAATGACCGAACTCCAGGAAGCCACGCGAAGCCGCGTAAAAGATTGGATCAACGCCGACTCGGAGGAGGAGATTATATTCACCCGTGGTACTACAGAGGCCATTAATCTGGTAGCTGCATCGTTAGGCTCATTCTTTAAGGAGGGTGATGAGATCATTCTCACAGTCATGGAGCATCATGCCAACATTGTGCCCTGGCAGCTTCTTCAGAAGCGAACCGGTATCGTACTTCGGGTTGTTGATATTGACGATAACGGTGAATTGCGCCTCGACCAATATGAAAGTTACTTTAATGAACGAACCGTATTAGCCACTTTCTGCCACATCAGCAATGTACTCGGCACTGTCAATCCGGTAAAAGCGATGGTGGAAAAGGCTCATGCTCATGGTGTACCGACTTTGATTGACGGAGCTCAGGCATCACCGCATCTGCGTATTGACGTCAAGGATATAGGCTGCGATTTTTATGCCTTCTCATCGCATAAGATGTATGGCCCCACAGGTATCGGAGTGCTATACGGACGCAAGACCATGCTTGACAAAATGCCTCCCTATCAGGGAGGCGGCGAGATGATTAAGCACGTAAGCTTCTCCGGAACAACCTTTGCCGACCTTCCGTTTAAGTTCGAGGCAGGCACTCCGGACTATGTAGGTATCGCGGCCTTCGCCCGAGCATTCGACTTTATCGAAAGCGTTGGCATAGAGCGTATTGCTGCTCATGAGCACGATTTACTTGATTATACTACTTCTCGCCTTAAGGAGATAGAAGGAATCAGGATATTCGGTACTGCACCGGAAAAAGCGGCAGTAATTAGTTTCCTTTATAAAGATGTGCATCCTTATGATGTGGGGATGCTTCTTGACAAACTCGGAATTGCCGTCAGGACAGGGCATCATTGCGCTCAGCCACTCATGGAGCGGCTCGGAATTCCGGGCACTGTACGCGCTTCGTTTGCCGCTTACAACACCCGCGAGGAGGCAGATGCATTTATCGCAGCCCTAACGCGAATCATCAGAATGTTCTGACAATATTTTCAGCTATGAAGTGACATATTACTGTGACTTCAACAAAATAAACGACTATGGCAATATCATCTGGAAAAACCTCTACCCCGGGGCGAAGTATGCTATGGGGAAATTTGCTTGCACTTTCCGCAGCTATCTGCTGGGGTCTTAACGAGCCTGCCAACAAAATGATTATTCCCGACAGCATCTCGGCTTCGGGTGTGGCTATCGGCAGAATTTTCGGTGCTACAATCGTGATATGGCTTATATCACTTTTCATCAAGACCGATAAGATTCAGAAGGGAGATTGGAAGTGGCTGTGGGCATCGGCGTTGATGATGCTTGGATTCGTTTACGTATTTTCACTTGCGTTCAATACCGCCTCACCAATTGATATAGCTATCATCCTCACCTTTCAACCAATGTTGGTAGTAGCCATAAATGCTATATTCCGCCATGAAAAGGTCACAGCACTCGGAATAGTGGGTATGATTGTGGCACTGGGCGGTGCTGTATTTGTGATTTTAGGAGGCGGAAGCGTTGACAGCGGTCGGCTCGAAGGAGATCTTTTTGCAGTGGTCTGCGCCGTATCCTACGCTGTATATCTCACTTTGATAGAGGGACCGTCAAAACGCTATGGCACTATCAGCCTCATGCGCTGGGTATTTCTATTCACAGCCGTACTCGCTACTCCGCTTATCTTCACTCTCAGCGACAGAATGCCTGTACTCACTAATCCATCGGTCATGCCCTGGCTGATACTCGGCTTCATAATACTCTTTCCTACCGTATATTGCTATCTTGTCACTCCTCCGGCTCTGCGCATGGTCGGTAGCGATATTTTCGCATTCTATCAATACCTCGTACCGGTCATCACCACTGTAGTTTCAATAGCGATAGGGCAAGATAAATTCCATTGGTATCAGCCCGTATCTTTTGTAATCATCGTTGTCGGAGTACTGATGGTGAATTATGCCAAGGCTAAGACACGAAAACAAGCCGTCACTTCGGCATCCAAGTAGAGCATTTGCTAAGGATACAATGAGCTGTGGCGCACCATACCGGAGCGCAAAAGACTCA
Source organism: uncultured Sangeribacter sp. (assembly GCA_964398625.1). GTDB lineage: Bacteria > Bacteroidota > Bacteroidia > Bacteroidales > Muribaculaceae > Lepagella. Next base: position 695 of record CAYNNV010000097.1, on the reverse strand, counting down.
TTACCATTGCAACGAAGGCTCACAATGCACCTGCTATAATAGCAGCTCTATCAGCTATCTCTTGAGGCAACACGAGAAATATAGCGCCGGCAAATGTAGCACCGAGAGTCTGGCCTAACAGCCTCCCTGTGCTTTGCATTCCACCGCTATCACCATAGAATTGAGCGCCATTCCGCGCGCAAGATATTTCATAGGATAAATTATGCGCATAAGGGCAATATTCACACCCATAATGCATGCTCCCCCTATGCCTTGTACGGCTCCGGCTACTACAAGCATCGTGAATGAGCGTGAAGCGGCACAAAGCACGGAAGCGAGAGTGAAAGTCACCACTCCAATACGCATTACCGCACGGTGAGGGTATTTATCACCCATTGATGATACCGGAAGAAGCAACATAGTTATGACAAGCTGATAGATGCTTACCACATACACTATTCGGGAATCACTGACTCCGAATTCGCGCGCCATAGAAGGGAGTGCTACTTTTACGATAGTCACATCCATCACTGTCATCAGAAGCACAATTATAATAGCAGCAATACCGGGAAATCTGAAAGGGGCGAATCGCGTCATATTCAGTATACAACAAAGGGCTGTATAATCAAAAAAAACGGAACTCATCACGAATTCCGTTTTTCCGCGCTTCAGGATGGGCTTGAACCAACGACCCCCTGATTAACAGTCAGGTGCTC
>CAYNNV010000096.1:0-7711 GCA_964398625.1 uncultured Sangeribacter sp. | reverse complement strand
AGCACTGCTTTCGGCAGGAGCTGTCTTTATCGTAGGCAATCTCGGGCTGTATTGCCTGGTGGGAGTCAGCCTCTTTATGTCAATTATGTTTCCGAGTATCTACGGAATCGCTCTTGAGCGAGTAGATGAGCGCGACACCTCTCTCGGAGCGGCATTTCTTGTTATGGCCATTGTAGGAGGCGCACTGATGCCGCCTCTGCAAGGCATGATCATTGACCTTGGCAACGTTGGCTCGCTTCCTGCCGTCAACGTGTCGTTTCTACTTCCGTTCTGCTGCTTTGTAATAGTTGGTTGTTTTGCCGTATATGCGTATAAACGGGTGCGCAGGTAAATAGATGATATTTTCGGATTCTGATTTTAGTGATTACTAACCCAAATCTCAGCTTTTTTTTGTAACTTCGCGATTCAAAGATTACTATTATGATTGACAAGATAAAGGCTCTGAGAGCCGAAATAGAGGCCATAACGGCCGACAATGCGGAGCAGGCCGAAGCCCTGCGCATTAAGTATCTTAGCAAAAAAGGAAGTATATCACAGCTTTTCAATGACTTCCGCAATGTAGCTGCTGACCGTAAGCGCGAAGTCGGGCAGCTCATCAACGAACTGAAGACTGTCGCTACGGATAAAATCAATTCCTTGAAAGCAGAAGCCTTGTCGCGCTCCGAGGTACAGGATTGTGATATTGACCTCACGCGCACTCCATCGCCTATGCTCACAGGCTCCCGCCATCCACTGTCGCTTGTCAAGAATGAAATCAACGATATTTTCTCCCGCATGGGATTCACGATAGCAGAAGGTCCGGAAATAGAAGACGACTGGCACGTATTCTCCTCCCTCAACTTTGCTCCGGATCATCCTGCACGCGATATGCAGGACACATTCTTCATCACCCGCGAAGGTGACAATGTGCTTCTCCGCACCCACACATCATCAGTGCAGACACGCACTATGGAGAATGCCAAGCCCCCCATCAGAATCATCTGTCCGGGCCGTGTATACCGTAATGAAGCTATCTCGGCTCGCGCACACTGCTTCTTTCACCAGGTAGAAGGACTCTACATTGACCGCAATGTATCGTTTGCCGACCTCAAGCAGGTGCTCCTCTATTTTGCACGGGAAATGTTTGGTCCCGATACAAAAATTCGTCTGCGCCCCTCTTATTTCCCCTTTACAGAGCCATCGGCCGAGATGGATATTTCCTGCAATATCTGCGGCGGCGAAGGCTGTGCCTTCTGTAAAGGAACCGGTTGGGTAGAAATTCTCGGTTGCGGAATGGTTGACCCCAATGTGCTTGAAGCCTGTGGCATAGATTCAAAGGAATATACCGGATATGCTTTCGGCATGGGTATTGAGAGAATCACCAATCTTAAATACCGTGTGAAAGACTTACGCATGTTCTCGGAGAATGATATACGATTCCTCCACGAATTTGATTCGGCACGATGACTCTTGCCGAGCGATATGACGGAGTGTTGACCTGGTTTGAAGCCAACAATCCGGATGCAGCCACTGAGCTCCACTTCGCCAATCCCTGGCAGTTGCTCGTGGCTGTGGTGCTTTCCGCCCAATGCACCGACAAACGGGTGAATATGATCACTCCTCCCCTCTTCGAGGCATTTCCTACTCCGGAGAAGATGGCCGCAGCGGAAGTAGAGGAAATAAGAAAGTACATCGCTTCCGTAAGCTATCCTAACGCCAAAGCTAATCATCTGCACAAAGCCGCAAAGATGCTTGTGGAAGATTTCGACTCGGAAGTACCGTCAGATATAGACTCGCTTGTAAAACTCCCGGGAGTGGGAAGAAAGACGGCCAACGTGATGCTATCCGTAGTTTGGAATAAAGCTGCCATGGCTGTTGATACCCATGTATTTCGCGTAAGCAACCGCATAGGACTTACAAGCAACTCAAAGACTCCGCTTTCCACTGAAAAGACCCTGATGAAGCACATCCCGGTACATCTGGTGGCTAAAGCGCATCATTGGCTCATACTCCACGGCCGATACGTATGCAAGGCTCGGCGTCCGCTATGCGATGAATGTGGCCTAACCCGATATTGCCGTCACTACTCATCATCTAAATAGCTTAACGACTGACCACTAAATAAGGAGGTTGAATCCGTGATTAATCGGCTTCAACCTCCTTATTTAATTTAATTGTAAAGTATCTTTACTTCTGCTCGTCAGCAGGAGCCTGGTCAATGAGGTCAAGGAACTCGTTGAGTTGAGGAGTGATAATGATTTCAGTACGACGGTTGCGCTGACGACCAACTTCGGTATCATTGTCGCTGATAGGATTGAATTCTCCACGTCCACCGGCAGTAAGGCGTGAAGGATTAACTCCATATTTATCAATAAGGCACTGTACTACTGAAGAAGCTCGTAGTGCTGAGAGATCCCAGTTATTGCGTATATTGGTACGAGAGATAGGCACATTGTCGGTGTTGCCCTCTACAAGCACATCATAGTCAGAATAATCCTTGATGATCTTGGCAATCTTTGAAAGAGTCTCCAGAGCGCGGTCGGAGATTTCGTAAGAACCAGACTTAAAGAGCATATTGTCAGCAAGGGAAATATATACTACCCCTTTAAGCACCTTCACGTCAACTTCCTTAAGCTCCTCCTTTGAAAGAGAGCGTGTCAGATTGTTTGTTAGCACCATATTTAGGGAGTCAGACTTTGATTTGGCTTCAACGAGGTGCTTGATATAAGCGTTGGATGCATTGATTTCATCCACGAGTTTAGAAATATTCACCGAGCCCTGTGAATTAGATTCAATTGAATTATCAAGAGTCTGCTTCAGCGAAGCATATCCCTTGCGGAGCTGCTCGTTTTCCTCATTAGCTTTCTTAATGAGATATTCCATTCCTTTTTTAGCAGCATTGCATTCAGCCAGACTTTCTTTAGCACTCATATACTCTGTATTAAGCGCCTTGTAGTCATTCTGAAGCTGCAAAAAATCTTTCTTGCTCGTACAGCTTGCAAGCATACCGGCTACGGCGAGCATCAGAAGAGATGATTTGATGTTAAGTTTCATTGTAGATTATGTTTATAATTATTATTTGGAATTAACGCTGGTATAAGAAACGCTTAATAGAGCGTTTTGGAGTCTTCTCAAATTCCTCTTCGAAGATCTCATATCCTGCCACTTTCGAATAAGCCGGCAAGTCGCTGTTGAGAGTTTTGATATTCGCCTCCATTTGTGCGGTGAGAGCCTCACGGTCAAGTCCTTGCAATCGCGCAGCATCAAAGTCAGGATATATAAGAGCTTTAAGTTTACCCTGATCTGATACGACGAGCGATTCTGCTACGTAAGGCAGATTGTTGAGTATCTGCTCTATCTCTTCAGGGTAAATATTTTGGCCTGATGGCCCGAGTATCATAGTCTTGGTACGACCGTTGATAAAGATATAACCATCATCATCCATAGTGCAGAGATCGCCGGTATTCATCCATCCGTCATCAGCAGGCATTACCTCGCGTGTAGCCTTCTCGTTCTTATAATATCCGGTCATCACGTTGGTGCCTTTCACCCAGAGATCACCGGGCTTATGCGCCGGATCGTCGGAATCAATACGTGCTTCCATACGGCTTACTATTCTTCCTACCGAACCGGGCTTATTATCCTTAGGTGCTGCGTAAGTTATGAGCGGTCCGCACTCGGTCATACCATAGCCTACTGTATAGGGGAATCCTATTCTGTCAAGGAAAGTCGCCACTTCCTTGTTAAGAGCAGCCCCGCCTATTATAAGCTCCTTGAGATTGCCGCCAAAAGCTTGCTCAAGACCGGTCTTTACCTTTGCAAGAAGTTTATCATCAAGATAAGGCACCTTCAACATTAACTTCATCAATGGCTTATCAAGCATTGGGAATACCTTAGTCTTGATAATTTTCTCAAGGATAAGAGGCACCGTGATAATCAACTTGGGACGCACATCGGCAAATGCCTTGAGAATAATCTTAGGCGATGGCAGTCGCGTGAGAAAATAGCAATGACAACCCTTGCAGAAGGGATGCAGCATCTCTATTATCATTCCGTAAAGATGAGCAAGCGGTAGCATATTTACTACCCCATCGCCGGCTACCAGGAAGTCAAGATTTTCAACACAGAATTTAATATTGCTCCAAAGGCTTCTGTATGGAAGCATTACACCCTTTGACATGCCCGTAGAGCCTGAAGTATAACTTATTATAGCGAGCTCATTAGGTGTATCCTCCGGATAATCAATATCTTTAGGCTCAAAACTATATGGATATTTCCGACCGAAATACTCATTGATATTGTTTCGCACTTGAGTCAGTTTCTCCAGTCGACTCAGAGGCATTCCGAACTCCATTATGTATATTGCTCCAAGCAGTCCGGGCATCGTGTTTTCATCAAGATTCTCCCAAATAGCTTGATCCACAAATAGGAGTTTTGCATCCGAATGATTCACCAGATGCTGTATATTGTCGGGCTTGAACTCGTGAAGAATAGGAACGCACACCACACGCGCCGTAAGGCAAGCCATAAATACCACGGCCCAGTTTGAAGAATTACGGCCACAGAGAGCCACCTTGTCGCCGGGCTTTATACCGATCTCATCAAAGAGGATGTGGAGCTTGGCTATCCATTCCGCCACGTCGCGAAACCGGAGGTTGACGCCTCCCATATCGGAGAGCGCCACAAGATCCCAGTTGTCGATAATACTGTCCTGTATATACTTATTAAGTGAAGCCGGTGCAGAAATTGTTGTCATAGATATATCTTGTTAAGTCTCTGGCGTAAAGCTGCCGGAGTCTCCCCGCGGCTCACGATAGTTCCGTCAGGAGAGATGAGCATATAGTAAGGAATTCCGGTAAATCCGTATAAATCATAGGGTATCCGACCTGCATTATACAGGATTTGATAGGGAATATCATATTTTTTCACAGCCTGATCCGTGGCATCAATTTGGTCGCGCACTGCCACTCCTACCATCTTCAGCCCCTTAGGAGAGAATTCTTCATATATTTCTTTAAGCGATGAAAGGTCACGCACGCAATAAGGGCACCATGATGCCCAAAAATCCACCAATGTATATTGACCTCGACCCGCTATATCGCTGAGCTTCATGGTAGAGCCATCGGGCTGCACGGCACCGAAATCAACAAATTTCCGTCCGGGTGAAGTATTCTCGCGCAGCAGAGCTGCATTGCGGTAATTGGCCAGACGCGTAGACTTCTTTAATTCATCCGAGGCTCCGGCAAGCATAAGGTCTATATCATGAAGTTCTGAATTTCTCACGAGTTCTACTCCGAAATACTCCCCTATTGCATTATCCTTATTCTCCTTGTAGAAGTCTGTAAGAATCTTTCGATAAAGATCCATATCATCTGTCTCAGCAACCGAATCTGCCTTAATACTTAGTTTGGTGAAGCGGTCGTTAAGTGGTGTACCTGAAGGATTGCGAACAGAGTCTATCTCTATTCTGCCCGATTCAAGCACAAAAAATCCGCGGCTTCTTCCCCCTATCATAATCTGCACGAGAGAGGGCTTATCGCCAAGATCATCTGATAGGTCAAGTGTAACTTCACCATCCTTAACCACTCCCTTCTCCAGTGGAACAGTATCATGAAAAGTGGCAATCGTCACACTATCACCTTCAAAGTCTTTACCGAGCATTAGATGAGCGGTGGCATGGCGACTGCAGGATATTGCGCCAAGCGCAAGCAGTATTACGCCCGTCAAAGCCAAATGCTTCTTCATAACATTCCTTATTTAGAGTCTCCTTTCACTGCCTAATTCGGCCGTAAAGGTGCTTAAATTTTGGCAAAACTAACACTTTTTTACAACTTTCACAAAGTTTTTACCACATAATTCGCGCTTTATAATATACCATGCTTCAAGAATTCCCTAATTAGCGGGTTATCACGGGAATTCCCTCGGAATTGCACCGCTTCTTTATTCTTGCTATGCGATTGTCAAGATCCGGATGAGTTGAAAAAAGTTTCATAATATAGTTGCTGCGACTTCCTCCTAATTTCTTTAGCTTTCCAAATGCCAAAGCAAGTGAGTAAGGGTTTTTACCGTGTGATTTTAGAAATTTATAACCGTAATCATCGGCTTCAGTCTCTTGCGTGCGCGAATACTTTGCATTAATCATAGCCTCGCCTAATGCTCCCAGTGATGATGCCGAAAGGGCTGCTATCGTACCACTCCCGGCGGCAAGTCCATCGCGTGCAGCGGAGGCAAGTAAAGCCTGACGTATTTGCTTCTTAGAGTGCTTAAGTGCCACGTGGCCTATCTCATGTCCTATTACGCCGAGTATCTCATTGTCAGTCATCACATCCATCAGCTTGGTATAAACCCTGACGCTTCCATCGGCACAGGCAAAAGCATTAGCCTCATTATTCCGGTAGACCTTGAAATTAAGTGGGATGCCGTTTACGCTCTTCAGGCCTGAAGTGATACGGGCAAGACGTCGGGAATAAGCATTTGAAGACGGGAGCACATTATTGCGCCTATCCATCTGCTGAACGCTCTGTCGTACATATTTTTGCACATCTGCATCACTCATGGTGATTGCCGCTCCGGTCTTGAGCACTGCGCTCCCGGCGCGCAACCAGTCAAAGGAGTAAGCCTCGAAAGATGCACCTAAGCCAACGGCTATAAACAGAAACGATGCAATTAATCCCCGAAGCCCTTTTATTCTTTTCATTCTATCCATGACAAGTTATTGAAATCAGCTAAAAAATAACTGATTATTAATGCTCAAAATTAGCAATAAATTCCAATATGACCAAAACGGCGACGCTACTCTTACAAGGGTAACGTCGCCGTTCTGTATCAATATCCGTAGAATCAGTTCACTTCTTCGTGCACTACGTCTACCGGTTCGTCATCAGTCTTAAGAGCCTCGTAGTCTTCTTTATTAGCTACGATAAGCTTGGTATACTCGCGCAAGCCGGTACCGGCGGGAATCAAGTGTCCGCAGATCACATTCTCCTTCATTCCCTCAAGATAGTCGGTCTTACCGTTGATGGCAGCCTCATTGAGCACCTTGGTTGTTTCCTGGAATGATGCGGCTGACATGAAACTCTTGGTCTGAAGTGCAGCTCTGGTGATACCCTGAAGAATCTGTTCAGATGTAGCCGGCACTGCATCGCGCACTTCAATGATTCTTGCGTCACGACGCTTGAGAGCTGAATTGAGGTCGCGAAGGTTGCGTACTGTGATAATCTCTCCCTTGTGAAGATCAGAATCACCCGGATCTACAACTACTTTCTTACCCCAGATTCGGTCGTTCGCCTCAAGGAAATCACGTTTGTCAACCACCTGCTGCTCCAGAAATCCTGAGTCGCCGGGATCAAGGATATTCACCTTACGCATCATCTGGCGGACGATCACCTCAAAGTGCTTATCGTTGATCTTAACACCCTGCATACGGTATACGTCCTGCACCTCATTGACTATATAGTCCTGTACAGCAGTTGGTCCCATGATATTGAGGATATCGGCAGGTGTGATTGCTCCGTCAGAAAGAGGCGTACCGGCACGCACATAGTCATTATCCTGTACAAGAATCTGGCGTGACAGAGGCACAAGATATTTCTTAACTTCGCCAAGTTTGGAAGTCACCGACAGCTCACGGTTGCCGCGCTTCGTCTTTCCGAGCTTAACCTCTCCGTCAATTTCGCTTACAACTGCAGGATTAGAAGGATTACGAGCTTCAAAAAGCTCAGTCACACGGGGC
>CAYNNV010000095.1:0-8034 GCA_964398625.1 uncultured Sangeribacter sp. | reverse complement strand
ATACCGTATGGCTCGCTTCCGATGAAGACCGCGAGGGAGAGGCTATAGCCTGGCATCTTGCCGAGGTGCTTGAGCTTAAGCCGGAGAATACGCGGCGAATAGTATTTCATGAGATCACCAAACCTGCCATACTCAACGCTATAGAGAATCCTCGCGGAATCGATATAGACCGCGTCAACGCACAGCAGGCTCGGCGTGTGCTTGACCGCATCGTAGGATTTGAACTCTCTCCGGTGCTCTGGAAGAAAATCAAGCCCGCACTTTCGGCAGGTAGGGTGCAAAGCGTAGCAGTAAGACTTATCTGTGAGCGCGAAATAGAGATACGTGAATTTAAGGCTGAGACATATTTCCGTGTCTCGGCAGTATTCACCGTAGCAGGCTCAGACCGCCCCATCAAAGCAGAGCTGTCGCGCCGACTGAAGACCGCTGAAGAGGCAAAATCCCTTCTGGAGCAGTTCAGGCACGCAGGCTTTGAAGTGGCCGGAGTCACTGTGCGGCCGCTTCACCGCTCCCCGGCGCCCCCCTTCACAACCTCTACCCTTCAGCAGGAGGCATCGCGCAGACTCGGTTTTTCGGTAAATCAGACTATGATGATAGCCCAACGTCTTTATGAAGCCGGTCTTATCACCTATATGCGTACCGACTCGCTCAATCTCTCCAAACTCGCCATAGCCGATATAGCGCAGACCATCAAGAGCGATCTTGGGGAGGAGTATCTGCACGTGCGCCATTATCATACTAAATCAAAGGGTGCACAGGAGGCTCATGAAGCCATACGCCCGACATATATATCCAATGTCTCCATTGAAGGCACTACGCAGGAAAAACGCCTCTATGACCTTATCCGCAAACGCACACTTGCCTCGCAGATGGCTGACGCAAGACTGGAGAAGACTCATGTGGAAATCATAGCCTCCGACGGTATTGATGCGGCTTTTGAGGCTTCCGGTGAAGTAATTACTTTCGACGGCTTCATGCGAGTCTATAATGCTGAATCAGGTGCTTTCGATATGGAATTGCCTCATGTGGAGACCGGGCAGAAACTTACTCCCGGTGAGATAAAAGCCACCCAGCGGTTTACTCAGGCTCCGGCCAGATATACCGAAGCATCGCTTGTCAAGAAGATGGAGGAACTCGGCATAGGACGCCCCTCAACTTACGCTCCAATCATTTCTACTATTCAGGGAAGAGACTATGTAGAGAGAGGGGAAAAAGAGGGAGTAAACCGTGAATTTACCGTCATCACGCTCAAGGACGATACCATCACCGAGACTGTCAACACTGAAACTACCGGCTCCGAGAAGGGCAGACTTATTCCTACCGATACCGGAATGATTGTGACACGCTTCCTCACCGAATTCTTCCCTGATATTCTTGACTATAATTTCACTGCCCGCGTTGAGGAGAAATTTGATGAGATTGCGGAAGGGAAACTCGGCTGGAAGAAGGAGATTGATGATTTCTACGGCTCTTTCCACCCCGATATAGAGCGCATATCATCTATGCGCATGGAGCACAAAGTAGGAGAGCGGCAGTTAGGGCTTGACCCGAAGAGCGGAAAGCCCGTGAGCGTAAAGATAGGGCGATTCGGCCCCCTTGTGCAGCTTGGTGATACCGCTTCAGAGGAAAAGCCTGCATTTGCGTCGCTCCTAAAGGGGCAGAGCGTAGAGACTATCACACTTGAAGAGGCGCTGAAGCTTTTTGAGCTTCCTCGTACTGTGGGAGAATTTGAGGGGAAAACGGTGGTGGCTGCAATCGGTCGTTTCGGTCCTTATATCCGTCATGACGGCAAATTTGTATCCATTCCTGCTCAATACGAACCGCGCACTATCACTCTTGACGAGGCCATAGCCCTGATTGAAGCCAAGCGCACGGAAGAAGCTAACCGGCTTATCCGCGAATATCCTGAAATGCCCGGACTTCAGGTGCTCAACGGCCGCTTCGGCCCGTATATCGCCTATAAGGAAGAGGGGGCTAAGAAGGCTACAAATTATAAGCTGCCCAAGGATGTGGTACCTTCGGAGCTTTCTCTTGAAGACGCCCGGAAGATTATGGCCGATCAAGATGCCGCTCCTAAGAAACCACGGCGTGGAGCGGCAAAAACCACTGCATCCGGGACTACCAAGAGCAGTACGAAAAGCCGCTCCAAGACAGCAACAAATCTTCAACCAAGACTGCTGCCAAGAAGAAGTAAATGTTAAAAAAATTGCTGAATTATAATTAGTTGATTTTTTTTCGTATCTTTGAGCGATAAGAAATCTGTCAATGATTCGTCCGGAACGGCGTATGAATAATCGGATGCCGTAGCCGTACTAACAATTTGTCAACAGGAACTAATATTATCGGTGAGTAAAGACTGTGGGAATATTCTTTCAGCCGAATCTGCCCTGACTCATGGGGCGGAATGGGGGGGTATGCGTATGATTTTGTATATCAGAACATTACGACCCAAACCGTCACTCATACTGATTTTATTCAGTCTGCTTATAGCACTCACCGGTTGCCGGCATCGCGATCTATGCTTTGACCATAATCATAACCGCGTAGGGGTAAGCATCGAGTTTGACTGGCAGGATGAACCGGATGCAGCTCCTACGGAAATGACGGTATATTTCTACCGCCTCAGCGCTAAAACCACATCACCCTACATCTACGAATTCAAAGGACGCGATGGCGGAAGAATCACTCTGCCAGCCGGCACTTACGCCGCTCTATGCTTTAATAGCGATGCTACCGCTCACAGCCTCACCGGCCATGATGCACACGAAAATTTCGGACTTCGCCTCAATGACCTTAAGAACAACGGCTTCAACGTGCTCCCCTCTATGATGCCACGCGCTAACGGCTCTGAGGATGAGCGCATGGCCAATTCCCCTGACCCTCTATGGGTGGCGTCAGTACCAATGGTGAGAATTGAAATAGCCGAGCCGGGCAATGAAGAGACGGTGGTCACTTTCAGAATGAAATCAGTGATTTATACTTATACCTTCATAATCCGTAATCCTATAAACTTCACAAATTCCATGGCCATTACGGCCTCTATATCCGGCATGGCCTCTACTGTGCATCCCGGGCGTGACGCGACCGGCGATGAGACGGTGACCCACCTCTTCGCAATGGACGCAACGAGCAACGGCAACCTTATCGGGCGCCTTCTCACCTTCGGCCACTGCGCCTCGAAGCCACTGAGCCGCAGCGACAACGATGATGAAGTGCCGCACCATCTAACGGTCTTCGCCGATATGGGCGACGGAAAAAGCTGGTATTCAGCTCACGACGTCACAGAGCAGATTCACGGCTCTTCAAGAGACAATATCGTAGTGGTGCTTGATTCCGTATCGTTTCCGCAGCATGGAGCGGGGGGGACGGGATTCCAACCCACGGTAAACGGCTGGAGCGGAAACCACGAAACAGTCGGTATGTAAAGACAAGAAACAGAGATAATTACATAATACTAACTAAAAACAAACCAAACGAAATGAAAAAAGGATTATTTTTTCTTGGTATTGCAGCTATGACGCTTGCATCCTGCTCGCAGGAAGAGTTGATCGACATCAACAATACCGCCGTTAACGGCAATGCAATCTCTTTCCGCGCGCACACCGGCAAGGCCACCCGCGCAATGGAGTACTCATCTACAAATCTTGATGACTTCATGGTCTATGGCTATAAGGGAGATATAGATGACGCGAATGATACGATGGTTCCTTATTTCCTTGATGGGAAGCCGGTGAAATTCACCCGTGAGACAGGCGGCCTATTGTTTACCTCAGAGACTCCGTATTACTATCCCGTGGATGGCTCATGGCTTACATTCCTGGCTTATGCACCATCATCAATGGAGATGCAGCCTTCAGGCGACCGTGGCGGTATCAAAAATTCATTCACAGTTGATGCTGACATAAACAAGCAGATAGACCTTATCTTCGCAAGTTCCGGAAGCAATCTTGGGCCGGAAGATGATGATATGGAGCTTACATTTAGTCATGCACTCTCTAAAGTTTACATTTCAGAGCTTAGAAATAAAGACACTCGTTTTAAATATGAGATTGCAGGTGTGAAATTCGGCAATATTCACAATTCCGGTGATGTGGAGTACTTTGGTGAATTATGGCAGCAGCACGGAGAAGATGATCAAAACGAGGTAATGAATGAAAAGGGATATATTGCAAATGAAGGCGGTCAGATTTTCTGCAAGCCGACAGGTGAACAGACCGACGAGATAGAATATATCTTTGCCGCTCCCAAGGTGCTTGACAAAGACGCTACTTCTGTAGAAATTATGACAGGCGTTGATACTGAAGGCACAACCTCTGAAGCATTTATGCTTTTCCCGCAACAGCTCAGCAAAAATTATCTCAATGAGGCGGGCGATGGCGTCAACGGAAAGTTCGGCGAAGGAATGTCGTATATCGCATTGCTCGTACGAATCACCAATACTATCACAGGTGATGTGATCTATCCATACGAAGAAGGCGTTGATGCAATTTCCAAGACCCTCGATGGTGTGACATACGCTTGGGCAGCTTTCCCGATTGCATCACTTTGGGTTCCCGGGAATTATATGGACTATCTGATTGATCTGTCGAACGGTGCGGGATTTGTTGCCCCCGGCGCTACAGAACATGAATACGAAGCCATATTTGGCCGTCAGATCAAATTCTACGAAACTGTGGATGATTGGAACAACGGCGGTGATGTCACTGTTACAGAGGAACATGTAATTCAGGTGGACGAAGGAGGCGACGATGATCCATTTAATGACTAATTCTAATATTATCACTTTATAGAACTTTTGTGGCTGCGCTGCGGGCACATGCCGACAGGGCAGCCACATCTTTTTCCTCGCTAATGTATCTCAGAGTCTCCATAGTTCTTTTGATAGTTTGTTCTGCGTTTGGGATCAACGCTCAGAATGACACAATCACTGCGCACGCTCCCAAATTCGGATTGCGCACGAATCTGCTCTATGACGCAGCACTGGTGCCTAACATCGGAGCACAGCTTGCTATCGGGGAAAACTGGGCGCTCTCGCTTGATTTTCAAGGTGCCTGGTGGGGTTGTCCGGAGCATTACCGCTCGTGGAGAATATATGGCGCGGAATTAGGTGCTGCCTATTATATCTCCGGTGAAAAGACTCGCCTCAAAGGGCATCACGTTGGGGCATATCTGCAACTCTATACTTACGACCTGAAACTCGGCAACAGAGGCTATCTCGGCGGTGAGCCTTCAATGAATATATTCAGTCATCCCACTTTCGGCGCCAGTATAGAATATGGCTACACGCTCCCGGTGAGCAGTAAGATAGCTTTTGATTTCTCGCTCGGCATAGGATGGTCGGAAGGGCGATGCATGGAGTATGACCGGCGAGACACTCACGATGTGTGGCTACAGACCACCGACCGCACATGGATAGGCCCTACGCGCGCTGCGGTGTCGCTGGTATGGTATCCTTGGGGACGATGATTTCCGCGCCTCAGAACGATGTCAGAGGCGCCATAAAGGCATTTTCTATATGATTAATGATATGCTGTGCGTCATTGCCTGTGACGGTCACGATATCAAGGCGGTATTCCACCTCTTCCCGTATTGAGGAGAGATAAGTGTCAGCGGCTCGGCAGAGTCGCATTATTTTTTTATCATCGCTGTCGTCCGATAAAACTCTATTATTAGATTCCCCTTAAGAAACCAGTGCCGCAGGGTGTGACGTTGGGTATATACGAGAGCTTCTCGCGGAGTCGCGGAGCGAGAATTTCGCTTCACCTGTGGAATCACAACATCATCCATTCCGCGCCTCAGAACGACGTCAGAGGCGCCATAAAGGCATTTTCTATATGATTAATGATATGCTGAGCGTCATTGCCCGTGACGGTCACGATATCAAAGCGGTATTCCACATCTTCCTGCATTGAGGAGAGATATATGTCAGCGGCTCGGCAGAGTCGCATTATTTTTTTATCATCAACCGCTTCTTCCGCACTTTCCCACTCACCGCTGCGGGCCTTAACTTCAACGAAAATAATGGTGGAATCAATCTGCGTAATGAGGTCAATCTCCAGTCCTCCGGGACCGGGACGCCAATTGCGCTCGCGCACGGTGTAGCCCCGGAGTATGAAGTCTTCAGCCGCAATCTCCTCAGCACGGTGTCCCCATTCATAGTTGCCCCGGCCTCTCTCTTTTTGGTTCGTCATATCTAAATAAGCCCCTTAATGAAGGGAATAGACTATTCTCTTCACCGCTTCCGCTATCAGCTCCGGTCGGTCTCCGTATGAGCGAATTTTCTCGCAGGGTATAGGGTTGCCGAAAATGATTCTGTAATGCGCACCTCGCGCACCGGTAAGCTCTGAGGGGAGTAAGATCTGCTCTATATTGAGCTTCATCCCGAGACGCTTGCGCCATAGCGCCGTGTTGTAGAATCGGTTGGAATTTTGCCCTATAAACCGCACCGGTACAATGTCGCGGCCGTATTCAAGTGCTTTGGCTACAAAGGCCTTTTGCCACTTGAGGTCGCGTATCTCGCCGTCAGGATGAAGGCGTGATACGAGTCCGGCGGGAAATATGAGTATCTGCTTATCGGAGGCGTAGGTATCATTTATGCGTCGTGCGGCTTCACGCCCCTGGGTGCCGTATTTGTTAATTGGGAGAAATACCGGAGCCAATGGTTTGATATTAAGCAGAATATCGTTGACCAGAAAGCGAATGTTATCGTCACCGAATTTGCTCCCGAGTACGTCAACCAGAGCCACGCCATCAAGTCCGCCAAGAGGATGATTTGAGGCAAAGATGTATCGCTTGTCAGGAGATAATGATTCGAGTCCTGAGGTTGAAAGCGTGACGTCAAGATCTCTGAGAGCGGCGGCAGCGAATTTGCTCCCTTCAGCCGGGAAGGTACGCGAAAGTATTCCGTTAAGCTCCTCCTGGCGTATCACTCTCTCCAACATTCTGACTACAGGGGCAGGAATAGGTGCGCGACGACTCTTGAGAATTGCTCGAAGATCAATCCTCATAGGCTTCGGGGTAGCGCCTTTATCTGCGGTGCTCATCTCAGCTCGTCGGTAGGATCCTGAAGTGCAAGACGCTCTTTGGCGGCATCAAGGCGCTGAAGCAATTGTCCAATCTCCTCGGATTCTTTCTTAGAGGCTGTCATGGTTGACTCCACAAGGTCGGCGCGCAGGTCGAAAAGTTCCTGTTCGGCACGCTGCCGGAGGTCGGGTGAAAGAGGCTGCTGCATAGCTTCGAGCGCGTCAACACGACTCAGGATTTGATCTTTATTTTCAATCATAATAATTTGTTTTATTATTATAACAACCGGGTGGGGGAAATATCCGTTACGTTAGTGATTATTTCAGCTGATTGATGTGATTAAGGCGGTGCGTCATCACTATATTCTGACAACACACCGCCTTATTCGCTAAATTATTCAGATTTTCTGAACGGATTATCAATCAGCATCCTTCATATTATGATAAACATTCTGAACATCCTCGTCATCCTCGAATTTTTCAAGAAGTTTATCAATGGCTTCACGCTGCTCGGCAGTCACTTCCTTATAGTCGGTAGGAATTCTTTCAAATTCAGCGGAAGTGATCTCAAAACCGCCGTCTTCAAAATAGTGCTGAAGAGCTGCAAACTGGTCAAAAGGACCGTAGGCCACCCATTCTTCCTCGTCAGCTTCAAGCTCATCAACACCAAAGTCAATGAGTTCAAGTTCGAGTTCTTCAAGCTCTACACCATCTTTAGGCTTGATATGGAATACTGATTTATGGTCGAATAGGAAAGAGAGTGAGCCTGAAGTACCCAGCGAGCCTCCGTGCTTATTGAAGTAAGAGCGCACATTGGCCACAGTGCGCTGATTATTGTCGGTAGCGGTCTCCACTACGATAGCGATGCCGTGAGGGCCATATCCTTCGTATACAATCTCCTTATAGTCGCCGGCATCCTTATCGGTAGCCTTCTTGATGGCGCGTTCTACGGTATCTTTCGGCATATTTGCAGCCTTTGCATTCTGCATCAGCACGCGAAGACGGGGATTGG
>CAYNNV010000094.1:0-8155 GCA_964398625.1 uncultured Sangeribacter sp. | reverse complement strand
CCACACGAAGACGCCCGAGTCGGTCCTTGCAGGCAAGCGGTTTGTCTTTAGCTTTTGTTATATCCTTATAGGTTACGAGGCCCACGAGATGCCCTTCTGGGTCAACAACCGGGAGTTTCTCGATTTTATGAAGTTGAAGAATTTCCGCGGCTTGTTCAAGATTTGTCTCCTGTGTGGTGGTGACAATATTTTCCGAAGTCATTACTTCGTCGATCTTACGGTTAGGATTACGCTCGAATCTAAGGTCGCGGTTGGTGACAATTCCACAGAGCAATCCATTTGCATCAGTCACAGGAATTCCACCGATATGATACTCGGCCATCATCGCCAGAGCCTGCTCAACGGTTGAGCCCGCCTGTATTGTGACAGGATCATAAATCATGCCGTTTTCAGCTCTCTTTACGCTGTGTACCTGGCGTGCTTGCTCCTCAATCGACATATTTTTATGAATCACACCAATACCGCCTTCACGAGCAATGGCTATGGCCAGACGATACTCAGTGACAGTATCCATAGCAGCTGAAACGAGCGGCACATTCAAAGAAATACGGCGTGAGAAACGAGATGCGAGCGATACTTCGCGGGGAAGAACAGAGGAATATGCGGGGATAAGGAGGACATCATCAAAGGTAAGTCCCTCCATAGCAACGCGGTCAGTAATAAACGACATGAGCAATAATTTTTTAAAAGTTATTGCGTGCAAAATTACTCATTTTTTCCGAAACTTGAAAATTTATTTTTAGAGAAGACAATAATGAAGATTAAATCAGGTTGAACCTGTCGAATCCTACAGAATAGTTGAAAAGTCTTTAACTGACACGGTATGCTTACATAATAACGTAAATATCAGAGGCCGGGGCATTGCTGCTCCGGCCTCATACCTGGGAGTTTATACTCGATATGCTTATTTTGCTACTACGGTGTAAACATCACCTTTCTGCTCAACCGTGTAGCCTTCTGCCACCCAATTGTCAGTAGAGTCAGCGTCATCGCCGTCAGCGGGGTTGTAATTATAGAAAGTACCGCCGGTCACGCTGAAATAGCCTGTAGAATTGTTCATCTTGTTGAGCACATAATACCAATTGGGGTTTTCTGCAGCTGCTTTCTGACAGCGGAATTCTCCACCTGAGATATTAACGATACCGCCTGCTTCGGAGAAGATGCAGGAATTAGAGTTACCATTGGCATCAATACCGGCAATAAAGTTGCCGTTTTCAATATTAACGGTAGCGTTGTAAGCAGTAACAGTTGCAAGAGCTGCGCCACCGTTTACAACTCCATTACCCTTAAAAGTGACGTTGGAGCCGGAGCGAGCCACAAAGCAAACGTCGTTTATGGTCTTACCGTTGAGATCAAGGGTTACAGTCTTTCCTGCGGGGAAGTTGATACGACCGGCATTGGCAATATCCTCAGTGAGCATAACTGTGCCGCCGTTTTCTACATTCTCGAGGGCTGCAGTAAGGGCTCCCGCGCTGTTGGCCGGACAGATGTTGATAGTACCATTAAAAATTTCATCAATCTCCACATTGAAGGTAATCATTGCGGTGAGGAGGTTACCGTAGATATTGGTACGGTAGTTACCGCGAATAGGGATATTCTGGAATGTGTTGCTAATAATATCGCTTTTCTCTGCATTACCGAAGTTATAGGTAAATTCGGGAACGAGATACTGGCTCTTACCTGCAAGCACGTAAGCCATGGCAAGATAAGCGGGTGCATCAGGAATTTCTTCTGTGACTACGTCTTTACGGCCCAGAGGGAAGAATTCTTCAGGATTCTGAATCACGGGAAGTGTACCGGCATCAAAGGTTACATTTTCCTTATACGACGAAACACTTCCATTTGAGAGATCAAGCACATTAGGCACACTGCTCAGAGTATATGAAGACTGAGTAAGCTCTCGTGTTGAAATCTGCTTATAAACCTCGTAGTCAAAGGCTCCGACATTCACCTGAGCCATTGCACGGTTGAGCACAACGTTATTGGTATTGCTCTGCGCGCCGCTCACATTATTGACGTAAGCATAGAAGGCATCCGCCGTATTGTCGTTCATGCTAATCTTCTCATAGTTCACTTCAATGCTATTGTTATCACCGTCAAAACTATAAGGAGAGTTGGCTGCGAAATCGTAAGCATCGGCCCAGAATACCACGTTATAGTTCGCATCGTAAGCAAGAGGAACTGTCACTTTGAAAGAAAGGTCACCGGTAGATGTGATAGTCACCATCTCCTTATTAATTCCTTCCCCGAAAGTTGAGATTACGGGAGCTGCGCCACTCTTTGATGCATCATAAAGAGCCACATTAAGATTGGTGGCGTTAAGGCCATCACTGAATGTACGAGTCACAGCATCTGAAGGAATTGTAACTTCAAACGTAAGCATATCAGATACGGGTGCAGGCACATCATCGTTTGAGCATGATGCAAAGCCCAGAGCGACAGCTGTCGCACCTATAATAGGAAGAACTCTGAATTTATTCATGTCTTTTACTATTTATATTGGTTATCATTTCGTCATCTCACTCAGCAGAACAGAGTAAGATTCCGAGTGAAGAAATATTTAACGATTAGATACCGGATAAGAAGTGCTGTTCACATTTCCTTCCACCACAGCATCTGACGGGAAAGTCTGAGGAAGTTTTGTATCCTTGGCAACATTATCCCAAGTATAGATAGCACCTACGAGAGGGTTGTCATTACCTGTAATTGTAGCTGCCGAAGTACAAGTATTGTCGCTAAGATTAATTGAGCATACACCAATTGTATTAACAATACCTGCAGCGGCTGAGAACGGAGTCATATAAGTGGTTGCTTCGGCTGAAGCTACATAAATATTACCGCTGTTGGTATTTCCTGTGGCTGCAAGACCACAATATCTTACGAAACCAACAATACCGGCTGAATAAACGCCTGCATACTGCGGCATTGCTTTGATTTCATTGGTAGAGCCTGCATTGCCCAAAGAAAGAGAGGTAGACGAAATATTGCCGGTATTTGTACAGCCTGTAATTGTCTTTATAGCTTTGCTTGTATAGCTTCCGGTTGTAGTTCCTCCATAAATTCCGGCAGCAACAACTACAGCCAACTTCTGAGTAGATTGACCATTGCTTTGCTGATTTGACAGCATTGTGATATTGCCGGAATTCCTACACTTTGATATTGTTATATCCTCGCCACTTGTTCCTGAACCGGTTGAGCCAAGTATGCCTGCAGCATATCCGCGGGAAGCGGTATAATTAATATCACCTGTGTTAATACAGTTGCTAATATTTGCTTTTCCGGTTGAGATGCTGCCAATTATACCTGCTACACCTATTTGAGAATTAGTTCCTGTAGCTGCGGATGTGATATTTCCATTGTTCGTGCTGTTAGAAATCGAAATATTCTGTCCGCTGCCGGTACCCATTATACCACCGGCAGTTGAAATAGTTGAGCCCTTTATATCAGCATTGTTTTCGCATCTGTTTATAACCACAGTAGAACCGGTTTGTGCTATGCCGATAATTGATCCATAATAAGATCCTTGGTATGCAGTTATAGTATTATTAGCGGCAGCATTAACTGTAACATTTTCGACTCTTACCGTGCCGTAAGCCTGCTGAATAAGGGGTGAAGAGCTTGAAGTATTTACAGTCAGATTAAGATCATGAACATATAAATTTTCTACAATACTAAAGATGCTATTGGCGGTCTTACCGTTAGTAGCACCTATACCCATGATTTTGTGGCCATTTCCGTCAAATTCACCTTTGAAACGCTTTGCACTGGTCCCGGCAGCTGTAAATTTCTGACCTTTATAATCAACATCGGCCATAAGAATGAATTTGCTATCCGGAGTGGTGGTAAACTTTGATAGAGCGGCTAAATCGCTTGCAGACTTCAGAAGATAGTTACCTTCATCATCTCTTTCAATATCTTCAATGGGAGTGATTGTTTTTCCGTCCCACTCAGATGGAGCACTGGGATCCCAATCAACAACGCCGTCATAGATCGGGTTGATAGTGACGTTGAAGTCGTTGATGTTTGTAAGTATGCGGCCGTAAATATTTGTGCGATAGTTGGTCTGCACGGGGATAGAGGTATATTCACGAGTCAGAGGGGAAGTTCCGTTGGTGACATTAAGAGTGACATCAGTAACACCCTCGGGGCTTGTAGCAGAACCGGCAAGAACGTATGCCATAGCGAGATACTTCACATTTGCATTGTTCTCAATCGGGAAGTTCTCACCTACTGGGATGTCCGTGAGATTAAAAGTCACGTCAGCGTCATCCTCAGTAGCGATGGCAGTGCCCTCGGCAAGGCTGAAGGTAGTGGGAAGAGCGGTGAAAGTAAGCGAGCTTTGAGTTATACCTTTGCCCCCTGCATTGATATATTCCTGATAGTCGGCAGCGCCAACATTAACCTGCGCAAAAGGACGGTAAAGTATCACATCCTTCTCCTGAGCAATACCGGCAACTACACCCGATTCCTTAGCATAGAATGCATCGGAAAGCTCGCTGTTGATAGTCATTTTGTCGTAGTTCACGCTGATAGTCTGAGTCTCCGCATTGTAGGTAAATGGAGTGTTCTCATCATCGTTCCCATACGACTGTGCCCAAAATACCACGTCATATTCCGCGCTGCGGGCGAGTGGTACCGTTACTGTAAATTTGTTGTTGCCTAAAGATTCAATAGTGACAAGCCTGCTGTTGGCACCACCCGGGAAGGTTGAGATCAGCGGAGCTGTTTCTGTCTTGCCTGCCTCGTAGATTGCCACATTGAGGTTGGTGGCCTCAAGACCGTCGCCAAATGCACGCGTAGCGACATCTGCGGGCAAAGAAACTGTAAATGTCAACTTATCACCTGAAGGTACAGGCATCTCGTCGTTTGAACACGACGCAAGGCTTAGTAGCAATCCTGTGGCACCAAGCCATGATAAAGTTTGAAATTTGTTCATGAAATAAATTTGTAAGACTTATTTATACACAAAATGTAACTTAATATTCGCTTTACAATTTACAAAATTAATAAATTCCCCTGATTCAACAAAGGGAATCAGGCTACAAATTTACTGCCTGACTCCCTGCATAAAAATAATTACAAAAGTAACCCATCTCGAGCTCACTTTCCAGAAAGAGTGCATATCAGTACTTAGAATCGGCAAGCTACAACTTATCTGTCACAGACACAACCATATCGGCATTATCCGCGAAACTATGATATTGTAACACTCGCAATCCGGTGCAGTATTGCTCGGACAATAGAATCACATCATTGTAATAATCTGATAGAGATTGGTATAGTTTTTCTGTTTGGTGGCTGACATGATAAAGAATAGATCAACAAGCCACCATATACCGCAACCACCACCGGTGAGAAGCTTTCCTACCCCTAAACCGATATCGCCGATATAGAAGCGGTCAACACCAAATTCTCCTAAAAATAAGGAGAGTATAAAGGCCAATGTTGGGTTTTTAAACTCCATCATCTGAACCATTTGCATCTTCTGCGGAGGAAGCGTCAAAAGAGCCTGACGGATTGAAGGAATCATTTCGGCAGGAAAGTCATTGATATGAATAGCCACAAACATATCAGCAGCGTTATTACTCATAGGATATATAGTTTGATGTATCAGTTTATAATTGATTATAAGGTTATTTTATCCCGTTTACCACATTGCGGGGGCGGCGTGCTATATAGCCCATAAGATTATCTGCGGCCATATCCAGAAGACGCTCTCTCGAAGCACCGGAGGCCCAGGCTATATGAGGGGTAATAAAGCAGTTGCGCGCTCCGAGCAGAGGATTGTCAGCTGCCGGCGGCTCCTGACGAAGCACGTCAAGTCCGGCTGCATAGATACGCCCGGTGTTAAGAGCTTCAGCAAGCGCATATTCATCAATCAGCTGACCGCGACCGGTATTTATAAGTATTGCAGACCGCTTCATGAGATTAAGGCGCCGACCATCAACCATATTCTCTGTATTTGGAGTAAGGGGACAGTTGAGGCTAACTACATCGCATTTTGAAAAAATTTCATCAAGCTCCATCTTCACGGCACCTGCCGGCAATTCCTCAATAGGCTTGGAGGAAAAGAATGCAAGGCGCATGCCGAAAGTGCGTGCTATACGGCCGAGAGCATGGCCGGTGTTACCACACCCCACAATCCCCATTAGCTTCCCGTCAAGCTCAATGATCGGAAAGTCAGCGTATGAAAAGTCAGGGCTATTTGCCCAGCGCCCTTTGGCATTTTCAGCAGCATAGTGACCCACTCGATTAGTGATCTCCAAAAGAAGCGCCATTGCCGTCTGAGCTACCGACATAGTACTATAAGCCGGGATATTCGTCACTACTATACCATGGTCAGCTGCCGCTTCTATATCTACAATATTGTATCCTGTAGCAAGCACTCCAATATATTTGAGTGCCGGCGATGAAGATATGGCATCCGCATCAATCACAGTCTTGTTGGTAAGCACCATTTCCGCATCTTTCATACGCTCGGCGACAAGGTGCGCCGGAGTGCGCGAATATACCACAAGATGCCCGAGTGAGGCAAGCGGCTCCCAGTCAAGGTCGCCCGGATTGGCGGTAAGTCCGTCAAGCACCACTATACGGCGCATGGGATCGTCACCGCCTTCATATATTATAGAACCTGATTTTATATCTTCTGCCATAAATAGATATTATAAATTAATGGATGATAATATCATACCGTTATATATCAGTTACCCATTTCAGAAAGAAATTTTACCCTCACAAGACGCACCTCATCATCGGAAAGTTCTTCTCCAAATTCGCGCATTGCTGCGTCTATATCGTCATCCTCCTGATTCCGAAGAAAGTCAATTAGATCTTCCTCTATATCCTCATCAATTATTTCCGAAAGGTAATAGTCGATATTGAGTTGTGTGCCTGATAGAACAATCGCCTCAAGCTCAGTAAGGAAATCACCAAACTCCAATCCTTTGCTTCGCGCAAGCTCATCAAGCGGAACCTTGCGGTCTACTCCCTGAATAATTGAAATCTTGGTGCGCGACTTATCAGCCACGGTGCGAATGCGCATATCGACGGGTCGGACTATCTCATTTTCTTCTACATATTTTGCTATGATTCTGACGAATTCCCCTCCATATCTACGAGCTTTACCGATTCCTACGCCCGGAATATTTTTAAGCTCCTCTATGGTGATAGGATAATTAGTTGCCATCGCCTCAAGCGACGGATCCTGAAATATGACGTAAGGAGGAAGATTGAGACGTCGAGCTGTAGACTTGCGCTGATCCTTGAGTATCGCATAAAGCACCGGGTCGCTGGCACAGGCACCACCCCCCTTGGGTCCCGAATCGGCTTCAATATTTGAGAAATCCACATCCTCCACTATACTGAAAGGCTTGGGATTCTTAAGTTGACGGCGCCCGGCTTCAGTGACTCTCAAAATACCGTAATTCTCTATATCACGCACGAGATAGCCATCGATTACTGCCTGACGAATGACGGTTGCGAGAAACTTATCGTCACATTTCTCACAGCTTCCAAATTCATCCAGAAGCTGATGTCCGAAATTACGAACTTCATCGGTCTTGCGCCCTATGAGCACATTTACCAGGTATTCGGAGCGGTGACGCTCCCCTACAGCGAGCACTGCCTCAATGACTGCAAGCAATTCTTCAGTAGCCTCAACGCGCTTCTTGGGATTACGACAGTTATCGCAGTTGCCGCAATTCTCTTCTTCGTATTTCTCGCCAAAATAGTGCAACAATATTTTTCGCCGGCATACTGAGCTCTCGGCGTAAGAAGCCGTCTCTATGAGCAATTGACGTCCTATCTCCTGCTCACCCGTTGGCTTCCCCTGCATTAACTTCTCCAGCTTCTGAAGATCTTTATTTGTATAATAAGTGATACATTCTCCTTCTCCGCCGTCGCGTCCGGCGCGCCCGGTCTCCTGATAATAACCCTCAAGGCTCTTTGGTATATCGTAGTGAATCACATATCGCACATCGGGCTTATCAATACCCATACCGAAGGCTATCGTTGCCACAATCACGTCAACTTTTTCGAGAAGAAATGCATCCTGATTAGCGGTACGTGTAGCAGAATCCATACCGGCATGATACGGTAGTGCTTTCACATCGTTCACCTTAAGCTTCTCAGCGAGCTCTTCCACTTTTTTTCGTGA
>CAYNNV010000093.1:0-8197 GCA_964398625.1 uncultured Sangeribacter sp. | reverse complement strand
AGACGCTGAAGTTCCCGGCGGCATGTACTCAAACATGGTAGCCAACCTCCGCGCTCTTGGTGCAGAAGACGTACTTGAAGACGCTATGGCTCTCATCCCCAAGGTGCGCCGCGACGCAGGCCTCGTTCCCCTTGTGACTCCCACCAGCCAGATTGTAGGCAGCCAGGCCGTAGCACTTGCCGTTGACCGCCGCAAGGGTAATCCCGATTATACCAACAAGAACAATCAGTTCATCTCACTCGTAAAGGGAGAATACGGCAATACTCCCGTGCCTGTAGATCCTAAGTTCCGCGAGCAAATCACCGGTTCTGCCGAAGAGAAACCTTACGATGTGAACTCCTATAAGACTCCCGCCAACCCGACTCTTGATAAGTTCGGAGGCGTGAAACTGGCTGCCAACGAGGAGGAATTCCTGCTGCTTGAGCTCCTTCCCGCAGTTGCCAAGACCTATCTCAACAATAAGCGTAAGGCTGAATACGAAGCAAACAAGGCAAATGCGCCCCAGGCTGAAACTCAGGCTGCACCCGCTGCTGCCACCGGCGACGTTACCGGCCCCGTATTCAATGCTCCAATGGGTGGTACAGTGATGGAAATCAAAGTAAAACCCGGCGATACCGTGAAACCCGGCGATGTTGTGCTCGTATATGAAGCAATGAAGATGGAAAATGACCTCGCTTGCGACAAGGGCGGTGTAGTAAAACAGATTCTCGTAGGCGAAGGCGACGTGATGGCCACTGACCAACCACTCATCGAATTCGTTGCCGAGGGTCAAGCTGCTCCCGCCGCTGAAGAAGCTGCTGCTCCCGCCGCCAATGGTCCTGTGATGAATGCTCCTATGGGCGGTACAGTACTTGAAATCAAAGTAAAGGCCGGCGATGCCGTGAAGCCCGGTGACGTGATCCTCACTTACGAAGCCATGAAGATGGAGAACAACCTTGTGAGCGAACGTGAGGGAGTAATCGCCAAGCTCCTGATTGAGGAAGGCGACGTCATGGCCACCGATCAGCCCATCGTACAATTTGCCGGTGCAGGTGCCGCTCCCGCAGCCAAGAAAGCTGCCCCGGCTCCCAAGCCCGTAGCTAAACCAGCTGCTCCCAAAAAGGCTGATGCCCCGCAGATTGAAGTAGCACCCGTACAGCCCTTTGACAGCAAGCGCGCTCTCTGCCCCACCGACGGTGGCACATCAGCTGCAGCGCAGCTTCCCAAGCGCACCGACAAGAAGGGTGCCGGTCCTGAGATTCGTCTTGCTGCAGGCACTACCCTTGACATCAACGTAAATCCTGACGGAAGCGTATCAATCCGCATCACTACAGGCAACAATTGATATAGCATACGTATCTGACTCTACAGGCTGCGTCGAATTGCAAAATTCCGACGCAGCCACTTTTTTCCCACCCTCACTCCACCATTACACAATACTGCGCTTCCACACACTGCTCTGTCTTTCAGACTACTCAACCGCTGCTTATTCCGTGAATGAAAAAATAATTTGCTAATTTTGCATTATAAAGTCAGAATCAAATGGAAGAACACATTACCATACCATTAACCGAAGATTCTAATTCCGGCTTAATCCCTGTGGAAAAACTCATACACATTATTCGCGGTCAACAGATTATGGTTGATAGCGATTTGGCACAATTATACGGCGTAGAAACCCGTGCTTTAAATCAAGCAGTGAAACGTAATATTGAGCGATTCCCTGCGGATTTTATGTTTCAACTTACTAAAGAGGAAGCTGAAAACTTGAAATCACAGAATTCGAAATCAAATTCAAAGTCACAAAATGTGATCTTGAAACAAGGGCATAATATCAAATATCTTCCTTATGTTTTTAATGATGCATCAATCTCCTGACGATATTCTATCCAAAATCAGATAAAAACATTTATTACATCTACTGTGATTTCTAGGCCTTTACAAATTGAAACTTGGGAAATTTTTAATTAATATATTTTATGTATAAAATATATTAATTAAATTTGCAACAATTTATTAAAATTATCTCTATGAATAAAAATCTTTTTTACTGTTTGTTGGTTAGTTTGTTGTTTATTGCAACAAGTTGTTCTTCATCCTATTCTAAAAGCGATCCCTCAATTAACAGCACCAATATTGAGGAAGCCGCACTTGCTGCGGCTCAAAACTTTATACGAGAAAAATTCGCACCCTATGCCGCATTTCAGGCTTCTAATGTAATCATAGAACCAACAAGCGTTGATAACCGTTTTAAAATAATACAATGGTTTTACACTAATAATAAATCTTTTGTATATCGGATTTATGTCCAAAAATTTCCGACTGGCTGGGAGTATGGCTTATTAACAATCGAACGAGAAGGTGTTGGAGTCGTTTATAATTCTAATGGGCAAATGAAGAGTAAGGAATATGAGGAATCTACGCAAACTGAAAGTCGTTCAGCCTCAGGAGTACCATATACAATTATTCTTCGAAAAGGTAAAAATGTTGTCCGCGTGTATACTCCTTCTCGTTTAGGTCGTGACGAAATACTCAAAATCTATAATGATCTTAAGGATCAATATGAACAGGTTCAGTTTTCTCAAAGCAGTGATCCAAACGACGATGAATATTTAGCTATACTAAGCGGAATGGTTATTGAATTCGACACAGACAAGACAACTATTCTTACTGAATATTAATCTTTTCTGAGGGATATGAGAATATTATATTATAACAGCGATCCGTATGCATCCCTATTATGGCATTAGTACATTCATCATCTCCATCTTAGTATGGAGATGACTAAAAAACACTATAATATTCTAGCAAGAAAGTGATAATTCAAATAATAGATAATAATAATAGATAATATGGTAGAAGACATGCTAGTATCAGAAAGTGTGTTGGATCATTATAACTAATTTTTATGGCAACTTTTATTTTTATTGTTGTAGTAATACTTATAATAGTGCATGCATTTGTTAAAGTGCATAAGAACTCTGTTAAATACAAAGCCTTTAAAGAAACAGTAGTGGCGAAACATGGAGTACCCACTAAAATAATTGATGATTTGGGAATGGGCGATAATGAGACAGTCTATGTCTTTGAAAAGTCTCAAATCATTATTATTAAAGGTAAAGAATGTAAATTTGATAATTTGCTTGATTTTTCTGTAAATGGTGAGCAATCCTATAAAGTATCCACTTCAACTGGAAGTGCTTTAGGTAGAGGGATTGTAGGAGGAGTTTTGCTAGGAGGAGTTGGAGCCTTAGCAGGAGCAGGAACTGCATCCAAGAAAGTAAAGCCTAATGACCAAGATTATCTAATTTGTATTACTACAAAAGATCTTGCAAACCCAATGATACAGTATAGAACCAAGAGTGACATAAGAGCAAATGAACTTATATCCGTTTTGAAAATTATACTTGATTCGCAAAAAAAGAATGATGAATAATATGTGTACTCTGTAGATTCTAACTGCAAGTGCACAATTAGGCAATGCTATTGAAGAACTCTTTTCAGATGGAAAAAAGAGGCTAAAAGCTCGTAAGGGCTGCGGCAATAGAACATCGTTGGGGGTGAAGGCGTTTTTAGGATATGACGCAAGATACTATTGCCAACGACAGTCTGCCGCTCACTGAAAGCGGCGTCATGAGATTCCTGGTATCTAAAGCTGTGCCGGGGATTGGCTCTGTTTCTGCTGCAAAGCTGGTAGCGCAATTCAGCACGGAAGCTATCAAAGTACTTCGCGACTTTCCCGAGAAAACAGCGATACCTCAAAGAATCGCACTTAAAGCATCGGAGGCACTAAAATCGCTCAAATATCCGGCCGAACTGCTTGCCTTTCTTTCCTCTTGCGGAATCAGCGATATGTATATTGAGCGAATTTTGAATAAATATCGCACACGCACTGCCGAAATTATTTCAACCGACCCATACGGCATGGTCGAAGACGTGTGGCAATTATCTTTCTTCACAGCTGACAAGATAGGGCAAGCTCTTGGAATAAGTGATACTGATCCGCGTCGCCTCAGGGGCGCTATCGTAACAGCGGTGAAACATTTCGCCGAGCATGGCAATCTCTTTGCCTTACCCGACCAGGCCTCACGTTATGGAGCATCAATAGCCGGAGTTGATAAGGAGCTTGTGGAGGCACAGATAGCTTCCACCATAGCCTCGGGCAGAATTGTAGAAAGCCGTGGAGGACTATATCTGCCGGTATTTTACAAAGCGGAAAAGGAGTGTGCAGCTAAAATTCTCTATCGTTCGCACCGAAATATTCCCGAAGTCAGCATCATCGACATTCCTACCCACAGCAATGCAGGTAAGGAATATTCTCCTCAGCAGCGCGAAGCTATGGCGAAAGTACTGTCATCTTCTGTATCGGTCATAACAGGCGGTCCCGGCACAGGCAAGACCACCATTCTCGGAGGCATCACCGAAGTCCTGCGCAAGGAGGGAAAGAAGATAGTTCAGGCCGCTCCCACCGGCAGGGCGGCAAAGCGTATGGAGGCGCTCACAGGGATGCCGGCTTCCACTATCCACCGCTTGTTGGGATATCGTAAAGGGGAAGGCTACCACGGCTCTATTATTGATGCCGATGTATTAATAATTGACGAAAGCTCCATGATGGAGCAAGTACTTATGAACCATCTGCTTGAGGCCATACCGGATGATACCCGCCTCATACTGACCGGCGATCCCGATCAGCTGCCGGCTATAGGAGCAGGTGATGTGCTGCGCGATATCATTGCTTCTGAAACAGTGCCAGTAGTGAATTTGGATATCAATTTCAGGCAGAACTACAATAATGACATAGCCATCGGAGCCCGCTCGATAATCACCGGAAAAATGCCGGTGTCTGAGCCTCACGGTAATCTTGTGATTTTGGAAGAGGAGGGAGTGAAGGCTATCAGCGACAGAATACTCTCACTGATGGCTGAAGAACTGCCGAATCAACGAGGCATCTCACCAATGGAAATACGTGTGGTGTCGCCTCAGCAGATTGGCCCGCTCGGTGCTCGCCGTCTGAACTCGCTGCTACAGGAAAGGATAAACCCTGAAGGACCGGCTTTGCGCCGCGGCGAGAGGATTTTCAGACTTCATGATCCGGTGATGCAGACGGCCAACTCTTCGGTACGGGGCGTATACAACGGCGAAACCGGTGTGATAACAGCTGTTGATGTTGATACACAGACTCTTGAAGTGACATTCTCCGAAGGTCGTAAATCAGTATATTCAAGGGCAGAACTCACGGAGTTGGTGACGGCATACGCTACAACTGTGCATAAGCTGCAAGGCTCCGAGACACGCTATATGATATTTCCGGTAACAATGGCTCACAAACCTATGCTCTACCGCAACCTGCTATATACCGGAGTGAGTCGCGCAACTGATCTATGCATACTCGTTGGTGAAAAGGAAGCACTCCAATATGCAGTGGAAAACAATCCGACTCACAACCGTAATTCCAATTTTCGTCATCGTCTTGCCCGGACGGGTACGAGTAAATCACAAACTGATAATTAAGTAGCTAAAGGAAATTAAACTTAAAAAAATCACATCTATGTTGAAGAATATATACTTTGCAGGCGGCTGCTTCTGGGGAACAGCTCATCTTTTTTCCCTCGTCAAGGGCGTGAAGGATGCTGTGGCCGGTTATGCCAATTCCGGGATTCCGAATCCTGATTACCGCCTCGTTTGCACCGGAACTACAGGGGCAGCGGAAACCGTGCAAGTGACTTACAATCCTGCACAGGTGGGCCTTACGGAACTGATAATGCTCTATTTCGAGAGCATTGATCCGCTGGCGGAAAATCGTCAGGGCAACGATATAGGCACCCAGTATCGCACCGGCATCTACTATACTGACGCTGACGATGCAGAGACCATAGCTGCCATGCTTGCTGCATTGCAACGCCGCTATGAGGAACCGCTGGCCATAGAGTTCGGACCGTTGGAAAATTTCTATCCTGCGGAGGAATATCACCAGCATTACCTCTATAAGAACCCGGGTGGGTATTGCCACGTGCTGCCCTCACTGTTCCGCAAGGCTCGCACCGTCGGACGCACCGAGGAGGAGGCGCGGAAAAGAGAGGAACTGCGGCGCCGGCTCACTCCGCTTCAGTGGGAAGTGACACAAAACGCTGCAACCGAACCACCGTTTGAAAATGAATATGATGATGAATTCCGCCCGGGAATATATGTGGACATTACCGATGGCACACCGATCTTCATTTCCACACGTAAATATAACTCCGGATGTGGATGGCCGGCATTTACACGACCGATTTCCGAAGACCTGATAGAGAGGCGCGAAGATAATTCATTCGGACGCCGGCGCACAGAAGTGGTGTCGGCATCATCCGGGGCACACCTCGGGCACGTATTCAATGACGGGCCCAAAGAAGAAGGGGGCGAACGCTATTGCATCAACTCGGCTTCATTGAGGTTCATACCGCGCGAGGAAATGAAGGATGCCGGATATGGAGATTTTCTCCCACTCCTTGATTAGCATCTTATTCGCGATAGTAGACTCGCTTTACGCGTGGGGAGACTGATGTGAGGACTTCGTAAGGGATTGTGTCAAGCACGTCACTGAGGCGGCTTACGGAGGCATTGGGCCCGAAAATCTCTACTTCATCACCTACGTTGCAGTCGATGTCTGTGACATCAATCATACAGGCATCCATACAGATATTCCCTACTGTCGGCGCCCATTTCCCGGCTACGTAGACGCTTACAGCTCCGAGACCGAAACGACGATTCATACCGTCGGCATAGCCTATCGGAATTGTTGCAATGCGCGAACGGCGGTTGAGCTTTCCCTTGCGACCATAGCCGATGGTTTCATCGGCTTCCCACTCTCTGATGTTGATGATCACGGTGCGCAGAGTGGAAACCGGAGCAAGAGGTTTTTCGATATCCGCAGGCAAAGTATTGGCTCCGTAGAGTCCGATGCCGAGACGCACCATATCGTACTGATATTCCGGGAAACGGAGTATACCGGCTGAGTTGAGGATATGTCGCTTTAGAGGATGAGGATAACGCTGCATCATATATTCAGTAGTGCGGGCGAAGATGCCAAGTTGCTTGAGGGTATAGTCATCCATATCAATACAGTCGGCTGTGGCGAGGTGGGAAAAGACACTTGCAGCCTTCACCTCCGGCGCAGCAAGCAGAATATCCATAAGAGCCGGAATCTCATTTTCAATGAATCCCATGCGATGCATACCTGTATCAAGCTTTATATGGACAGGATAGGCCGTAACTCCGTTTTTACGTGCCTCGCGTATCATCTCTTCCAGCATACCGAAATTGTATATTTCGGGTTCCAGGCGATAGGCAAACATATTCTTGTAATTTGCCACCCTCGGGTTCATCACCATTATTGGCATTGTTATTCCCCCTTTGCGCAATTCAATTCCCTCGTCAAGCACGGCTACGGCAAGATAAGCCGCCCCGCTGTCCTGGAGCGTCTTTGCAATCTCGTAGGAACCGGCGCCATAGCCTGATGCCTTCACCATAGCGATAATTCCGGTAGATGGATTAAGATGCCGGCGGAAATAGTTGTAATTCTTTACAATAGCGTCAAGATTAACTTCAAGCACAGTCTCGTGCTTGCGTGCTTCAAGGATTTCGAGAATCTTATAGAATTCAAATTCCGGTGCGCCTTTAATCAGAATAAACTCATCGGAGAAGTCAGCCGCAGAGCGATGCTTGAGAAATTCATCGGTTGAGGAGAAAAATTCTGCCTCGGGGCCGAAAAGCGGGGCATTGGCTGAAAGAACCGGGCCAATTCCGATGAATCTTTTTACACCGGAATTGCTGACCAGGGAAGCCATGCGCTGATATAGATCGGAAAGCGAAGCCTCATGGCGCATGTCGGACAGAATCAAAGTAGAACTACGCCCGGCAGTGGCTCGGCGGCGCATAAAGTCAAGAGCCTGACGCAGCGACGAGAGATCGGAAGTATAAGAATCGAAGATTATCGAGCAACCGTTTACGCCTTCGCTTACGTTAAGGCGAGTGGCTATAGGATGCAATCGACGGAAACGCTGAGCGATCAGTGCAGGAGAGATATTGAGATGAAGCATGAACGCAAGTGCTGCGACAGCTGTCTGCACAGCGGCATCGCCTTGCATAGGGAAAACGAGTCGGGCAGTGAAGCCTTGCCATGTATATTCAATAAGCGTAGAGTCGTCATCAAGGCGTGTCAGAGAATTAATATAAAGAG